>JAURDA010000025.1 GCA_030828165.1 Candidatus Poseidonia sp.
CACGCCGCGGTGGATGTAGCCAAGTTCGGCTTCGGTATCAACGACGGTTTCGCCGTCGACCTTGACGCGCAGGGTCCACAGACCGTGCGTCATTGGATGCTGGGGGCCCATTGTAATCCACATTTGTGCCATCGTCTCACCTCACTTAACCCGTCCCTCATCGGTTGGTTTTCGACCAAAGCCTTGGGCGTCGTCGTACATTTCGTTGAAATCGTGGTAGCGGATTTTGTGCTGCTTTTGCAGCGGATGGAATCCTTCGGGACTGTCGTGAGGATTGAGCACACGGTGCATGTTTTCGTGGCCTTCGAAGCGAATGCCGACGAGGTCCCAAGTCTCCTTCTCGTTCCAATCGGCACCCACCCAGATTCCTTGAACGCTGGGCACGGTGGGCGTTTCGGTTTGAGGGAGCGTGATAACGACCTCGAATTCGAGCGGGATATCGTCACCGCGCAACGATTCAGCAACGTGCACCGTGTTGGTGTTGGGCGCTTGGTCGGTGACCGGTTGGCGCATCAAGTGGTACACAACCTCCCAACCTCGGTCGGCGCCGCCTTCGGGAAAATGGGTTCCCGTGACCATCGAGCAGTAGTTCACGGCCGCATCAAATCGCAAGAATTTGGCCACGGCCGTCCAATGTTGAGCGGGAACGTGGGCCCGTACAAAGGCCATTTTGTGAGCGTTGGCGTGGTGTTCGACGGTCGCCTTCACGTCAGCGCTGCCGAAGCGGTCGCTGAGTTTCTTGACGGCGTCCTCGGCGGCCATATCGGCCTGTTCGTTGGTCACGCGCATCCCCATGGTCAGTCCTCCCCGACGATAACGGGCTTGTCGCCCTTGCGGCCGCTGCTGGGTGCAGCACCGATGCGAATGATCTTCTCACGAAGCAGGCCAAAGCCGTCGATGAGCGCCTCTGGACGAGGGGGGCACCCGGGGATGTAGACGTCAACGGGAATGACGGTGTCGACGCCCTCGAGAATGTTGTAGGACTGGAAGTAGGGGCCGCCCGAGATGGCGCATTCGCCCATGGCGATGCAGTACTTCGGCTCGGGCATTTGCTCCCAAAGGCGGACCACCTTGTCGGCGAACTTCTTGGTGATGGGGCCGTTCACCAGCAGCACGTCGGATTGTCGTGGCGAGGAGCGGAACAGCACACCGAACCGGTCGCCGTCAAAACGGGGCGTGGCAGCGGCCGCCATCTCGATTGCACAGCACTTGATGCCCAAGTGAAGCGTGAACAGCGATTTTCGCCCGGCCCAGTTGAAGTACCGGCCTGCGAGGACGCTGAGGAATTGCTTGATCTTCGTCGCTTTGAGCGCTTCATCGGTGACGTCGCCGACCATCTCAACGAGGGCACGGCTGTTGAAGGCTGCGTAGTTCTCTTGTTGTCCTGCCATTCACTTCACCTCAGATGTAAATTCGGCCCCGCTTTCTGAACACGTACCACACGCCAAGCGACATCGTGGCGAAGAAGGTCCCGAGGATGACCAGAGCGGACTCCGCATCGGCCACGGAGGTGGTGCCTTGTCCGCTGGTGGCGTCCGCCGTCACCATGCCGCCAAGCACGAGGAACATGAACGCCACGTCGAACACGAGGAAGATGATGGCATACCAGTAATACTGGAAGTGGAACTGAATCATGGCTTCTCCAACGGGCTCACTGCCGCACTCAAAGGTGGTCAAACGGCGTGGGTAGAGGCTGTGGTCCCGTTCGTAGCCTTCGAGCAGGTACGAGCGGGTGACGTGCGGGCGAGCGGGGTCCACTTTGGGCCGAACCAGCCAGGTGATGATGAAATTCGTGAGAGGCATGATGATGCCGACAACCGTCAAGAAACCAATGGAGAGGTAGGCACTGGGCACCGATTCGAGTCCTGACATGAGTCGACCTTCTAAGAACGCATACGCTCTCTGCTTGTTGCGACTTGAGGCCCCTCAATAAGCGTTGTCAAGGAACCTTGAGACAAGGCGTCTTCAAACCCCCTGCTGGTAACGGCGCAGGGCCTCGGTTTCGTGGCCAAACGAGGGGAACTCTTGGCTCACTTTCGGCGGGCGATGAGCGCAGCCAAAATCAGCAGAAGGAACAGACCTCCAGCGGCTTGAGCGACCGTGGTCGAGGACAAACCGAGGACGCCTTCTTCGGGCATGCCCTGGGCGGCAAACTCGATGTTCTGACGATCGAGGACCCCGGTTTCGGTGGGCTCAGCAGAGACCGTGAACTTGTACAAATCCTCCATCTCGGCCCCGTACGGCGCACGGACGGTGACGTTCACGTAGAGGCGCTCACCTTCGTCAAGCATGCAAAGCAAGTCGGTGTTCTCGGTGGTGCAATCCAAGTTGTCGCTGTCGAGGACAACGGACCATCCACGGAGGTTTTCCGAAGTAAAGATGCGAACCTCCGAGCGCACGTTGCCGGTGTTCACGACCGAAATCTCCCTTACAGCGGCTTTCTGGCCGTAAACGATGTCAAGCTCTTGGCGCACGCCCTCTTCGACGAAGGCAAGGTCATGGACGATGCTGACCTCGAGGGAAACGGCCACGAACCCACTGCGGTCGGCAGCGTTGGAAATGCTGGTCACCAAGATTTCGAGCAAGCCACCTTGGCCTGTTTGGGCTCCGGGATTCACCCGCAGCGTCAGTTCCACATAGACTTCGAAGGTCTGGGCCCGATAGTCGTCGAAACTCAAGCCCAATTCGAGCATTTTCAACTCTGCAGCGTCCTGGGTTGATTCAAGAATCGGTTGACCGCTTTCCTCAAGCAGATAGGTGGCGTTGGTGATGTCCCAAATGCCGAAGCCTTTGGGCACGCCGAGTTCGCCCGTCACGGGCATGCCGTACGCCGTTATCGAGCGGGTGGCGATGCCTTCGAGACCGGAGAGCGTGAACACCGCATCGTCGGACCCGTCACCGGTGTTCTTCACCCACATCCCAATGACCTGCTCGCCGCTGGGCGGCAAGACAACCGAGGCCGAGGTGGCCGTGTCGGTATCCTGAAGGCGCAAGTCCATTGAGAACTCTCGGTCCGACAGGATGGCGAGGAATTCGCCTTGCCGTTGGTTGTCAGGAATGCCGTCGTTGTTACGGTCCTGACCGTTGGGGTCGTCTTTGTTCCGGGCGCGAACCGTCAATCGTGAGTTCTCAAGCTCTTCCTCGCCGTCGATGCTCACCACGAGGTAGACGCGGGTCGTGGCTTTCGGGTCGATGTCAATGTCGGTGAACGGCATGCCGTTCTCGTTCTCAAAACTCGCACCCCAGCCCGGACTTGCCGTTTGAGAGACGACCGAGAGACCGATGGTGTCCCGAACGTTGCCTTCGTTGATGAGGTCGATGGGGAAGCGCACCTCGGTCCCGGACCGGCCGGTTTGGTCGGTCGCCGGTGTGGCGATGTCAAAGGCGTGGACGGCGGCCACCGTGACGCGAAGGACAACGGTGTCGTACGCCGCACCTCCGCTGGAAGGCAAGACGCTGAAGGTCAGCTCGATCTCTTCCGTGGCGAGGGCGTTGGTTGGCACGCGCACCGTCACACCGACCGTGACCGATTTTTCGTTGCCGTGGCGAGATCCGACGGAGACGGTGCTCTGCTCAAGTTGAACCGCCCAACCGGTTGGGGCGATGGAGGAGGCGATGCGAAGGTTGTCCTGGCCGTTGCCTTGGTTGGTCACCGTCAGCGTTGTTGATTTGTTGCTGCCCGGTTCGATGTTGGAGAGCAAGGCGTTGGCCACGGAGATGCTCGCAGCACGGGACTGACCCACGATGACCCGTAGGGTGGCTTGGCAGTCGTCAATGACGGGGGCGGTGGGACTTTCCTTCCCGATGAGGGTGATGACGGTTTCCGAACCGGCGGTCACGGAATCGTCGGGGGTGATGATGAAGTCAAATTCACGCTGACCGTTCCCGTTGTCGTAAGGCAGCGTCCCTGAAGACGCACCGTCAACGCTGACCCACTGCGAAGCCTTGGGCCCCGTTCCCATCGCGTGAACGGTCCAGCCAACGTTGCCCGTGTTGGAATACGTGGCCGTCACGACGGTGTCATCGCCGGGATTGACGCTGACGGATGACTTGCTGAGGGCGACGGTGCACTTTTTCAGTTCGGGAACCGTAAGATCAAAATCTTCGGTATCCTTTGCTTCCTGTTGGGGATCGTTAGTCACGGACCCCTCAATTTCCCAGCAATACTTGTCCGCTGAAGGGCCTTCGGGAATCTCCACCGTGACGGTGACGGTTTCGCTTTCTTCTTCGTCGATGTTGACGGATTCGTCGCTGAGCCTGACGGTGAAATCGGAAGGTGGCATGCAGTTGGGGCCATCGCCATCCGAGACGGTGAGCGCGATGGTCTGATTGGTTCGACCGGTGTTTTCAATCGTGACCAGCCAACTCAGTTCATCTTCCCCTTCCCAATCCTTGCTGCGCTGGTTCTCGGCGATGGTGAGATCAACGCCGAACAGGGCGCTACCGGAACCGTCGCCGGCGGTGGTCGTGACCGTCACCGATTCCTGCGTGGTTGGCTCGGCAACGTCGGGGGGCGTGACCTGTTCGTTGATGGTCGCCGTCACGGTCGTGTCGCACGAACCCTCGGCGTTTTGCGTCAACGTCACGTTCAGCGTGGATTCTTCGGAGCCACCGCTATCGATGGGGCCTGTGATTTGAGACACCGTTGAAGCGTAGGCGCCGCAGTCGCCGCCCTCCTGTGTGGTCGAAAGTTGAACGGTGATCGGGTTGTCCCCGTTGTTGCGAACCCGAATGGTGTATTCGCCGCCTTCACCGGGATTCACTTCCAACGCTGAGGGAATGGCGGTCAACTGCACGGAGATGGCTCGTCCGCCGTCGGCCGTCACGGCCGGGGCCATGAGCGGCAAGAGCGCCGTGACCATCAGAGCGACGAGAAACACCGCTTGGCGCCGAGCACCGTTGTTCGCGGATGCACAAGGCAGCATGCAACGGGGTCGGCGTCCTCCTATCAAAACCCTATGCTCTCGGTGCATCACCAGCGGTGCATCCTCAGGCCTGAACGAAATGCTCTGCTGATGCTTGGCAATTCACACAAACCGACACCGAGGCGCTCGTGCATCCCCCTGCACCGTCAGCGTGGTAGCGGGCACCGCAGGACGGGCACCCCAAAACGGCCCCCATAACAGGTTGACGGCAGGTCCAGCAAACGGGCGGTGGTGTGCCGGCGACCTGAAGACTGGGTTGGGGCGAAGGCGTGACCGCCGGCGAGGTTTGCGGCTGAGCGAGGACGGCTGCAGGAGCAGGGAAAGCCGGGGCGCCTGCTCCCAACGGCGGCAACAACGTGCCGGTTTTGGACGACGAGGTGTTCTCTCGGCCACGCATCGCCTGAACGCCCAGCGCAGCGAAGGCGACCAAAAGGATGGCTCCAAACAAGGCCAACGCCACGGTGGTGCTCAATCCTGCGCTTCCGCTCGTGCCGATGGGCTCGCCCTCCGCTTGGAGGTTGATGGCGTAGGTTGCGGTTGTGGAGGGGCTTTGGGACAACGCCAATCCAAGCTGGGCGGTTCCCGGCGTGTCGGCACGAACGTTGATGCGAACCAAAGCGGATTCCCCGAGTGCAAGGTCGACAATATCGTCACCGTCCACCGATGCGGTCCATCCCTCAGGAACGTCAAGAACGAGTTGGCGTTGGAACGCCGTGTTCCCGCTGTTGGTGATTTTGACCGTGACTTGGCGCTCCTCGCCCGTGGTCATCAGCGGGACATTGCCGACGTCCCACATCGTTTGTTCGTTCACGGCCACGAGCAGACCAACGCTCGTCGTCAGGTCAACGCCTGCGTCGCTCAACAACAAGGTGAACGAAGGTTCGCTCATCGGCGGCATGTTTGCGGCGATCACCACCGTGCAAACGACGGGAACCAACTCGTTCGTCCCCACGGTGTCCACGGGATTGCATTCACCAAACAAGCCTGAATCGAGTTGAATGCTGGCGCTGGGCGACCACGAGGTCGCACCGGCGTTGCTCAACAGCCACGTGAAGGTCATGGACTCACCAGACGGGTGCGAGCCGTCGGCTTGCGGGACGCCAAACGAGCGCCCGTCGGCAAAATCGAGCCCGACAAAGGTCAACTCGGGCTCGGGCAAAAGCTCCACCTCGATTTGACCCTCCCACGTGAACCGGGTTGAGCCGTTGTCGAGGTTGAGGACGATGTCTCCCGAACGGGCGTTCTTTCCCGCTTCGAGCGTGTAGAGTAGGTTTTTGCTGGTGGCCCAAGGCAAATCGATGGGCGTGAGAGCGGAGGTCACCGACCAACCCGGCGGCAAGTCAAAGGACGGAACCAAACGCAGGTCGACGTTGCCTTTGTGTTCCAGCGAGTATCGGAGGGTGACGCTGCTTTCCGGTCGTTGTTTTCCGATGGAAGATTCGATGTTCACGTAGAGTTCGCGAACCGTCATCACTTCGATGGGGATTTCAAACAGCGTCAATTCCTGCTGTTCGGTTTGGCTGACAGCGGTCAATTTCACGATGCGTTCGGCGCCTGCTGCCGTCATGACCTGAGGGGGCGTGAACATCAAACCGACCGCACGGTAGGCTTCGCTGCCGATGAGCCCGGTTGAGCCGGACGTTGCGCCCGCCTCGCTGCCGAGGTTGGTGAAACCCGCTCGCCAACCGGCAGGGGCTTCCAAGAAGAGATCGTAGCCGATGGGGGCGTTCCCGTTGTTGTAGAACCTCACGGTCATGTTGGTGGGCTCCGAAGGATGGACGGGGACGACTTCGTAGTCAAATTCAATCGCCGCCTCGGGGAGGTCGGGCACGACGAGTTCGATGTTGAGCGGGTAGTCAACGCTGTTGTCGACATCAAGGCCGAGCAGGTCGATGCGATACGTTCCGGGCTCGGGAGGGGAAGGGTGCACCAAGGTCACGATGATGTTTTCAGAGGCTTGACCTTCCATGCTGAAGTTTGAATCGGTGCTCCCAACGTACCACGGCATCGTTTGCCCTGAAGCGACGTGAACCACGCTCCCCGTCTGCATGGAGGCGTTGGTCGGCACGAGGGCCGTGTTGGTAAGCGTCACGTTCCACGAGGTGGTGGTGATGTCGCTTGAGGCGAGCACTTTGCTCGGTGATTCGGTCTCGAGTTTTACCCCCGGTGCCGTGACGTTGACGACGATGTCGAGCCGGTTGTTGTCCTCACGAATTTCCTCCATCGCATCGTCGGGGTCGATGATGAACGAGAGCGTGGTGCTGCCTGAAACCTGAGGCGTCCAAGGCCAAAACAGAACCTTGCTCGAGCCGGCGCCCAACTCAATGGACGTGCGGTCGATTTCGTTGCCGTTGACCTCAAAGGCGATGTCGAAAAAGTCGGCTTTGACGTTGCCGAAATTGAAGAACGAGGTGGTCAATTGAACCGGGTCGTCAACTTGTGGAATGCCGACGTTCATGGCGAAATCTTCCGGCACCACCTTGGGGTCCGGCCGCAGGTCGTTCACGCCATGACCGAGCACGGCGATGGCGTACGGTTGGGTTTTCGAACCGCTGTGTTGAGCGTCCTTGACCTTGACCGTCCATGTCCCGGGCGCAGCGGCATCGATGAGCACCACCTCGAGGTTGTTGACGGCGTCAGCCGTTCCGCCCGTCGCCGAGCGACCGTTGGCGAAATCGTTGCCCAAATACACGGTGCCGTCGGGTGCGGTCACCTCCAAGTCGAGGTTGTTGACGAGTTGGGCGGTGGAAAAGCGAGAACCTCGCTCGTCCGACCAGGTCAAGACGACCTTGAACAAGCCCGAGGCCTGCGTGACGTTGAACGGGTAGGATTTGCTGTTGCCCGTTCCCGACATCACCGAACGGTCGTCCACCCAAATGCCTTGGCCGCTTGAGGGCGCAAGCGTGTTGCGAAGGTTCACGCGGCCCCAGCCTTCGTCATCGTTCGGGATGTCCCGGGTTCCGATGTCTTGCGCCCCCAGCACCATGAGGGCCTTCACCAGCGCCCCTTGGGGCGACGGTCGCTGAGCGATTTCCTCGAGGTACTCTCGTATCATCACCGCCGCACCTGCAGCGTTGGGTGTTGCCATGGACGTGCCGGTGTATTCGAGATAGTAGGTGTTCGACCACGTAGAGCTCCCGGTGTCGGTCGCCTCTTGCGCTCGGCACGAACGTACGTAGCCGCCCGGAGCCACTAAATCGGGCTTGATCCGACCGTCTTCGGTCGGCCCTCTGGAGGACCCCGACATCATGACATCGGGTGAACCGCTGTACCGGTTCTTGTGGTTGCCCACCGACACCACGTTCTTCGCCGTAGCGGGTGGGGAAACCGTGCTTTCACCCGGTCCGTCGTTTCCGGCGGCGAACAAGATGGTGAGCCCCTGTGCACCGTTGTAGTAGCGGTCGTAATGGTTGGCTCGGTCGTCAACGTCCTCGGTTTCCGAGTTGTACTTTGATTGCTGGCTGGCGGCTGAAGACCCCCACGAGTTGGTATGGGTGCGGGCTCCGGCATTGTACGCCGTGTTGAGCAGGTTGTTCAGCGAGGGCGATTGGAAATTTCCCGTGTTGTCGTTTTCCATCGCTTGGAAGTACAATTCGGCGGCTTGAGCAACACCGGAATACCCGCCGCGGAAGCCGTCCCCAAGCACCGTGCAGGAAACGTGGGTGCCGTGGCCGGAGTGCTTGTCGGCGGTCGAACCGTCGCCGATGACGTCGTACGAGCCCACCACGCGGGACCCGAAATCACCGTGGTCTTCGTCCAAGCCCGCATCGGCAACGGCAACGATTTGGCCCGAGCCGTCAAGATCGGTCGTGAAGTACGTCGCCATGGTGTTGGTCTGCATGTGCCCGCGAGCCTGGTCGTTGAAGGCGGCGAACGCTGGGTCGGGGCGAATTTGCATGACGGAGGGTTGCATGGCGAGTTCGGCCAAACTCACGGCGCCCAGCGTGCCTTCGTAGCGCCCGGCATCCCAAGCGCGCCCGTCCTCCAAGGACTGACGAGCCACCTCCCCAAGGGTCTGCCGAAGCGCCCCGCCGTTCGCATCCTCAAGCAGGACGGTTTCCAACGGACCGGCGTCGTCTCGCCAACCGTCCAAACGAATCAGGGTGTTTTCAAGCGCCTCTTCGCCTCCGGTGAGCAGAGCCACGTCGAGCAGGTCGCCATCGACGAGCATGCCCAGCGGAACGGCGTGGGATGCCAAGAGCGAGGGATGACGTTCCGCATTCTCGAGGGCCGTGGGCGTGCCCTGAACGAGAAGACCGGAAGGAGCGATGAATTCTCGCACCGCAAGACCCTGCACATCGCTGAGTTCCGCTCGAACCTCGTGGAGGCGTTGTTCGTTTGAAACGAGGAGAAGGAGAAGGTCAAACCGGGGTTCAAGCCATTGTGAGGGCACCGGTTGAGCGAGGCGTAAGCCGTTGGTGTCAAAGGTTCCAAACGGCCCGATGGCAAGCGGTTCACGCTGCTCGTCCATCAGGGAGGCATCCAACGTCCCGGCCGCATCAAAATAGACGTCTTTCTTGACGTCAAAGCGCACCCATTCGGGTTGGAGGTTTTCGGTGACCGTCTCGTCTGAATCGGGATAAAACAGAACGCTGTTGGTGGAGGTCAAAAGCACCAACACGAGCAGGATGGCAGAGCGGGCCCGGAATGCGGTGTCTGCCATGGTTTTCGCTCCCGCACCGGTGTTTTATCGCTTCGCCTTTGGCGTCATGGAGTCGTTAATCGAACGGCCAAACATGTCGCTCCGCCTTGTCCTTGAAAATTTCCTGTGACCAAACACCGACGGTGTGCGTCCATGACGCTTCACGGAGCGAACCGGAATAGTCGCGATATTCCACGTCCACCACGACGACGTATTCGTCCCAAACGGTGTGGCCCACCACCATCATTTCCAATTCGTCCCCGGAGATGGAGGTGTGCGCCTTCATTTCACGAAGTTCCAGCGCCATGAGGCCCAGGACTTCGCCTTCGAGGGTTTGGAATTCGATTTCCAACACCACCTCGGTGATGGCCCGACTTCCATCGTTGTGCAACTCCGCCATCATCAGGTGACCACCACGCTGCATGTATTGTGTCTCCACCGTCACGGCGTCTCGAGGAAGCAACCAATACCACCCGCTCAGGGTCATCGTGATGAGCATGAAAAGGACGGCCCCCGCCATGGCGACGCGTGTGGGGGTGATTTCTTTGGAGAGGGTGCTGAGCAATTTCGCAGCCTCTTGCGCCGCCTCCCACGCCTCGAGGTCCTCGCCTTCCGGAGGGCTGCCCCCTTGACGCAATTCGGCTTCACTTGGCGTCGTCATGGCCCTCACCCAAACAACATGGCCAACCCACTGGCGACGGCAGAACTGATGGGGTCAACCACCATGATGTGACGGGTTTCAACGAATTCGCCCGTGAGTGACCCGATCAACGACAAATCGGTCACGATGCCGTTGACGCCCATGGAGGACGCCGTCGGCACGATGCCCGTGAATTGAGCGTCGAGCAAAACGCCCCGTCCTTCAAACTTGAAATCGCCAAAGATGGGGAATTCGTACCCCGGTTCGATGAAGATTTGTGCGCTGGCGACCAAACGGCCGTCGGTGATGTCGTCGATGATGATCAGCGGGTACTCGCCGGGCCCGGAATAGATGTGAATGGTCGCTCCCTTGAGGTTTTGACCCACCACTTCAACGCGGTCCACGGTGACGCCCGGGGCGGCGGGCAGGTCGGTTTGACGGACGTAGACGCGCTTCACCCCCGAGCCTGAGGAATCGACCCGCATGCCGAAGTCGTCGGTCAACTCCAACACAAAGCGCGTCGGAAGGTCCTCGGCCAGCATCAAGACGTCGCCTTTGGCGTCAATCGCCCGACCGCTTGCCTCGAGATAGAGGTCCATATCGTTGGTGTTGGATGCATAATCAAGCGTCCGCATGCCTTGGAAAGCGGTCTGTTCCTTGATGTCAAACCGAGTATCGGGTTCGGTGGCGAGGTGCATTTCACCGGGGAGATCCCGCATGTAGGCGGTCGACGGCCACCAGAACCCGTCGATGTACCGCAGTTGTTGAAGCATCAAGGCGTCGGCCGAATGACCGTTGATGCGGTGGACTTCGGGGACGACCAAATCCAAAATCAGGACGTCACCGATGACGGCAGAGACGTCGGTCGACTGGGGAATGCCCACCACCAAGGCCTCGACTCGCGTCAAGGCTTGATGGTCGATGAGGATGGCATGAGCCGACTTGAGGCGAACACCTGCATCGTAGTGCATATCGACGGAAACACGAGGTACGGTCAAGTTCTCCTGGGTTGAAAAGAGCGCGTTGACCTCGACGTTGCGGGGAGTTGACGTGTCCAATCCGTCGATGAAGAGTTCAATGTCTTGCCCGTCAAGCCCGTTCGCCACCACCGTGAGTTGCGGATACTTGGGTTGCCATTGCGACATGCGAAGGTCAATTTCGTACGTTGGAATACCACCGAGCATGCGGAAATCGTAGACCAATTCGATCTCGCCCGAGGGGAGCGACGGCAGCCAAGAACGGAGGTGCCAGGACCGACGATCGTTCAAGGTCAGCCCTTGTTCCTCAAGCAGCGTCATGTTCACGCCCACCATTTCGTCGGCGTACACGCGTCCGTCTTCCAACGCCGCCACCAACGATTCAGCTGCCGTGATGTTGGTGGCGATCAAGACCGACATCGCTTGGTCCCTTTCGGTTGCATCAATACGGCCGTCTTCAAGGATGGAGGCCATGATGTCACGGCTCGAAAGCGTGAACGTCGGCATGCGGGAGAGGTTGGCCTCGATACGCGTTTGCTCGAGGGCTTCCATGCCCAAACCGTGCATCCATGCAGGTTCGGCTTCCAAATTCGAGCCTTTCTTCAAGTCGACCGTCATGTTGAAGGCTTCCCCGGTGAACAATTCCAAACCGATGTTCATGTCGTCGCTCTCGCCGATATCGCCGCCAACGTCCACGGACAAAGCGTGGACGAAGTCGTTGACGACTTGTCCAAAGTCCACGATGTCGCCAAGGAAAAAGGAGAGGGCTTCAATTCCTTCTTCTTCGCCAAAGGTCGGCAGTTCAAGGCCTTCGGAATCCACGTCGGAAGGCAGGGTCATGGAGATGTTGGCCGGAAGCGGGTCGAAGTAGACCTGCCCGTTGAGGCCCAAGAAGGGGTCGGCGTGGTTTGTTTGGTCCTCAAACGAGACGCTGAACGGCGAGGAAGACCCTCGAACCAATTCAACGAGCGAGTTCCCTTCGGGACCGGTCGCCCCCGGCACGAGCGGGCTGAGCCGCTGAATCGAGGTGATGTCCGAGAGTTGAACGCTCAAACTTGCCTCGGCGGTGTCTTCGTTGACCCAAAAGCGCATGTGGTCGCCGTCCATCGTCAACGGCGTCGTGGCGTTGGTCATCTGCAGCTGTATGGCGTCCATCGGAGCGTCGGCGACGTACCCCACGGTGTCGCCGAGCACCAGCGTGAAGGCATCGGGCAGGCCGGTCAAACGGATGGCGTTTCGCTGGTCGCCCGATTGACCGCCGTAGGTGATGGTACCGATGGGCTCGCTGGCTTCGTATTGGAGCGCTTCGGCTTGCTGGAGGATGTTGAAACTGCCCGGCCGGTTGGAAACCGTCGTGGATTGCTTGACGGCGGTGGACAAATCGCCGTCGTCGTGCCTGATGTGACCGATGAGCAAAGACCCCGCTGCGTCGCCTTCGAGTTGCATGTCACGAACCTCGTTGGTCGGATCAAAAGCATGGCGAACGTGGCTGATGCCGCCGATGCGCATGCTCATCGCTACCGGGACGAGCGGGTCGACCGGGCCAAGCCGACCGTCAACGATTTCGATGTTCGTGTCCTCCGACAACAAGATGTGGTCCATCTCGGGCAACCATGGTTGGGGGCTGCTGGCGAGGGCAAAGAGAAGGTGTTCGATCTGCATGGTCGTCCGCGTCCCCGAAGGGAGGCTTTTCTTGACTTGGTTGAAACATTGAATGTCGATTTCTCCACCCGTTGAACCCGCCGTGCCAACCACCGCCGTGGGCAAGCCGTTCAGAATGGTGCCAATGTCGAGGACAACCTCGATGATGGTGAGCAAGGCGTTGTCGAGAAGTTGGGCGACCGTGTTGAGGTTCGGGTTATCGTAGTTGATTCGACTGATGCCCGTTGACGAAATCTGGAAACTCCCTTGAATCACGATCACCCGTGGCAGGTTTTCCATCTCCACCACCATCGAGGAGGCGTCGCCGGCATACCCCATTCGTTTGAAGGTTGAAACGTAGCTGAACGTGTCGATGGATTCGGTTCCTGCGATGAGAAACAGGGTGTTGGGGGGTTGGGCTGGGTTGATGGGCAACGTGGGGTCGTTCACGTTTTGCGTGCGGTCGCCCGAGAAATTCTTGATGGCGATGATGAGGGAGAGCCGGTCGGGCACCTCTCCGGGCAAGTTCACCGAACCCGGTGCTTCACCGATCGTGGTGAAAATAGCGGCGATTTCATCCTCATGCAGCGAACCCGAAGGCAAGCCCCGAATCCAAAGCCGAGAATCGGTGATGTTGCCGAAGGGGCTGTCGCCTTCCGGTACTTGTGAGCGATCTTCGTAGTAGTGGATGTAAACGTCCGTACCAACATCGGAATAGATTTCGACGGTGTCGAACGTGTTTTCCCCGGTGTTGTCGTTTCGCAAGGTCAGGTCAACCTCGCTTGGAATGAGCGTGCTGCCCTGTTCAGGATGGAAGCCCACGTCGATGTAGGCGACTTCGAGAACGGGAACGGAATCATCAGGGCGCACTTCCCCGAAGTGGACGTACCCCACGCCGATCCCGATACCGCATTTATGCTCCCGACTTGAGGCGCCCCAATCGGTCGCCGCATCGTAGTTGAGGGTCTCGCTGCAATCGGTTTGGAGGCTGCCCCCGGGCGCATTTGGATTGGAGAGCCTCACGGCGTACGGAGCCGTGATGCCGGTCAACGCCAAATCGGTTGAATTGACCTGTCCGCCCAGCAGAGCCAGAACCAACTGCGCAGCGGACGTGAACGTACCGGAGATGTCGAAGGCAATGCGCTCAATGCCGACCCCGAGGGTGACGTCCGCTGGGGGCTGCGTAAACCGCGTGTCGATGACCACGGCGTACGATTCCGAGTTTGAGAGCGTGATGTCAAACGCAAGTCCCTTCATCAACGAAACCTCAAGGTGCTCCAATTCGTCCCAAAGCGGGTCGCTGAGGTTGAGCGCGTTCACCGCCCACTGAAAGGTCGGTCGAACCCAGAGTTCGGTGGGCGTGGGAATCAAACCTCCTCCCAATTCAATGCCCCAACCTTCGCCTTGGGTGGTGAGGCCGGCGAGGGTCAACGCCACGGAGAGGTCGTCGTCGCCGTCACCGTCGATGTCGATGTAGTTCTCAAACAACACCAGGTTCGTGCCGACGAGCAGTTCGCCCGTGAACGTACCCGACTGCCATGCCTCGTAGGAAGGTCCGTTGTTTCGGGCGGAGAAATTGACGTAGATGGCATAGGTGTTCACGCCGAAGCCCAAGAGGTTGTCAAGTCCCAATGTTTCAACCGAAAACAGCGTCTGCCAAAGGTTGAACGGCCAACCTTCGGGGGTCGTTGAGACATCGATCAGGAACTCGTACGGTCGAGGGTGGTCGAGTTCAAGCGGCGTGGTGTCCCTCAATTCCACCTGTTCGAGATAACTTTCCGCGTCGGCAAGCGCATCGCCCGGCCGAACCTCCCGTTTGGACGCATCGACCAGCGCAAAGGAGGATTGGGCTCCTTGCAAGGCCACCAACGACTCGCTTTCCTCCGCCCGGTCAGCCAACGTGGCTGCAAACGCCTCAAGCACCCCGAAGTCGTCCCTGGCCACGGCCACGTTGCCCGATACGGGTTGCATCATGGACAACAACATCACGGAGACGAGCATCACGGCGAGTCGGGCTCGTCGGCGCGGTTGAGCCACGCCTGCCCGAACAACGCGTAGCGCAGCCTCATCCATGATGGCCTCTCGTGGCTCCTCCTTTGAGAAGCATTCGCCGCCTTGCGCCAACAACCGTTCGGTTTTGCAGCCCTCAGGAAACGGTGATGGTTTGGTCAACACCGCATCCAGGGCACCCAACCAAGGCTTGGTTCAAGCCCGCAGGAACGTCCACCTCGAACACGGCCGCGCATGCGGAGCACGTATGGCGAACGAGCGCTGGAGGAGGTGGCGAGGGCGGCGCAACGCTCGGCGTGGCTGATGGCAAAGAAACGGGCGTCGTAGGTTCAGCGTTCGGCAGGGCCACGGTGGGCGAGATAGTCGTCGCTTGAGGGGCGCTTTGGGCGGGTGGGAAGGCCACGCCCACCGAGGGCACCGGATCCGCAAACGCGTCTCCCGCAGGCTCAAACCGAGCGGCTTCGTTGGACGACGGAAGGTCGACGGATCCAACCACGCTTGACGGTTCTGCCGTTGCTTGGTTTGCGGGCTGAGCGGGTGAGGGTTCCTCGACGTTCTCCTCGTCCATGAGTGCACTCAAGGCGTCCATCCCCGGCGTCACCGTGCTCGTCATGCCCAGGCCGCCCTCGTCCGCAAGCAACGCCGCAGCTTCAGAAGCCGCTTGGCTTGTGCCTTGCGACATCGGAGCGGCGCTGTAAGCAGGGGGCGCGAAGGCGGTCGTTTGGTCAACCTCTTGCGCCGAGCCGTAAATGGCGTCGAATTGGGCTTGTTTGGCGTCGGCTTCTCGTTCGGCTTGAGGGCGCACCTCGCCTTGGTCAAGGCCCGCATAAGCCACGGCTTTCGCCAACATCGGCAGAGCGGTTTGTTGGGCCACGAGCGCCATGTGCGCTCGAGCTTCATCCATGCTCAGCCCTCGGTTGAGTAGCATGTCAAGCGCCAAACGCCGCTGCCAGAACCGGAAGCCCACCACGCCAACACCCGCCAAAACCACCAGCATCACGACCGCAATCAATCCGGCCCCGAGGGAGGCGGTTTCCTCTGGTGTTGCGGCGACGTTCACCGAAAACGCATAGGATGCTGAATTGTTCGAAGCGTCAAACACCGTCACCACGATGTCTTGCTTTCCTGCTGTGTTCAGCGCAATCTTGGGGTTCAGGCCCATGAAATCCGGGTCGTCACGAGGGTCACCGTTTCCGTCGCTGTCCGTCGTGGGTTGAAGGTCCCAGTGAACCCTGAGATTTGCAGGGTCGTCGTAGGCGTCGCTCACGTCGACGGTCAGCGAAAGCGTGTCGCCTTCATCAGCGATTTCAGGAAAGGCGATGCCGCCGGAAGGGCCGATTTCAGGAATGGAAGGGTCGACCACACGAAGGGAAACGTTGGTTTGGGCGCTGTTTCCACTCGCATCGGTCACGGTGAGAACAACAGCGTACGTCCCCACATCGCTCCACGTGAACGAAACGGAAGCGTTGGTTTCGGCCTCCGCTCCGTCCACTGACCATGCGCACGACGCCACGGCGTCGTCGTCCGTGCTCGAGGCACAATTGAGCGTCACGGTTTGCTCCACGTTCACGCGCCATCCTTCGGCGATGGCCACACCGCCCGTGGCTTGGACTCTGGGCACGGGATTTTGGGTGTCGACCACACTCACCGTGTAGGATGTCGAGGCGACCTCGCCCGAAGGAGCCGTCATGCGAACGGTCACGGTCTTTGTGCCGGGGGTGGCCCACGAGGGTTCCACAACCAAGCCCGTTGCGTCGGCATCGTTGGTGTCGTTTCCGTCGAGGTTGCTGTCAACCGTGGCGTCAAGGTCCCACGTGAATGTTCCTCGCTGACCGAGCCGATTGGGGGTGCTGGACGCATCGAGGCGGATCGTTTGTCCAATCGAAACGACGCCCTCGCTATCGTCCACCACGGTGGGGCTCAGGGGTGGCGCCAACTCGAGGCGGACGGTCATTCGGAGGGCTTCGCTGCCGTTGCCGCCGCCGAGGGGTGTATCGGTGTTGTCGACGACCAGCAGCAATTCTTCGCCTTCAAGCGACGAGGGGACCGACCAGGTCAGCGACTTTGGTGAATCGATGTTCTGAAGACCGCCCCCGTCGATGAATTGAACGCCGACCGCTCCGGAAACGTACCGGTCGTGCATGGCCCTCGTTTGCAAGTAGATGTCCCCGATAAAGTCCAAGTCCCACGCAGAGAGGACCAGGGTGGTGCCGGCGTCCAAGCGAAGGTCGTCGCCCGAGAGCAGGACGCTGTAATCCTCAGCAGGTACGGCCACGAGGTCGTGATAGGGCGTCCAGTAGGCTTGCGTCAACGGGCCGACCGAGGCGGAAACGGTGCTGCGTTGACCGCCCTGATCGCCCTCACCGCTGTCCCCGTCGTGGGCCTGATTGTCCAGGACCATGTACCAATTCTTGGCGGCGATGGAAGCCGGGACTTTCCAGTGAAATTCGTAGGCGCCCAAGGCCGATTCGGTGCTGGCCGGTTGGGCCATCGAGGAGCGGTAGGATTGACCCAACTCGTAGGGCTGGATACCGTTTTCATCAAAGAACAGCAGGTCGATGGCGTCGTCAACAACGATGATGCTCAGGTCGTACACATCCCCCGGTTCCAGCGTGCCAAGCCAAACGATGACGCACTCGCCCGACTCCACCTGGACCGTGGATTGGAGGTCGCCAACAGCGACGGTGGTGCAATCGGGCGCCGCCCGTCCACCGTCCGCCAGCGCACCCATCGGACCGGCGACGAGCAAAGCCACCAGCACGACGGCGGTCATCCAGCGCATGGCCGTGGGTCGCCCTGAGTGCATTTCAACGATGGGGTTCCGTGCTCGCCGCCTTCCAGCCGTCGCTTCCCCATGCAAGGTGGGTGACGATGCCCTTGTCGCTGACCTTCAACCGGTCGGCGTCGTTGAGGGCAACCACCGGGAGGTCGCCGGCCAAACCGTGGGCTTCTTCGAGCACTTCGCTGAGGTTTTTGATGCGGTTACTGTAGTGGGTCAACGCCAGGAACGAGGCCCCTATCGAACGGGCGGTTTGGACAGCACCGGCCGCCGTTGAGTGGAGGTGTTGATGCGCTTTGTCCTGCAGTTCGTTGAGGAAGGTCGCCTCGTGGACGAGGAGGTTGGGGGCCAACTCGGCCGTCCATGCTGGAGGGCACGAGGCGGTGTCGCCCGATAGCAGCACGCTTGCTCCGGGCAATGCCTCACCACGGAACCATTCCGCTTCGAGGGTGCTTCCGTCGGCCATTTTGATGTCTTCGCCCCGGGCGAGGCGGGCTCGCTGTTTGGTGTTCAAGGCCAATTCATCCGCCCGTTCCCGGTCAAAGACCCCTTGGGTGGGACCGTGATTGAGCAACCAACCGCAGGAAGGAACCGTGTGATGACTGGGGCACGGCACGAGCCTTGTCCGCTTCCACCCGTTCGGCTGGGGCATCCCGTCAAGGCGTTGCGCGACGTCGTTCACCGGGTCGAGGCGAACCCAGAGGTCGGCCTCCGCATCGCCGAGCACCCACTGGATCGGAAAACCGATGCCGGCCGCTCCGAGGGAAAACCACGCAACGAATTGGCGAGCAAGGTCCGCCGGAGGGACGTGGGCGGGAAAGGGTTCACCGTTGAGCAAGGCATGAAGGGCCGGGGTCGAGGAGGGGCCGATGACGAGAAGAGGGGCGGTTCGGTTTTCCAAATCCATCGACTGCAACCAAGGCAGCGCACCCCAGGTGTGGTCGAGGTGCCCGTGAGTGAACGCAAGAACATCGACGTTTCCAGGTTTGAGGCTGTCGCCCTGCCCGTGCGCCTTGAGGCGGCGACGTTGAGCGGTGAACCGGGATTGGAAACCCTCTCCAGCATCGATGACGGCGATGCCGTCGGGTCCTTTCACGAGGCTCCCGCTGACGGCGCGCTCAGCGGTCGGTCGCGCCGAAGCGGTTCCGAGCACGTGTACGTCAAAGGCCATGCATGCACCTCAGGATTGGAGCGGAATCGGCGTGGGGGGGAACCAACGCAGAAGGACGATTTCATCGATGGCGCGAATCCATCGCCACGGTACCGCCAACGGGATGGAGCCTTCCACCAAATCGGCGGGGGTGTCGCGAACGAAGAGGTGGGTGCATTGCAGTCCTTCGGCGTCGATGACGGCGTCGTGAACCACGCCCAACTTTTTCCCGTTGGGCAAGTAGACGTCGAGGCCTGTCCACCGGGACATGACCTCGTTGCCGACCACCATGGGCGACGGTGTTGACTGACCCTCAATAAATCAATGCCCGAAAAGGCACTTCCGCCGCCCGTTCAAACGGCGAGAACGTCGACTCACTTGCCACGGTTCAGGTTTGCACGGAGCGAAGGACGCAGTTTCTCAGCGCCTTTGCCCTTGTTGTGCAGACCGCGACCGCGCTTGCCCGCCGAGGTCTTGCCTCGGTAAGCACGTCCTCGGTGGGAGGTCTTGCCGTTGGCTCGGGAAAACACACCGAGTTGCTTGTCGTTGACGATGGCAGGGTGGTGCGTATCGATGAGGATGACCTCGTAGTACTTGTGCTTGCCATCTTGGCCGACCCAGTAGGAGTTGAGGACCTCGAGGTTGGGGAAGTGGCGGTTCACACGCTCTTCAGCGATGCGCTGCGTGTTCTTGGCCATGGTGATCTTGGAGATACCGGCCTTGGACGGCTTGCGCTTCATGTGAATCTTGCCCTTTCGAAGGCCACCACGGCGGACGCGGGTTCGGATGAGCACAACGCCTTGCTTGGCCTTGTAGCCCATTCGGCGTGCAGCGTCGAGACGGGTTGGGCGCTCGATGCGGCAGTTGACGGGTTCGCGGCGCCACTGAGTCATGCGTTGCTGGCGGTACATGTGGGGCAGTGCGTCTTTTGGACGTCGCCATGTTTCACGAACGTGTTGGTACAATCCTTGTGCCATGGAGTTCACCTGTGCTTCTCAGCGTCTTGCCGACCAATCTCCCCTTTATGAGCCTGCCCACGCGGTTTTGGCGACCTCAAGGATGCCTGAGCGGCAGCCCTTCGGCTTGGATGGCTCGCCAGCCGCCCCACAGGGATAGGACGTTCGTCCACCCCATGTCTTGAATCGATTTTCCAGCCATCGCACTTCGGTATCCTCCACCGCAATAGAGCACCAGGCGAAGGTCGTCGGGGAAGTTGTGCTTTTCGATGTCGCGCTCAATCACGCCTTTTCCAAGGTGAACGGCGCCCTCAAGGTGCCCGGCATCAAACTCTTCCCGCTCCCGGACATCGAGCACCACCAACGGCTGGCCGTCGCTCATCATGGCTCGGAGCTCGGCTGCGCTGCATTCGGTCACGGCGCTGCGGGCGACTTCGGAGGCGGCGAGAAAGCGTGGGCTGTGCTTTTTGGCCATGCCCCGGCGACAAGAGGTAGCCTCTTGAGCACATCGCCCCAGCCGTCAGCATGGCAGACCAGATCACCGGACTCGCTGCCGTGATGGAGGCGCTTGAGGCCGGCCAAGCCATCGACCGGGTGCTGGTTGACCGAGCCCACGACACGACCGCCTTGCGCGCCCTGTGCGAGGCGGCCGGCGTGCCCTTGGAGGAGGGTTCAACCAACGATTTGTGGCGCATGTCGGCCGACGGCGCTCAAGTCGCGTTGGCGTTGACCGGACGCCCTCAACACGATACGCTCAACCAGGTGATGGCCGCGGGCGGCTGCATCTGGTTTTTCGACGGCGTGGAATACTCCACCAACCTCGGTTTTGCCATTCGGACAGCCGAGGTTTCGGGTGCAGACGCCGTCGTCTTGAACGTCAGCAAGACCCATGAAGAACGGCGCACCATCCGCCGCGCCAGCATGCGAGCGGACCGGTTCATTCCCGTGATTTACACCACGACCGAAGCCGTTCTCTCCGCTGCAGAAGACCACAACGTCCGCCTTGTGGTCGCCGAGGATGTCGGCGAACAGGGGCCGTGGGATGCCGATTTGACCGGAGACGTGCTGTTGGTCGTGGGCGCCGAACGGGACGGGGTCAGCGCGCCCGTGCTGCAAGCCGCCGATGCGGTGGTCAAACTCCCCATGGACGGGTTCGTGCCGTCCTACAACCTGCAAGTGGCGGTGGGCGTGCTTGCCGTGGAAGCCTTGCGCCAGCGGAATTTACGGGGAAAGTGAATTATAGCGCCGAAAAAGCGATTCTTTCGCATGGGGTTCTTTGCAACCATCGGACGCGGCTGGGAAATGAGCAAATTGAGCATGAGCGTGGTCAAAAAAGACCCCGAACTGATGGTCTACATGATTTTGGCCGGGTTGATGAGTCTGGCCTGCTTGGTTGGGATGTCCATTCCGCAATTTTTGGAAATGGAATGGGCCGTGAACCCAGACGGGTCGTTCACCTCCTCCTACCTGATGTTCTCCTTCGTGGGCTACATGCTGCTCAGCATCGTCGTCGTGTTCTGGAACTGCGCCATCATCGCCAACGCCAACATTCGCTTGACGGGAGGCGACCCTTCCTTTTCTGACGGCATCAGCGCAGCGGTCAAGCGCCTGCCCATCATCGTCCTGTGGGGCGTCATCGCCGGTACCGTCGGCTTGTTGCTCAAGGCCTTGGAAGGGGCCGCTCGCAGCAGCGACAACGGCGGCGCCCAAGCCTTGGCCGTCATCGTCCACTTCATCGGCGGTCTTGCTTGGTGGGTCATGACCTTCTTCATGCTCCCCCACCTCATTTTGGAAGGCCAACCCGTTGGACAGTCGCTCAAATCGAGCAAGGACATGTTCTTCCGCACCTGGGGCGAGAACATCACGTCGGGCCTCGGCATCGGTTTGGTGGGTTTCCTCATGGGCATCCCGCTGGTCGTGCTGACCATCGCCCTGACCGTGGCCATCGGGCCGGCGGGTCTGCTCGTTGGGGCGATCCTCCTCGGGCTTCTCGTGGCCTGGGTCAACGCCGCCGAGCAGGTGGCCGTGGTCGCTCTCTATCGGTATGCCACCGACGGGAAGATGCCCAAACTGTACCGGGATGCTGGGATGCAAATGTACACCTTCGGCAACGCTGCTACCGACATGCCTCAGCGCAAGATGTGAGGCACAGAAACCACCCGACGTGCACCCACTCCGCCTCTCGAGCGAAGAGCTTGCGCATCCGGCGATTGAAGCGAATTCAGCGACGCGTCCAATAGTTGACCGAAGTGTACCCGTACGCTTCCATCTCCGCACGTTTGGGATAATCCGGATATTCCTTGGCCACGAGACGGTGGGTTGCGTTGACCACGAAGCGCCAGCGGCTTTTCCAGCAAAGTTCCAACATCCAATACACCTCGTCAAGCGAGAGCCGGCCAAAGTGCCGCATGATGATGACCTTCATGTTCCCCGACCCGTTCTCCATCAGCGGCAACCACAGACCGAACGGATTGAAACTTGGATTCCGAGCACTGCAATCCACCACTCCTTGGTGAATGCCCTCAAACGGTAGGCTCAGGCAATCCGTACCAAAGTCTTCGAACCAAGCCCCGTAGGTCTGAACCTGGTGCAAGTACGGCCCCAATTCGTGAGGCTCGAGGCTTGGAAGAAGCTCCATGAGCCATTCATCCATGTCCGTGCGGTGGGACAGCCACGCGAGCGCAGTGCGGTACAGAGAGCTGTCCTCGCCGTTTTCGACCAACCGTAAACTTCGGTTCAACAAAGAGCTCTCCAATTCCGAATAGGTCTGGAGGATCTCGTGGATGAGCACGAGGTTTCGCTCGTCCTCCTCCAATTCAAAACGCGGTTCAAGAAACATCCAAGCTTCGCTCGAGTCCTCCGGACGGTATTGCGAAAGGACATGCCGCCGCACCTCCTCATGGGGGCAGTAGAGGTAAGACCTGAGAACGGCCTCAAAGTCATCAGAAGCGTGCTGTTGAACGACGTTGAGCACCCAAAGATGGTCCTCCGCAGGGCGTTCATGATCTTCCGACAACCAATACGCCATCCCAAGGGCAGCCTCTTGTTCATCGTGCCAGGGAAAGCGATCGCGCAAAATATTCCAGTCCCGTTCTGGAAGGTCGAAGAGGTACGCCCACGGCTCCCATTCGGCCTCGGCCAAGTGCTCACGAAACGGCAAAAACACTGCTTCTTGTTCAGCGGGGAGAACCCGCAGGTGATTGAAGCGAGCAGTACCGAACCTTTCGGGATAGATGGACACGGACAACGTCCGAGGCAAGGTCTGGATAACGGGTTCTTCCTGACCGAGGAGCAAAATAAGCGACGCCACGAGGTCGGTGTGAAGGTCATGACCCTTGCCCCGGGCGCTCACGATGCAGATTTTTTCACCGTCCAGCCACACCGGGAGGTGGTTCAGACTGAGTTGCCGAGTGTACAACCCGGCATCCAAACGGGCGGCGAGCAAAGGGTAAATCGACAACGTTTTGCCGTTGATCTCCCGGTTGAGGGCGGTGCCGTAATTGGCACTGTCCCGCACCTCGTTGTACCAAACATCGCTCATGTCCGCCAGTTCTTTGCACCAAGAAATCGCCCGAAGAACGGCTTTGCGTTGTTTCGGGGCCAAGTTGGTGGGGAAATCAAGGGCTCCAAATGCAGTGCTGGCCAACATGCAAATTTCTTGTCACCCGACACCATATAATGTCGCGAAACACTTGAGGAGCAGGATTTGACCATTCGGAATTTCGAAATGCATTTTCAGAGATGGTATGGCCGCTCTACGATTGAAGCGCTGGTAAATTTGTTCAATGCTCATTCAAACAGATCGCGAAACCTCTCCGGAGCACCTGAATCAATGTTGGAGGCTGTGAGGAGGAGAGAGGAGAAGATATCCAACAAACAAGCGCTTCTGGAGTTTCCTGGGAAACCAAAATGGTGAGTTTGACCATCAATAAGAAAGCGAGCAGGGTTGGGTGGTGGGTTGCCGCACATGCGTTGAACATCAAACTCAATGGCTTCAAAGATGGGGATTTCAAGCCGTTTTTGGTTGATGAATCTCACGATGAGGGGTTGATCTCCGCTCAAATCGACGGTGAAGGAATCATCAATGGAGGTTCGAATCAATTCGAAGAATTCTAGAGCGCGCATGATGGCTAATGTATCTCGTTCATTCAACTCTCCACTAGCTTCAAACGGTCCGTAGGGTGTTTCGATGTTCACAATTTTTTATTCAGTTTACTGCATTTAATCTCTTTAAGTTTCGATGGGTTTGACCTCAATGTTCCATCCATTCTTGCCTTTCTTTTTCACGCCCAAAACGACAACATCCATCTTGTTGCCGACCGTGTACAAGGCTTCCCGCATCGTCCACTCCATCTCTTGCATGCCCCTTTTGCGATACAAACCACTGTTCTTTGCATCGAGAGTGAAAAATATTCCGTGCTCGTCATGAATTCCTGAAACGGTGACGTTGTTGATGCGCTCCCCTTTACGATATGGAGCATCACCAGCACCATGCTTTGCTTTGAGAGATCCCTCCTGGCTGGCGTCGGTCTTGGGCTGGGAAAGCACAAGTGAAGACCAATCGGGGAGGGATTGGTAGCCAAATTCCAAGGAACGAAGATGATCAAGTGAATGCGATTCAGTTTTTCCGTTCGGGCATAACACGGTGACGTGCGAGGAGGGAGCAGCATCGAGCACCGTGGATTCAGCCTCCCAAGTCTCCACGTTGGCACGAAAACGAGGACCGAAAAAGAAGGTACCCCACCACCCACGCTCATTGCTCCAGCGCATCGTTCGATACCGAGACCGCCATTCGTCGACGAGCATGCCGTCAATCACATCGCCTTCATACGATGCCCCGTTGTTAAGCGTCAACACATCCCATGTCCCGCAGTGAGCGAAGAAGGTCGTGATGGCCTTGAGTTTCTTGTCGTCCATCGCTGCATCGTTGCTGAGAGGTCGCCGAAGATAATCCTGCAAGATTTGCAAATCGTTAG
>JAURDA010000026.1 GCA_030828165.1 Candidatus Poseidonia sp.
TGTCGTGGCTACACGAGCCGCAAGCCATCATCGACGAGGCGCCGTACAACGAAGCCTACCGCCTCGCCGTGTTGCTCATCCACAAACAACTGAACAGCGATGATTGGGACGAAGCGTGGAACGCCCACGAGACCGCTCTGCGAACAACGTGCATGGAAAATGGCGTTCACCCGGTCTGGCACCTCATCGGTGAAAAAACGCCTTTGTTGGGTCAATTTTTGGCCTTCCCGAAAGCCAAGGCCAAGGCTGCAAGCAAGAAAACCAATCTGTCCACCGAATTCTTTTGGGTTGACCCCCGCGACCGAAACGCGCTGGCAACGGTGCTTCAACTGGCAGCCGCCGGTGTTGACGACCCCGATGTCAAGGTGGCGTTGCAAAAGGTCGGGAACCAACTTTCAGGAGCCCGTGCCGTGAAACTCGACAGCACGTTGCTTGGACTGGAGAACACGCTGGCCTTCGTCCCCTATTTGCTCGCTCTTCACAACGGTGAACCGGTTGAGGATGCGGTCTTCAAGCGCTGCGAAACCGCCGACGAATCCTTGGCCCACGCCCTTCAAGACTTTGCAAAACTGAAAGAGGGGAACGTGTCGGACTGGGCTTCCCTGCTTCAACTCGACAAGGACGACCCGCTCACGCTCGCCCGACGAACCTTGGCTTGGCAGCACGCACCTGAGGAAGCCGAAGGGTGCACTTCGGCTCAACTTCAAGACGGCCTCGGTCTTTTGGAAACCGCCAACCTCCACGAAGGAAAAGATCGCTTGACGTGGTGGCGCCTCAAAGCCCTGCTTCGCGAAGACCAACGGGACGCTGCGGTGGAGGTGCTTGAAAGCCTGCGCCTGGACGGTTCCTCCGACGTGACCGAACTCTTGCCGCTCGTGGTTTCGTTGAACGATGAACGGGCGAATGGATGGTTGTTGCGTTTCATCGGCGAACTCGACGAACAGGCGCTTCAACACATCATCGCAGCGGAGGCGCTGAGCCACGAACTTCGTTTGACCGCCGCTCAGCGCATGTGCGATGAACCCGGAGAGGCTTTGGAAGCCTCGAAATCGGGTGCGTTGATGCTCTTGTTGAGCACGTTGGACATCGACCGCCTCGCAACCGTGTTCGTCCGTGACGAGATGCTCTCCTTGGAGCACCCCTACGCCGCTTTGTTGCTTCACCATCTGGCACCAGCCACGTTGGACGCTTCGTTGCGGGCCGGTGTTTTTGAGTGCAGAACCTTGGCTCTGCAAGCCATTCACGGGGCGGAACTCCCCGAGGTCATGACGCCCGTCGCCGAGCACCTGCTGTTGCTGATGGAAGGGATTCGGCGCGAATCGCCTGACGCCGTAGTCCAAGTCCTCAACAAGAACGCCTTGAAGGCCTTCTCTCCCATCAGCCGAGCGATTGTGGAAGGCGGCGTCGTGAGCGAAACGCACCTCAACAACCTCAGCGGGGCGCTCGATGATTTGGACCTCACCACGATTGAACGGCGTTTGTTCGAGGTGATGATCCTCACGCTTTCGCTCAACGGCCACATGCAAGCCTACGGCATCGGCATGGCCAAGGAAGGCCACGCTGAGGAACTCAACGCGATGGTGGCCAACCCCGTCTTCCCCCTGCGGTTGGTGCAATCCATGTCCCATATGGTCATGGAACACGATTTGGGCCTGCCCAACCTTGTTGCCTGGTACCAGCAACACAACCCGCTCTCCCCTTGGGCCCCCTTGAGCCGAGCGGCCCTGTTCGCCTCAAAAGGGGACGAGTTGAACTCTGCTCGGGAATATTCCAGAGCCGCCGAGTTGTTCACCAAGCAGCGGAACACCAGCGGGGAACATGCAGGCCACGCCTCTGAATCGGACGATGACGACTCGGCCTTGGCGCTGCCGCTCGCGCTCTACCGGAAGTCGCTCATCCACTACGCCCACGCCATGTCGTGGGCCGAGGCCGTTGAACTGCTCGACAAGGTTCCGTCGCTCAAAACCGCCATCACCGAACGCTTCAAACTCTATCTCCGAGTTTGCCACCGGGCCGGCACCGATACGAACGAAGCCGCTCGCCTCATTCGCCGACACGTCCAACAGCGCATCAAGTACACCGAGGAGGACGTCGAGGGCAACATGGTCGAGCGGACGAAGACGGTGTACAACGAAGAGGAATTGGATTTGCTTCGCAATTACCCCTTCGAACAAGCCCACCTGTTGCCCCCTGAACCCTTCCTCGGCCGGGTCACCGCTGCAACCACCCAAATCAGTCGGGACTTGCGTCGCACGCGAACGCAATTTGAGCAACAGTTCCGCCAAGCCATGATGGGCATGTCCCCCTCGATGGAGGAGATCTATGAGATCGCCAAGAACGCCGCTGAAGAGGGGGCGTTCGAGGGACTCATGTACTTGGAACGGGCTCAAAATTCCTCGAAGTTCTCCATCTCGGCCCTCAAACGCCTCGCCATGGTGGAGCAGTCCTTGTTCTCAATGTACAAGGAGGAAATCCCCACGTCAAAACGGCGTTTCCTCCACAACCTCTCCCTCAAGCCGCTCGTCATCGTCGACACGAACGTGCTCGTGGATGCGCTGGTGGAGAAAATGTTCCAGCGCATGGATTTGGCCTTTGAGACCAACCTCGATGTTTTGGGCGGCAACCGTTTCCACCATCTGTTGCGTCACCATGCTTCCGAAAAGCGCCTCTTGCTGATGATTCCCGATGACGTGCGTGGGGAATTGCGCCTCATCGCCAAGGACCAACGCCTGTTGCACCGCTTCAAGGGGTCGATGATCAACACCTCAACGCTCGAGCAAACCTTGGATTCGGCTTCCATGAACGCGCTGGTGGACGAAGTCCTCACGGAGTTCACGACCTGGTCGCCCACCACCGAGATGTTGGCCGGTGTGCCCGAGACCTCCGAGGCACTGGACGACTTTTTGCGGCACCATGCCGAGGTCTTTGACGAGCTCACGGCCCTCAAAGCCTTGCGCAGCGTCACCGTTCGCAGCGAACTTGACGGGGAGGCGATTTATCCAGAATCCACCGACCTCGACATCTATCGTTTGGCGATGCACCTCTCCTCGATGCCGCTGCCGGACATCGGAGCGGTGTTGGTGGCGACGATGGACGGCGACTTCACGTTGCTCGACCGAGCCATCGAGGAACGGTTTGGGTTTGGCGTCACCAAAAACAACCGCACCCTCAAACCGTGGTTGGGCCGTCAAACAAATTGAGGCACATCGCTCTTGTTGGCGGGTTTCAACGGTGCTTTTGCCAGTTCATCAAGGAAGGCTTTGCCGAGCAGCATCGGGCAATTCATGCCGCTTCGGTCAGCGACGGTCATCTCGACATCGTAGGTGATGCGCCCGACGCGCACCTTGCCGGTCACCAATTTTCGCGTTTGGCTGCCCATGGCGTTGCGAACGTTGACCTCGCCCACCACCAGCAACTCAAGGGCGTCGGCGAGTCCGGCATCGATGGAGCATCGCTTTGCGCCGGTGTCAATTTTGGCCTTTGCACGAATCCACCATTTGCGGTCAGCCCCGCCCTTGATGCTCACCCAACGGGCATCGTACGAGCGAGCCATGGGTCCTCCCTCCTCACATGTGGTGGATCATGGCCTCGCCGAAGGCGCTGCAGGACAGCAGTTCTGCATCGTCCATCAAGCGCTCAAAGTCGTAGGTGACGGTCTTGTTGGAAATGGCACCTTCCATGCCCTTCACGATGAGGTCAGCGGCTTCTTTCCAACCCATGTGGCGCAGCATCATCTCGGCGGAGAGAATCAGGGAGCCGGGGTTGACCTTGTCCTGTCCAGCGTATTTTGGAGCGGTGCCGTGGGTGGCTTCAAAGATGGAAATGCCGGTGTCGTAGTTGATGTTCGCCCCGGGGGCGATACCGATGCCGCCCACTTGCGCAGCGAGCGCATCGGAGATGTAATCGCCGTTCAGGTTCATCGTCGTCAAGACGCTGTATTCCGCTGGCCGAGTGATGATTTGTTGGAGCATGGCGTCGGCGATGACGTCCTTGATGACGATGGCGTTGCCCGTGACGGGGTTGGTAAGCGTGCACCAAGGGCCTCCGTCAAGTTCCGTGGCGCCGAACTCCTCCTTGGCGAGGTTGTATCCCCAGTCTCGGAAACCGCCCTCGGTGAACTTCATGATGTTGCCTTTGTGGACCAGCGTCACGCTTGGTTTGTCGTTGTCGATGGCGTATTGGATGGCGGCTCGAACGATTCGGGCCGTTCCTTCTTTCGAGACCGGCTTGATGCCGATACCGGAGGTGGCAGGGAATCGGATTTTGTCGACGCCCATCTCGTTTTGGAGGAAATCAATGACCCGCTTGACCTCGTCGCTTTCGGCTTCCCATTCAATGCCAGCGTAGACGTCTTCGCTGTTTTCACGGAAGATGATCATGTCGACATCGCCGGGCGCCTTCACGGGGGAAGGAGTGCCGTCGTACCAGCGCACCGGGCGGACGCAAGCATACAAGTCCAGCTTTTGGCGGAGAGCGACGTTCAACGAGCGAATCCCACCGCCAACCGGGGTCGTGAGCGGCCCTTTGATGGAAACCAAGCCCGACTGCATGGCGTCAAGCGTGGCTTGAGGCAACCATTCGCCGGTGGCGTTGAAGGCTTTCTCACCAGCGAGCACTTCGGACCACACGATGCTCCGTTCGTTTCCGTAGGCTTTCTCCACCGCAGCGTTGACGACGCGAATCATCACCGGCGTGATATCGACCCCGATGCCGTCGCCCTCAATGTAGTGAATGACGGGGTTGTGGGGGACCTTCAGCGTGCCGTTTTCCATGGTGACCGGTGTACCTGTCATGGCTCTCATCAAGACCCACAGGCATCTCCTTCAAGAATCAACCGCCCCTCCTCCATGTATGCAGGGGCGCGTGGAGTGGACAACTGGCACGGGAATGGTGGGCATCAACGCCTCAGGACAACGCATTGAGATGGATTGGGAGACCGGCCCCTCGCCGATGCAACTGACCCTCCAAATGGTCGGTGCTTGTTCGCTCGTGGATGTCGTGGTCGGCTTGAAAGAACGGCCGTTCTCAAAGGCCTGGGTTGAACTGGATTCCGAGCGGGCCGAGACCACCCCACGACGGTTTACGTCGATGACCATGGTCTATCACGTGGTGGGCGACGTTCCTCAGAAATTGGTCGAACGCGTGGTTGAAAAGAGCCATGAAAAGTACTGCAGCGTCTCGAATTCCCTCGACCCCAGCATCACCATCGAATGGCGGGTCGTGCTTCACGAAGACGAAGCGGCTTGACCCGCAACCTCGTTTTCTCAAGCCGAGGTGGAACGGGATTGCGCCACGAGCGCGTCCGAAAGGGCCTTGCACAACGCATCGTAGAGCGGCTTCCACTTGGCGTGAAGTTCCTTGGGCGGACGCATCGGCTTCCACGTGTTGTTGGTGGCGACGACGGTCGCAAAGGGCTTGATGAGCTGGCCGCCCATGTCGACGATGAGCGAGAGGTGGTAGGCCTCTCGGTCCCGCTCAACTTTGAGGCTCATCAGGTCGGCTTCGCCACCCGAGAGCGAGGAAACCAAGCGCTCTTCGTCCAACAAATCCCGGGCGAGCGTAGCGAGAAGATCTTCCACGTTCTGGGGAGCAGCAGCAGGTGCTGCCTCGTCGACGGGCTCCGTGAAGAGGTCGGCAACCGGAACCTCGTCCTCTTCATCGTCGTCGTCCATGAAGGCCGCCAGCGGGTCGTAGGCTGGCGTTGCGGCACCCGCTTCAACGTCGTCGCCAACGGGGGTGCTCAAACCAAGCGCGGCGTAAATGTCGATGTCTTCATCGTCGTCAACGGGGGGTTCGAACGCGTCCATCACGAACAAAAATGGCTCGCTCTTCCTACTTAATGGATGGTTTCTCTTGGGACCTCTTGCATCACCATCAAGCGGCCAAAGCAAGGCTCATACGAAACCTGAGTAGAGGTGCGGGCCATGGGCGGTCGTCGCTGCGTGTTGTTGGGCGTCTTCCTCGTTGCGCTCCTCGCTCCGAGCACTGGGGTCTCTTCGCCCAACGGCGTGGGGGATGAAGCGAACGAAGGGTGTTTGTGTCATGCGCCGGTGGACCAAACCACGGTGAGGTTGGACGGACTTCCCGACGTTTACGAGCGCAACACTTCCTACGCGCTCACGTTGTCGGTGGAGAACCCAAGCGTTCCGTCCAACGGCCTTTATGCAGGAGGCTTCCGAATTTTGGTCAGCAACGGGACCCTTGCGATGAACACAAGCTTGGGGCAAGAACTTGGGACCGGTTGGACGCACACCGAGAGCGGAGCAGGGCAACGCTCGTGGGACCTTGTGTGGACCTCGCCGGCCAACAACGATAGCCGCACGGATTTCACGGTTCACGCCAACGCCGTCAACGGCAACAACGCACCCACCGAAGACGGTTGGTCAAGCCTTGAGGTTGCGGTGGGTGGCGTGGCCTTCGAAGGTCCTCTCCAACCGGCTGACGGGATCGACGGCGTCGATGCGGCGGACAAGGTGTTGTTGGCCGTTGGCCTTGCGGTGCTCGTCGGCTTGTTGTGGGTCAGTGCCCGCTCGTGATCAGTTCACGAACTCGATCTGCCGGTTTCGCAACGCTCGGAGTTGTCGGTTTTCCATGGAGCCGTGAATTTGAGGACTCTTCACGCCGGTGATGACCACCATCACGCGCAGGTCGTCGCCGTGTTCGGGTTTGGAATCGGCACCCCAGATAATTTTGGCGTTGGGCGAGATTTGTTCGCTGACCAATTGATTGCAACGTTCAGCCTCGCCGAGGGTGAGGCTTGGCCCACCGATGACGTTGATGAGCGCACCTCGAGCATCGCTCATGTCCATTTCGAGCAAGGGCGAATGCAAGGCTTCCATCACGGCGGCCTCCGCTCTTCCCGGGCCTTTGGCCGAACCCAAACCGATCATCGCCACGCCACCTCCGGACGTGATGATGGCCTTGAGGTCTTCGAAATCCAAGTTCACCATCCCGTCGCTGTTAAGCATCTCGGTCACGCCGGTGATGGAACGAACGAGCAGTTCATCGCCCACACGGAACGCACTGGCGATGGGCAAATCCTTGACGCCTTCGATTTCCAAGAGGCGCTCGTTGGGAATGACAAGAATGGTGTCACAGTATTCTCTCAATCGTTCAAGACCCCATTCGGCGTTCTGCTTTCGAAGCGAACCCTCGGACTTGAACGGGTACGTCACCACGGCGATGGTCAGCGCACCTTGGGCCTTTGCGAGCCGTGCAATGTGGCCCGCAGCGCCGGTTCCTGAACCGCCACCCATCCCCGCGGTGATGATGGCGAGTTGGGTGTCGTTGGTGATGCGTCGCAATACCATCTCCGATTCGAGGGCAGCGGCCTCCCCTTTGGTCGGGTCGCCACCGGCCCCCCGGCCTCGTGCTGTCCGCCCGATCAGGACTTTTTCCTTGATGGGCGATTGCAGAAGGGCCTGTGCATCCGTGTTGATGGCGTATCCGGTGACGTAAGAGGATTCGAAGAGCGATTCGTCAAAGAGACGGTTCACGGCGTTGCATCCCGCACCGCCCACACCGTACACACGGATGCGGGGTTGGAGCGATTCAAGCAAGCTTCGCAATTCTTCGTCGCTGCCTTGGTCGGGCGTCTGTTCGCGAGCGGGGATCCGTTCCTCATCTTCGGTGAGTTCGAGCACACGTTCAATCAGATGGCGCATGGGCGAAGTTCACTTGAGGACATTTTCAACTTGCCGCACCGGCCAAGCCTTCGCGGGTCGGTTTGACCCCTGGGTGCACAGCGCCGAATCAGTCGCGAAGACCTTCTTCGGTCACCTGGTACACGCACTCGCCGTCAGGCAGGTTGGGTGAGTCGACCAAGCGAGCAATTCGGCGACCGCCCTTTGCCTTCCGGAGGTAGAGTCGGAAGGTGCTGGCGTGGGCAAGAATGTGGCCACCAATGGGCTTGGTTGGGTCGCCCCACATCGCATCGGGCTTGGAGTGAACCTGGTTGGTCACGAGCACGAGGGCGTTGTTGACGTCCGCCAACTGTTTCAAGTCCTTCAGATGGCTGTTGAGCTTCTGTTGGCGGCGAGCCAACATGCCTCGACCGATGAACTCGGCTCGGAAGTGGCTGGTGAGCGAATCAACGATGATCATCTTGACGTTCAATCCCTTGCTCATCCGCTTGATCTCGTCGGCGAGCAACATTTGGTGAGCGGAGTTGTAGGCACGAGCCACGTGGATGCGGGAAAGCACGTATTCAGGGTCGAGGCCGTGGCCGCGAGCCATCTGCGTGATGCGCTCTGGTCGGAAGGTGTCCTCGGTGTCGATGTAAAACACGTCACCGTCAAGACCTCCTTGGTCAACGGGGAGGGTACAGTTCACGGCTAACTGGTGGCCGATTTGGGTCTTGCCGCTTCCAAATTCGCCGTACACTTCGACCAGGGCTTGGGTTTCAAAACCGCCGCCGAGCAGGTCGTCGATGGACTGGACTTTGGAGCAGAGCTTCTGGACTTCACGACGTCGCTCGAGCAAGGCATCGCCGGAAACGAAGCCGCCGATGTTGGCCATCTTCTTGGCGGCAGCGATGATCTTGGCGGAGACCGCTTCGCCCAGCTCAGCTTCTTCGGCGAGGTCGCCGGGCGACATTACGGCCAAAGCGAGGAGTTCTTCAAATCCGGCTTCGCGGAGTTTCTCGGCGGTTGCCGGTCCCACGCCAGGCAGGTCTTCGATGGTCAATTGGACCTCCTCTTCCTCCGTCATTGGAGCGACCACCTCTTCCTTAGGTGCTTCATTCTTTTCAACTTCGATTTTCACGTTTTTCTTTGTTTTCGTCGGCATTCTTCATCCCTTCAACCTTGGCTGTGCTGGCGTCCCTATATGAACGGACGAAGGAGGGCGCGACCTTTCTTCGCTCTCAGAAGCGGTCAAGTTGCCGCTCGGGTGGGTCGCCGTTTGCTGGTTTTTCACTTTCACTTCTCATTTCGTAAAACAAAAAGTGAATCACTCGTTTCACCGGGGGTTTCGAGCACCAACGGGTTTGGCGTGGACTCAAGGGCTTCGTAAAGCACGCTAACGATGTGGTGGATAGAGATGGAATCGTTGCCCGAGTCGATGGTGACCTCCAACGTCCATTCTCCGCTGCCAAGGTTGTACTGGCTGTGCGTCCAGGCGGCTTCCTGCCCGTCACCGATCTGTTCGGTGTGGAAGGCTTGCTGCTCACCGTCGGGGTCGATGAGATGCCAGGTGGTGGTGACCTGGGTGGCGGGCACCAAATCCTCGGGATTTGAAATGGTGGAGTCAACGGTGATTTTCTCTGCATTCGGGCAGTCGCAATCGGGCACGGTTGACACGATCATGACGTCGGGGTCGTCGGTGTTGCTTTGCGTCCAGTCAATCGTCTTGTCAATGCGAACCGTCAGGCTGAGTTCAGCGTTGTTGTCCGCTTCATCCGTAGCGCTCAAGGTGACCGTAAACAAGCCGTGCGTAAGGTAGGTGTAGGCGATTTCTGCCCGTTCGTTGGCGTTGACGGTCACGGCGTTTGACCCGTCGTCATCGTCGCCCGGGTCGAGCGTGAAGCTCTTCATCGCCCCTGCTTTGGAGGTGACGCGAGCGAAATCAAAACTCAGTTCCACGCCGGTTTGCGACAGGACGGCGTTGTTTTGGATGCGTTCGGTGATCGTTCCCGAAGTGGACTCGTAATGCACGGCCATGGTGATGGGGCTGCTGTCGTCCTCGCCCGCACCACCGAGGCACCCGGTTAACGGCATGCAGAACAGGAGAGTGAGCACCAGTGCCGTGAGGTGGCCGGTTGCTCGCATGGTCCGGGTAAGGGCTTGCACCTCAAGAAAGCACCCTTTTGCGGGAAGTTGAAGCGAACGGTGGTTTGAAGACGGTGAACCGTGGCGGTTGGTTTAGCGAGGTGGGGTAGTCTGGATATCCCGTCGGGCTCATAACCCGGAGATCGATGGTTCAAATCCATCCCTCGCTACTCACCCATACTGGTAGTAGTCGTGCTTTGGTTGCAGGCTGTCCAGCGCCGATTGCAAGCGTGCGTTGGCGGCTTGTTCGCCGGCGAGAATCGCGGCTTGCTGTCCGCTCAGGTCGGCCTTGGCCTTCGCACAGGCGTCGGCGTGCGCCGGACTCGCTGAAGCGGCCTGTTGCAACGCGTTCAGCACCTCGCCCAACGGCACGGAAGGCGACCCCGATGGCTGAAGAACAAATGCGCCGTTGGCCTGCACCACGCTTCCGGCGGCGTTGATCGCCCCGAGGAAGCGAGCGATGTGGGCTTTGGACGGCGAGGCACAGGTTGCTGCAAGGGAGGCTGCGAGGTGGCCCGGTGCGAGTTTTTCACACCGAGCAAAGGCCTTTGTCGCGGCCTTTGTCTTACCTGCCGCGGCGTACAACCGGCCGGCTCGAAGGTGGTCCTCGTGCTCGGGTTGCATCGCCTCCAGCATCTGAGGCGCATGTTTTTGCAAGACGCTGACGAGGTTTTTGCGTTCGTTGTGCATGCGTTTGATGGCTTTCATGCTCTGCTCCGCCTTGTTGCGCAGCAAGTACACATCGCACATCAACCTGAGTCCTTTGAGCAGGAAGATTTGCTGTTGGGGGTCCCGTTTTTTGTTTGAAAGCATCAGGTCGCAAAACTGGGTGGCCATCACCTCGGAGAGCTCGAGTCGCCCCTCCGCCATGTACCGCTCAATTTGGAGCAGCGTTTGGGACGGGTCTTGCATGCCGAACATGGGAACAGGTGGGGTGAGGACGCCGCCGGCTATGATGCCTTTGTTGGGAGGAGCCCGTTCATCGTGGTCTCCTTTTAGATACGTGCAGCACCGAAGGCCAACCATGGACGAGCCTTGCGTGCTGGCCTTGACCGGGACGCCCGGGGTGGGGAAAACAACCGTTGCATCGTGGCTTCAAGCGCAAGGATGGGGGTTGCTCTCGGTGGCTGCCGTCGCCGTAAAGAACAGATGTCTTGACGAGGTCGACCCGAAGGACGGTGCCGCGCCCATCGATATCCAAGCATTGGACGAGGCATGGGAGCCCCCTCGGTTAGGACGTTGGGTGGTCGACGGGCACTTGAGTCACTTCCTGAACGTTGACGCCATCGTCGTTTTGCGGTGTTCACCCTCGGTGCTTTCCCAACGCTTGACCCAACGAGGCTACGGCGAGGCCAAAGTTCGTGCCAACGTCGAATGGGAAATGACGGCGGGCCATTGGGCGGAACTGGAAGAGTTCGAGGTCGACGTCCCGTTGTTGGAATTGGACGCCGGTGCGAACGAAAGCGAAACGCTCGGTCACCGCATCATGACGTGGGTGGAGGACGGCATGCCGTCGGAAGCCTTGGAGGCCCACGTCTCCAGCGCCATCGATTGGCTTGCCTAATCCATCGATTGGGCGCGGTGGCTTCCACAAACCATAACACCCGTTCGGAGGTCGTTGACCCATGGCCCTAGAGAAGATGCGCCGTCGCTGGGAAGCCGCGCTTCAACCCGTGCTGCGGACGTTTCACCGCTTTTCGCCCGAAGCCGTGACATGGATGGCCCTCCCGCTTGGGGTGGCCGGTGGTGTGCTGGCCATGTACGCCCCCAACAGCGCCTCCGGTGGCGGCTGGTTGCTGGGTGGCGCCTTGATGATCGCCCTCGCCATGCTGTTCGACGGGTTGGACGGTTCGTTGGCGAGGGCCAAGGGCGAGGTCACTCGTTGGGGCGATTACCTCGACCACACCATCGACCGCGTGCTCGATGCGACTTGGGTCGTTTGCATCAGCGCTTCCGTGTTCGTTGGCGACCTGACGCTCGGTTTTGCCGCTGCATTCCTGACCTTGCTCGGTTCGTACATGGGGACGCAGGCGCAAGCGGTGGCTGGGGCCCGAAATTACCGCGGTTTTTCCCGGGCCGACCGAACGGTGTTGACCTTGCTTTCGTTGGTCGTGATGGGCTTCATGCTCATCTTCGGCGTGGAGGTTGGCGCAACCTACCCCGCACCTTACGACCACATCGCCGTCAATCCGATGAGCCTCATCGTGTTCATTTCGGCCTTGGGTGGCCTTTGGACGTTCTTGGTTCGGTTCCTCCAGGCAAAAGGCGAAATCAAGGCTTTGGACGAACGGGAACCGTTGCCCCAACCCAATCAAGACAAGGGCGCAGAATCAACTCCGTGATGGCGCCCCTCTTTCGGACAGAGGATGGGCTTTTTTGACGCCGATGAAGCGACATAGTGATAACGGACGCAGGCTACATATGCGTTGATGGGTAGTCCACCGGCTGAACAAAACGGAACTTTGCGCGCCGTCCTTCTTGTTGCGGTGATGCTTCTCGCCCTCGCCCCCCTGACGCCTGTTGCAGGGCAGAGTCCCGCCGACAATCATCAGGCACACGGCATCAGCGCTACTTTTGACACGGTGACGGAAACTACCACCGTCAGGTGGGCGAACCAAGTTTCCACCGACATCACCGTCCTGAGCAACATGTTCACGTCAACGTACAACGTTTATCGTCACACGGCACCGATCAACACCTCCAACCTCGCCGGTTTGACCCCGTTCGCCACGGTGGACGTTTGCAGCTCGGCGGCTGCGGGAGGAAACCCGGGGTATTGTTCGGGCACCACCCATCCAGGACATGCCGTTGCCTACCCGGTCGCCCCGGGGACCGACGGTCTGTTCTACTACGCCATCACCACCACGCTCTCCAACGGGAGTGAAATGGCGGATTTGTTGCCCGATGAATCGAACCTGACGACGCCGGTGTCGGAAACAGCACAACCCGTTCAGACCCCGTTCATCATCTCGGCCATCTTCGATGCCACGGCCAGCGAAACCACCCTAACGTGGTTGAACTACAACGACATCCTCCCCGTTCACCCGACAACCGGTCCGGACGCTATGCAGATTCGTATCTGGCAGACGCCGTATTCGGTCGACCGCACCAACGGTTTGTACCTGCCCGTCACCCTCTCCCCCATCGCCGTTGTGGACCCGACCAACACCTCGTACGTGGTGACCGTTCCCCCCGACACCCAACGCTCCAGTTTCTATTCCATCACCTATTTCTTGCCCAATCATACGTACAACGGCACCTCGGGGTTGTACGAGGATTACGAGGACCTCCGCTTCGTCGGAAAAAACACGCTCACCAGCCCCGTGACCGAGGACAACCGTCCACCCCCTCAACCCGTCCTTTTTGGTGCCGAGTTTGTGCCAGAACCTCAAACGGGCGCGGGCCATACCAACCTCAGTTGGGCTGACGTGGCGTCCGAAACCGGTGAGACGTACAGTGTTTACCGGTCCGACCAACCCTTCACGACCGTCTTGAGAAACGACGTTGAACTTCTCGTTTCGGGCATTCTTGAAGGCATCAATTCCTTCAAAGTGCAAGTCCCTCGAGGCTTCCTCGGTTATTCCTACTATTGCGTCGTGACCGTGGATTCAACGGGCGTCATCAACACCCAAACCACCGGCGATTCCTGCACCACCAACGCCATCGAGGAAGATGCGTTCTACAACTGGGTGGCGGAACCCACCAACGTCCATGCTGAGTTCATCGGCGACCGCACGACCCGAGTTACTTGGGACGACCAATTGGGCATCGAGGGCGAAGTCTACCACATTTGGTACTCCACGTACCGCGTGAACACCGGTCAATTCGTTGAGAACGAAACCCTCGTGTATTTGGGCACGGTTTCCGACGGTATCGGTACGTTTGACGCTCCGGTTCCCGAGGGCGAGTATCGGACGAACTCGTTTTACTGGGTGACTTCTGAAGCCCTCTACGGCAACATCAACGGGACGTACCACTACACGGACCTGATCCAAAATTTCTTCCAGGTCCCCTTTGAGGACACCCTTGCCTCCAACCCTCCTCGAATCAAGAATGCGTACTCCATCGGTTCGATGAACCTCGTGAGCCTCGAATGGTTCAACGAGGATGAAGCCAACGAATCCTACGCCATTTGGCGCCATTACGGTGCGCCGTTTGGCGAGGACGAGAACGACCTCTCCGATACCGACGCCGACGGATGGGAACTCGTTCTCGACGACATCGCCACCGGTCTCGAGACCGGGGAGACCATCACGAGAGAGTTTGACATTCCGCCCAACGTTGACCGTGAGGTCTGGTACGCCGTGACCATCACCGATGAGTGGGGCAATTTCAACGGCGAGATCTTCGGCGGCATCGGTGGAAACGCCTTCAAGGTTGCAGAGGACACCTTGCTGCCCAACGCCACGCTGACCGTCGTTGACGGGGAAGGGGTTCCGTACGAAAGCACCACCATGGTGGCCGGGCAGTACAGCTTCCGACTGCAGGTCAACGAAGACCTCGGCACCACGCCAACCATCAACATCACCACTCTCGACGGTGCGGTCCTGACCAACGACGACGAACCTCTTTCTGTGCTCAACGATAACCGAAACAACCCCGAGGTTGGCCCGCTCTTCACCTACGACTTCAGCATCCTCTCGAACACCGATGCCGGCGACATGGTGATCCGGGTCACGATGGAGGACGAATCCAGCAACGAAGTCGTCCAAACATGGACGCACCTCTCCATCGATGCTCAACTCCCGCAGGTCAGCATCTACTCGCCAACCTCCGCTTCTGACGGTTCAAAATACCTCTACGGGAACCGCATCAACATTCTTGCAGGGGCCGAAGACGACGTCATCATCACCACGTTCCAGTACCGATTTACCTACCACTTCGGTGGTGAAACCGGCTCCCCCGTTTCCACGCCTTGGTCGGATTTGACGGGCGTTACCGACCTGGACGGCGACAGCCGTGCGCTCTCGGCCGACATGGAAATTTCGTCGGGCAACTTCGAAACCGGCAAGCACGCCCTGACGGTCCGAGCAACGGACGGTGCAGGAAACGAGGTTCAGAAGCGCGTTGAGTTCGTCGTTGATTTCTGTCGAAACAATTTGGACGGCACCACGTACTGTAACTACGTTGAGGACCTCAAGCCACCGGTTGAACCCGAAACCATCACGCCCGGCTACACCGACCCGCCCTACGTGGTGGTGTGGATCATCGCCGTGGTCAACCTCTTGGCGATCGTGGTCTCCCTGATGATCATCAAGGTCGGCATGTCCGGACCGAAGAAGAAAAAGCGTGGTGACGACGATGAAGAGGACGAATCGTGGATGGCGGAGTTCATCGGCACGAGCCAAGACCTCGACATGGATGCCGTCACCGGAACCGGGACGTCGTCCGAGCCCGAAGAAGAAAAGAAGGAAGAAGAAGCAAAATCGGCTCCTGAGGAAGACGATGACGATCCCTTCGCCATCAACATCGTGCAACGCAAAGAGCGCCGTCGCAAAAAGAAGCCCGAACCGGAACCCGAAGAGGACGACGATGACGACGACGATGACGACGACGACGATGACGACGACGATGACGACGACGACGATGCGCCCCGCAAGAAGCCCGTTCGCCGGGCTGTTGGCCGCCGTCCAGCTCCTCGCAAGGCACCCGTTAAGCGACGTGCCGTCAAGCGGAAGTCGGACGACGATTGAACATCATCGCCCAACCCTACGAGGAGAGCGGCTTGACATGAGGACCTTGGACGACGGTTTGAACCTCGCAAGAGATGGATATGCTGAGGCGGTCTGATGAGAAAACAGGAGAAGGTTGGGTACGGCCTCGTGGTCCTTGCCGTTCTTTTGATGCTCGCCGGTACGGTCGGCATCACCGTTGAGGGAAGCATCACCGACATCACCACCCCGAACGTTCCCGAACGGACCTTCTTCGCCGAGGAGCCGCTTCCTGAACAATCGCTTGCCGTGTTCGTTTCCGCCACCCTCACCCTCACCTGGGACCGTGAGGACATCTACGTGGTCATCGCTGACGAGGACGAGAAAAACACCTGCGAGTCCCAACCTCCCGGTTTGTTCAATCAAGGCTCCAGCACCACTTGTGGCCCCTTTGACACCGATCTGGTGGCTTCGGGAAGCGACGGAACGAACGGGCTGAGGTGGGAGGTTCAGGAAGGCACCTACTTTGCCGGCATCGGGACCCTCGATCAAGACGGTCTTCCCGATGGGACGCAAGTGGATTTGGCGTATGCCGTTGATTTGAGCGCTGGTTTTGCCCTCTACTTCGTGTTCGCCCTCATCGGTGTTGCGGGTCTTGCGTACACCCGAGTGGAGTAGGTCACTCCACGCCTTCGTAATAGGTGGCGACCGCTTCGTCGATCTCGTCCAAAATCGCCCGCTCGTCCAGCGTAAGGGTCGTCCCGTCCCGTCGCAAAGCCTGCCCGTTGACCCAGAGGTCAAGGCAGGTTGCCCCGTTGAAAATGAGGTTCGCCAGGTGACGGTTGTCCGAGCGACCTCGGGGTCGCATTCGTACATCCTCAAGGTCCCAAACGGCCCAATCCTGACTTCCTTTCGTCGCCAAATCCATGGTCTCGACGGCCGGGAGCAACGTGGGGTCCCAGTGGTCGTGGCGTTGGACCAGCGAGGCGAGGCGAGCCTCACCTTGCATGTTGAGGCCGTTGCCCGAGGAGGCCGCACCGTCGGTTCCCAAGCGCACATCAACGCCCGCTTCCAAGTAGGCGGGAAGCGAAAGGGTTCCACCGCAAGCCAACTTCATGTTTGACGAAGGGCAGTGGACCGCGGTTGCCTCGTGTTGCTTGAGCAACCGAATTTCGTTCTTCTTCACCCATGATGCGTGGGCGCAGACCGTCCCGGGTTGAAAGAAATCGATGCTGTCGAGATATTCAACGGGGTACATCCCGGTTTTTGCATGGCACTCAGCGACTTCCTTCCGGGTTTCGCTGACGTGGATGTGGAGGCGCCCGTTCCGCTTTTCCGCAAGTTCCGACGCTCTGCGGAGGGTGTCTTCTTCGCACAAATAGACCGAATGGGTCGCAATGGCGTACTGCACCGGGTTGTCGGGCCGGTTGGCGGCCATCAAACCGTCAAGTTCGCTGAGGGCTGAGGCCGCGTCTGGATGGCTTGGAAGGGCCTTGTCGCTCACCGGCCCCCCGACCAAGCCGCGCAAGCCGGCGTCCTCGAGGACCTTGCCCGTGACGTGAGGAAAGAAGTACATGTCTGCCGCGAAGGTGCTGCCGGTACGGATCATCTCCGCTGCTGCGCACCGTGAACCCATCCGCACGTATTCGGGCGTGATGCGGGATTCGGTGGGGAAGATGGCTTCGTTCAACCATCGGTGAAGCGGAAACCCGTCGCTGAAATCCCGTGCGTTGAGCTGCATCGCCAAATGCGTGTGCCAGTTTTGGAAGCTGCGCGTGATAAGGCGTTTTGAGCCGTCAATGTCCTCCAGAACGTCCTCGTCCCCGTTGGAGGGCGTCCAGGAGCCGTCGGCGTGAAGCAGCACGTCGCCGGCGATGCGTTGCCCACCCCGGTCGTAGAGGACCGTGTTTCGGTAGCGTACCGGAGCAGGCTCGCTCATGTTGGTCCCTGCGCCCCATGCTTCAAGAATGCAGAGGTTTGCACCGACTGCCTTATGTTTGATTGGGACAGCCGCAGGTTGCCGCCACTGTGGCTTAGTTGGTAGAGCATCTGATTCGTAATCAGAAGGTCGGGAGTTCGAGTCTCCCCAGTGGCTCCTCACGCTTTGCGAGGCCCGGCCTTGATGTCAATGCCGAACGCCACGGCGCTTTGTTCCAGGCTGACAACGCCGGGAAGCGGTCGTCCGGCGATGTAATCCAAACACGCCCCACCGCCGGTGGAGACGTGGCCCATTTTGCTCGCCAATCCCCGCTTGGTCACGAGCGTGGCGGTGTGGCCACCACCCATGACGGCGAAGGCGGAGGACTCTGCGCAGGCGTTCAACATCTCGACGGTGCCGAGGGCGAAATCGTTGTTCTCAAAGACGCCCGCAGGACCGTTGAGGATGACGGTGCCGGCCTGCTTGATGGCGGTGGAGAGGTGGACAACGGATTTGAGACCGAGGTCGTGGAAGGGCGCATCAAGGGGGAAATCATCGATGGAAAGGTCCACGCGGTTTCCTTCGATGTTGGCGGCGAGGTCCACGGGGAGGTGGATTTTGTTGCCGTGGTCTTCGATGAGTTCCCGGGCCCGTCGGACGGTTGCGGGCCACTTCGTGCCGATTTGGGATTTGAGAAAGTCCCGGTTGCCTTCACCGATATCGTAACCGGCGAGGTCGAGCAGCAGGTTGGCCACGCCGCCGGTGGGCCAGAGCGCATCGGCGATGCCGTTGCGCAACATGTTCTCGGCGACCTCGATGGAGTCGTCGACTTTGACACCGCCCAACACGGCGAGGCAGGGGCGTTTGGGGGATTCCAAGGCCTGATCGAGTTTGCTCAATTCGTTGTTCATCAACTCGCCAGCCACGCAGGGCAGCAGGCTTGCAAAGCCGACGATGGAAGGCGTTGAGCGGTGGGCACAGGCGAACGCATCGTTGACGTACATGTCGGCGACGCTCGCCAAGCGTTGAACCAGTTGCGTGTCGGCCATCGCCGCCATATCGCCCTTGACCGATACTTCTTCCTCGTCCATTCGGACGTTGTTCAACATCAACAATTGACCGACTTCAAGCGCCTCGATGGCCTTCATGGCCTTTTCACCGTGAATGTCGTCCACCCATTTGACCTGACGGCCGAGAAGACGGCCCAATTCACGGGCATGACCCAAGGTGCTCGTGAAGTCGTCCAAGCCCGGACGGGATTGGTGGGCGAGCAGGATGACCTTCGCTTTGGAAAGCTTCTGGAGCGTGGGCAGAATCGCCCGAATTCGTGTGACGTCCAAGAAGGTCTTGGTGGCGGGGTCGAGCGGGCTGTTGATGTCGACGCGAAGCAAGACGGTTTTCCCGTCGACGTTGACATCGTCCAAGGACAGGACCTTTGCCATTGGTTCTCCGAAAGGCCGTCGGTTTTTCATCCCTCGCTCTGCTTCCCCCTCCCGGGGGTTTGCAAGAACGAGCACGAGCATTGGCGGTGGTTGTTGGGTGCACAGACGCGCGTCTCGCCCTCGGTCCGGGCGCGAAAAGTGATAAGGCCAGCGAATCCCTTGGCTTCCATGGCCGATGAAACGCCCCAAGAACCGGCACCTTTGGAAGGTGCTCGTCGCCGGGCTTCAACCGCCACCTCGGCTTTCGGTGTGTCCCGCCGAGAAGGCCACGACGCCAGCGTGTACTACACCAGTCGCCTCAACGAAGGCCTCGTGAGTTCGCGTGAAGTTGGCTCGGAGCAGGCGTTGCCGACCGCCTATGCGAACCGCGTGGTTTGCGGCGATGCGAGAGCCCTGCCGCTTCCCGACAACTGCGTTCACCTCGTCGTCACCTCGCCGCCCTACAACGCTTCCAAGGAATACGACGAGAACCTCTCTTTGGGCGAATACTTGACCCTGCTCCACGACGTGTTTGCCGAATGCTACCGCGTGCTTGCACCCGGAGGCCGGATGGTGGTGAACGTGGCCAACCTTGGACGGAAACCCTACATTCCGTTGTCGTCGCACATCAACGTCATGATGGGTGAAATCGGGTTCTTGATGCGAGGTGAAATCATCTGGGACAAATCCGCCAGCGCAGGGTCCTCGTGTGCGTGGGGTTCGTTCCAATCGGCGTCCAATCCCTGCCTTCGCGATGTCCACGAATACTTGCTGGTGTTTTCCAAGGGGGACTACAAACTGCCCCGCACGAAGGCCGAGCGAGCCGAAGGTCGCTTGGACACGATTCCCCGCGACGATTTCATCCAGCACACGAAGTCGATCTGGTCCTTTGCCACCGAGCGGGCCTCAAGGGTGAACCATCCTGCCCCCTTCCCCGTTGAGTTGCCCAAGCGATGCATCGAAATGTACACCTTTGCTGGTGACGTCGTCCTCGACCCGTTCAACGGTTCGGGCACCACTTGCGTGGCCGCCAAGATGCACGGGCGCACCTACGTCGGCGTTGACCTCTCCCCTGCGTATTGCAGCATCGCTGAGGAACGCCTGGCGACCGTCCCCGAGGCTTCGCTCGAGGCGATACGCACGTGATGCGAGCAAGCCGGCCGAACGGGTTTTGAACGGTTGCCCGCCACCCACGACCATGACCACCTGGTCGCCCACCGATATCGTTGGTCCCGACGGGGAGGATTGGCGGGTCCCCGTATCCGAACTTGAGGCTCGCCAACATCGCTTGGGTGCCATGTTGGCCGAGGCGGGGTTGCCGGGGGCGCTCATCCAACACCCCGTTGACCTGTACTATTACGCGGGCGGGCGTCAAGACGGCTCGTTGTTCGTTCCCGCCCACGGGGCTGGAGGCAGCGAAGACGCCGGCGGCGACGGACCGGTGGCCTTTGTTCGTCGCTCGCTCAAGCGGGCGGTTTGGGAAGCGGGCGGCGACGATGCACCCCACGATGTCAGAGCCTTCCCGAGGCTTTCCACGCTGGCCCAAACGCTCGGCGATATGGGCGTCAGCGCCGCCCCCGGGCTGCAGTTTGGTGAGGCGCCTGCCTCGTTTACGTCTCGCTTTGCTTCCGCTTTGTCCTCGTTGGGCGAGGCCGGCGATATCACTGCCACGGTTCACCGACAGCGGGAGATCAAATCCGCATGGGAACTGGAGCAAATGGAAACCGGCGCCGCCGTGCAGTTTCGCATGTTCGAGGCGGTGCAGGCCATCGGCGGCGAGGGCGTGAGCGAACTGGACATGGTGGCTGCCGCTGAGGCCGTGAGCCGCAGCGAAGGCTTTGGGGGCAGCGTGCAGATGCGCCGCTACCCGCTGCAATGCGACCGTGGCGTCATCGTTGCGGGCCGAGCCGGCGGCATTCCCTCGTTCTTCGATTCCGCCGTCGGCGGAGCAGGACCCCACCCGCTTGGCGGAATGGGTTCAGGGTTCTCCCGAGTCAAACGGGGTGAACCGGTGCTCGTTGACCTCGTTCACGCGCACCGCGGCTACATGGTGGACGCCACCCGCATGTTTGCGGTCGGTGGCTTGAGCGAGGCGTGGCAGACCCGTCTTGACGACATGCTGCTCGTGAAGGAAGAGGTCGTTGACGTGCTTGACCAGGGCTTGAACTGCAGCGATGCATGGCAGGCCGGTCTGGCGCTGGCGACCGAGTTGGGGTACGCCGACCATCTGATGGGGACGGCACCCGACCAAAGCCGATTTTTGGGCCATTCCATCGGCCTCCAACTCGACGAATCCCCGGTCGTGGCCGCTGGATTTGACCGCCCACTGCCGGTGGGCGGAACGATGGCGATCGAGCCAAAAGTGGTCTACGGCGAAGGCAGCGTCGGCACCGAGGACACGTGGGTTCGTGACGACGAAGGCATGCGCCCCCTCACCGCCGACGGTGGTCTGCCGTGGTTGATGGAGTGGGATGCATGACACAGGACGCACACGGGGAAGAAATCTGCGAGAAAACATCGGGATGGACTCGTGAGGACGTCGGCAAGCGCATTCCTCAGCGGGAAACCCCCAACGGCACGTACTTCAACGAACTCGTGGTCAACGTTTTCTGTTCGATGTGCGGTGCAGAATTCATCGGGCCTTCGCGAGAGGCCGGCGGCTTCCTCGGCGGGCACGAATGCCTCCACGCTTGGGAATTCAACCAGGTGATGGGACGGGATGACGGCCTCACCGAGTAGGCCATGAGGCTGCACCACATCATTCAAGGGCGGCACACCACCAACCCGGCCCATGGTCGCGAAACCTTACTCCTCCAGCCACATTGCCGCCGTTTCCGCCCACTACACGACCATGCGGCTTTCGGGGGATGTCAAGGACCGATTGGTGACGCTGTTGTGCGAGGAGCTTGACCGGCTCGTGCCCCAGATGGAATCCCAAACCCTCTCCCAAGATCCCGAGCGAAAGACGCTCGACGACCCTCAACGCAGCCGCTTGAACTACAACCGAACCCGGGAGTTGATGATCGACCGCATCGAGCACGTCGATTCCGTGGGTTCCGCCGCCGTCCAAGCCGGCATCGACCACCTCGAACAGCACCTTGCCCAACTGCTTCGCCATGCCTCGGAAGCGGCTGAGCGGGACCGCGTGGCGACCATCAAACCCCGCCATCTGGACCGTGCGGTTCTGAACACGGCCCCCAGCGATGAACAGGACGGCGATGACGGGGACGGCGAACTGAGCGGGGCGGAGGAATTTGTTGCCAGTCAAGCCGGCGGCCTGGTCACGCCCACGGCGCTGCTCGCCATGGCCAAAAGCATCGCAGGCATGGCGGTGACCCGTGAGGCTCTCGACGAGTTGTTGGACCTGTACGCTGAGGTGCTCGAAGACCTTGAGGACGACATTCGCAACCACGCCCAATTGGGCAGCAACCCCGTGCACTTCATCGAATCCATCAACGCCATGAAGGGCATGATGACCTTGGGTTGGATGCGTTCTCGCTTGACCCGTGCGGCGGACCACGCGAAAGGACGCAGCACCAAAGTCATCGAACTCCAAGACGTCATCAACAGCCAATCCTACGCTTAGGTGGAACCCGTGTTGGTGGAACCCCTGACCGTCCCGGCCGAGATGCTCGGGTTCGAACGGCCGGCCGTGCTCGTCTTGGGACGACCAACATGCGACGACTGCACGGCATGGTACGCTGCGTTGGCGGAATGGTCGTGCGACACCTCCGTCGACGTGTTCGGCTTGGACCTGACCACCAAGCAGGGAACGGCCTTCAAGGCCGCAAATGCTTGGACGGCGCACATCGATTTCATTCCCTTCAACGTGCTCTACGTCGAAGGCGAGGTGGTCGACCAGTGGACCGGCGGCGGCGTTGAGCGCCTGCTGGCGCGTCTGAAGGCTTTGGAGGATTGAGCATGGCGCTGGCGTCCATTTTGGTCTCCGCTCTGTTCGCTGGTATCGTCGCTACGGCCGTGACGGTCGCCATCGAGAAATGGGGCGGTTTGGTCGGCGGCTTGTTGGGAACGGCCCCCTCCACCATCGTCCCCGCCGCCATCGGCATGTACCTTGCAGGCGGTGAAGAGGCGCTCATCTCCAGCATGTCGGTGGTGCCGTTTGGGATGTTGCTCAACGCGTTGTTCTTGGGCGCTTGGCTGGTGCTTCCCCGTTGGTTTGAGGGTTCACCTCGGGCCCTGTTGTGGAC
>JAURDA010000027.1 GCA_030828165.1 Candidatus Poseidonia sp.
CGTCGAGCCCAGCCCCGCCGTACGCTTCAGGAGCGCTGATGCCGAGCAGGCCCAATTCACCCATGCTGCGAAGCAGTTCAAGATTGAACTTCTCCTCTCGGTCGTGTTCGTGTGCCTGGGGCTCCACGTTCTCCTGCGTCCATTCCCGAACCATTTCTCGGAGCATCAGGTGCTCTTCGCTTGGATTGGCGATGTCCATGTTCGTCATGGTTTGCCGTCATAACGGTGGCTTTTGACTTTTGGCGCACGACCTGCGCTATTCCTCGGCGTCCTTGGCTTCGTACTCTTCGCCGCCTTTCATCGCTTTGAGATAGGCATCGTAGTCTTCTTGGTGTTCAAACTCGAGGGGGATCACCATCAATTCCTGACAGTCCTGACACTGATAGCGTTGACCCACCATGAAACCCATGTAGGGATAGACACGGATGCCGTGGCAGTTGATGCAGACGCGAAACGACAAGGCTCATCGCCCTCTCATTCCTCTTCGCTCAAGGCGGTTCGAAGTTCATCAACGTCGATTCGATGGTCATCGTTCACGTCAAAGGCCTTGATGATTTGAGAGGTTTGTGCAGGCGAAAGCACGTCGCCCACCATATTTTTGATGCCGTGATGAAGTTCGGGTCCGTTGATGGTCCCGTCGCTATCGGCGTCAAAAGCGTCGAACAATTCCGTCACCGACATGTCCTTTTCTCGCAACGCATCGTTCAGTTTGGCCACGGCCTCGGAAAGACTCCACTCATCGGTCATGATACGACCAATCATCGGCGCCATAAATCGTTTTTCGTCGGCAGACGAAAACCAAAGCGGAGGTAGGAAGGAGGCTTGATAAACCAACCACGGGAGCGCGGAGTATGAAATCCTCCCGGCGTATTGCTTGGTCCTTCGTCGCCCTCATGATGCTCAGCAGCATGGGGCACCTGGGATGGAGCGAATCTCAGCCGGCCCTCCCGGCACCTGCTCAATCCGTTGGAACGGCCACTCAACAGACGTTTACCGATGGCAGCGTCGAAATCTCGGGCCTCGTAGGCACCTCCATCTCGCCGACGATACCGGTGACCTACGGGCACAACATGACCGACGGGTCGGTTTCCCTTCATCTTGAAGGTTCAAAGGTCACCCAGACCACATCGTTTTCCGTCGCCGCAGGGTCGCTTAACGGAACGCTCAACGATACCGTGAACGACGGGACCTCCATTCAGTTAACTTCCTCGGTTGCCGGACCTCCCCAAGCAGGGCCGAACTCCAGCACCGTTCTGAGCACCTCAAACCTCGCGGGAACCCATGCGTACGACACGCTTGAGCTGCTGTGCGGCATCGCATCGTGCGGCCGCATCGTCGCAACGGGTGACTTGACGCTGTACGTCAACACCCTTCGAATCGAACAAGGAACCGCCATCGTCGCCAACGACATGACCACGGGTGGAAGCGGCGTTGGAGGCAGCACCTCGGCGGCATCAAACGGACGCAGCGATGGAGGGGGCGGAGCCGGCCATGGAGGCACCGGAGGTGCCGGCGGAGGAACCTCTGGCGGGACCGGAGGGGCGACCTACGGCAACGGCAGTGAACGCGGCAGTCAAGGCGGGTCGGTCACCAGCAGTTATCACTCGACGGCGACCGGTGGTTCCGGAGGCGGTTACATCCAAATTTTCGCCAACCAAGTGTTCGTCAACGGCTCGATTCAAGCGCACGGGGGCAACGGCGGTGCAGGTAGCCAAGCCTCTTCGGGAACTGGACCGGGCGGGTCCGGTGGCGGTGGTGGTTCCGGGGGTTCCATTTCCATCCAAGCCAACAGCGTCAGCGTCGGAAACGGCGGCCAGATCAAGGCCGATGGTGGCGACGGTGGCGACGGAGCGAACGGGGCCCAAAACGGGCCCGGTTTCGGCATGTACGATGGCGGAGACGGCGGCGGCGGCGGTGGCGGTGGCCGAATCGTGATTCAAACGCAAAGCAACGGCTACACCAATTCGGGTGCAGTGAGCGCTCTTGGCGGCAGCGGTGGAACGAAGGGCATGAAGTACGGAACAGGCATTGACGGTGTTGACGGAAATGCAGGTTCAAACGGCGTCGTCTCGACCTCGACGTGGACGGGATACGTGGCGAACAGCAACGTGACGGCCAACAACGGAAGTTTCACGACCCAACCCCTCCAAAGCCAAGCAAACAACCCCTCGCCGGCGTTCATTACGCACAACGCTGCGGTACCCGCCGACGCCTCGTTGACCGTTTTGTACCGTACCAGCCTCAACGGCAGCGGCTCATCGTGGGATGAGTGGACCGCATGGTCACCCCTCTCGCTCTCGGGCGAAGCGGTGGAGCGTCATCGGTGGATTCAGTTGTCCTACGTCTTCAGCAGAACGGGAAGTTCAAGTCCGACGTTGACCAGCATGACGGTTGAGCACAGCGTTTGGACCACCTTGACGTCAAGCGAATTCCGCTACGACGGGCAACGGTTAGGACCCGACCTCTCCTCCATGGCCCTTGGTTCGACTCGGTCGGTGACCGCAACAGGGACGGCAACACAACCCCAATTTTCGTTTGACTTGCCTTCAGGTTCAACCCTCACCGACGAACTTCGCGTGTGGATGCAATGGCCCAGCCTGTCCAACGGAAGCACCCCGACGCTTGTCGGCGCCACCATGAATGGGGCAACGGTCAGCACCGCTACGGCGAATTACAGCGAAGCAGGCGTTGACTTCGTTCTGCCAGCATCCGTGGTCAACGCCCAAAGCAGCACGTCATCCTGGACCGACACCAACGGATTGCTTTGGAACACCTACGCCGTTGACCTCGAAATGAGTGGCCCAACGGAGATGTGGTTTGGCCATTTTACCGCTCCTTGGAGTCTTGAACTCACCGTCGACGTCACCCAAGCGGTGAACGATGTCATCCTCGCTGAATGCGGGAGTTTCTACGCCTTTACGGACCCCACCTGTTTTGGTGCAGCGACCTCGCACCGGTTCAGCCTCATCGGGTCAACCCAACCCGTTGGCTCTCCCGGCTTCACCTTCACCCTTGCAGACCCCTCGTTCGATTGGGAAGACGCCTTTGCCCCACAGATTACGGACATTCAACATCGGCGCGGCATCGAATCCTTCCCCAACCTTCGGGTCAACGAATCGTTCAGCATGATCCTCTTTGATGAAGCGGGTGAAGACGACCTCATCGTTGAATACCTCGGCTTGGATTGGGAACCTTCGCTCGGATTTGGAATGGCGCAGGCATTGGCGTACCACAACGCCCTGAAAGGGTACTACGTGTACCTCAACACCGACGGGTTGGAAGTGGACGCTGCCCACGACCTGTTCATGACCTTCCGCGTCACCGACGCCAACGGGAACGAGTTGCTGCCGCGGCCAACCTACAACATGACCGTCCATCCGGTCGCCCCGGAGGTTGACACCTTCACCCTCGAAGGCTCCCCCTCGGTGGGAACGGACGGCGACCGGACCCTATGGTCCATTGATGATGCGAACTTTACGCTGAAAGTCACCGACGCCCATGAGCGGCAAACCTTGTCGGTGACGGCTGAACTTTCGCACGAAGCCATGTTGCAACCGATGTTGTTGCCGTTGCTTTGGAATCCAGATGAACGGGCCTACACGAACTTCTGGTTGCCGCAGCGAACGGACATGGGAGACTGGAACATTGAGATCAGCATGGCCGAACTCTCAGGCCTCTTCGAAGCCGATGAAAACGGACTGAAAGACGGCGAGGACCTGATGCTGCGACTGGTGGACCAAGCCGGGCCGCAACTCGTGGAACTGAACCACAGCGAAAGCATCGAAGAGGGTGAGCCGTTTTCGGTGACCGTGCGTTGGAACGGCGAAGACGACGAAACCTACCAAGGAAGCGTTGCCGTGGTGTTCAATGGAGCCGAGGTGATGAACAAATCCATTCTCTCAACCCCAGCCAAGGAAGCGACCTTGCTGTTCAACACCTCAACATGGGTTCCTGGGCAATACAGCGTAACCGTTGACCTCACCGACGATGCAGGCAATGTCTTGGAGCCCGAGGGTTCAGCAAGCTCCGAATTTGAGGTTCTCAAACCATGGCTCGTCCATACCACGGACGTCCAACTGGACGGAAAAAATACCCTCGAGGTTTCGGGAGAGGTGGAAACTCGCTCGGGTTCCTACACCTTGACGTTGACCCAAGAAAACAGCACGTGGTCGTTCACCGAAACCCAAGCTGATGGGGCACTCAACCTTTCGATTGAAGTCACGGAAATTGTTTCCAAAGAGAGCATCCTCAACGTTTTGTTGTGTGACGCCTCGGACACCGAGCATTGTGAATCTTGGCAGGTGGTTTTGGATTTCAGCGAAGCCTACGAACTTGACGTGCGAAACACGTGCACGCTGGTCTTGGTGAATCAAACATCGTTCGAGGCCCAAACACTGGTCCGGTGCACGTTGGAAAACAACGGCTTGATCGAAGCCAACGCTCGGTTCGTCACCGATGCGTCTGGAACGCTTTCCACGACGTCAACAAGCCTCGCCTCCAACGGCACGGGAGAGGTCACCCTGACCCTCCTTGCGGGTGAAGGAGCGCTCAACGAGACGCAGGCGTGGACGCTTTTGGTCGAAAACGCAGGTGGAAACCAACGGGTCCTCGAAATGGGTGAAGTGAACCTCGTTCGGACCCCCGCCCAAACCATCGGAACAAGCGATGAAGAAAACGTTGCCAACGAAGGCGGGGGCATCATCGTTCCCGCCGTTGTTGGTGTGCTGCTCGTCGGCCTGGTCATCGGTGCGACCATATTCTATAGAAAACAAGATAGAGAGGAAGTCAAATCCTTTGTGGAGGATGGAGCGTTTGATGCGCCGCCCAGCGATGACGACGAGTTCGTTTCCGCCGGCGAGGACGACATTGAGCCAGCATTCCAAGCCGAATCCTATCCAGCCTCGAACGAATCCACCGAACCGCTTTCCACTCCTGAATCGGTGGGTCCAACGCCCGAAACACCGCCAACTTCGGTGGACGAACACGGATACGAATGGTACACCAGCGAGGCAGGACACTGGTACCGAACCGCTGGAAGCGCTGAAGCGTGGACGCCGTACCAAGCATAGACAAGCGCCGTTTTGGTTTCAAACCCGAAATTGCATCGCTTGAGCGCCCAAGAAGAGGATTCTCGATTGGAGGTTGGCGTTGACCGGATTGATGTTGGAACGGTTCGTCCTTCAAATACTCAAATACACTCAGGGAACGAACCTTGATGATGGATGGTCCCTTGCAGGCAAACGAGCAACCCATGGCCAAGAAATACATCGCACGGGACCCCCGGACGGGAAAGCCGATCAAAATGGAGGGCTCGACCCACCATGATGTCGACTACGAACCGCTCAAAGGGCACTGGTCAGCGTTGATCCCAGCCGACGTGATGTCCCTCGCAGAAGGGAGTCTCGGGTCACGGGATGTTCGGTGGAAAGGCGTCACGTACACCCTGACGAGAAAGGACGGCGTTCGTGCGCTGAGTCAAGTCCCCAAAGGCATGATTCTTCCAGCCCACAAACTGCTTCTCCGGGCCTTGGAGGACGAGGAGCCTGAAATTCGTGTTGCGGCGTTGAACGTTTTGCCTGAATTCGCCGTCCGTCGCTCCGACGAATTGTTTGATTGGTTGTCCGTGTTGCTCGACGACGAGGTTCCAAGCGTTCGAAAAGCGGCAAGCGAAGCACTGGCCCGAGCAGCCCCCACCTTTCCATCCGGTGTTCGCTCCTCCTTGGCCAACGAATTGCGGTCAAGCGATGCTCAGCGGCGCAACGCTGCTTGGAAGGGTCTTGAAGCTCTGACGAAAACTTGGCCAGACGTCGTGGCAGACCACGTGGATTCGCTGTTTTTGGAACCCAACGTCGAGATTCGTCGGAAAGCAGCGAAAATGCTGAACACCATTGTGTCAAGAAAGACCTCCGTCGTCTGGGATTTGGTCTCGTGGGCCCTCAGCGACGAGGACGCCCAAGTGCGCCGAACCGTGGCCAAGTCGCTTCCTCGTTTGGCTCAACAAGACGTTCGAATGGGGACCGTCTTCGCAGAACGGGCCATCGTTGACGAGGATGCTGATGTTCGCTTAGCGGCGATCAAGACCATCGAGAAACTCAACCGGGGCCACGGTCATGCTCGGGACCTCATCATCGCCGGTGCTCGCTCGAACGACATCCGGGTCCGCCGCTCCTGCATCGGCATGTTGCCCAAATTGATGGACGAAGGTGAACTCAGGATTTTGGTGGACGATCTCCTGAAGACCGAAACGGATGAAAAACTCGTTCAGACGCTCATGGACTACCGTTACGACGCCATGCTAGAAGGAACCGAGGCCGAAAAGAACGCTGCCTTGTCACCGGCCCTTCCAGTTCCGGAAATCGACCGAGAAGTGCTCACGGCCCAAGGAAAGGAGGTCGGCTTGACACCGTCTCGGCACGCACCTACGGCTCAATCCCTGCCAGAAGAAGTTCCTTCTTCACAAGAGCCAAGCGAACCGGTTCACCAGCCAATATCTCGAGAGACGGTTGAGAGGCGACCAACACAAGACGAATTGATGGGCTACCATGACGACGACGATGAGGACGATTGGGGTTTTGATGAACCGTACGACTGAACCCCTGCTGAACCCGTCCAACACCGTTAAGAACAGGTGGGAGGTCGGCAAAGCGCTGAAGAGGTGTATCCTATGGATGATGACCGCGACTTTGACGACAAAGCGATTCAATTCGACCGCCTATGGGACGGCATGACCCCGAAGGGTGAAAACCGAACAAAGGCTTTGAAGTTCCGCCAGTACATCCTTGAGCATGTTCGACAAATGCGCCGACCTTTGAATCGAGAAAACGCTCGACGATACTGGATGGGCGAACTTCAGAAGGAAATCGCTGAGCGCGAGAACCTTTGATGACGTGGAGGTCGCCCCGTCTCGGCGACCGTTGACGAAACCAGAGACGAGCGGTGATGAAAATGTTCACAACAACCCGATTTGATGCGTGGAACCTCCCCGATGGATTACAGAATGCGTTGAAAAGCATCGGGTGGGAATTCGCAACCCAAGTTCAGCGAGACACCGTCCCCCTCGCCCGCCAAGGCACCGATGTGATTGGCCAAGCCCGGACAGGTTCTGGAAAGACCGCTGCATTCGGTTTGCCGATCCTCGAACGTTGCAGCCCAACCGGAAAGCTCCAAGCACTGATTCTCGCACCGACACGAGAACTGGCGAACCAGGTCGCTGAAGAACTGAACATGCTCCAAGGCGACACCGGGCTTACCATTTTGACGGTTTACGGTGGAACCGACATCGAAAAACAGGCCAAGACATTGGGGGACGGCGTTGACATCATCGTCGGCACGCCGGGGCGAGTGATGGACATGACCGAACGCCAGCACATCGACCTCTCGCACCCCACCCTCTTTTGTTTGGATGAAGCGGACCGCATGCTTGACATGGGGTTCTTCCCCGACATCATGTGGGTCGTTGAACGAATGACGGCTCGACAGCAAACCCTCCTCTTTTCGGCCACCTTCCCCCAGGAGATCATCGATGCTGCGCACGAGTTCATGAACGAACCTGATTTCGTCTTGACGAATGCAGAATCCCTTGACATCCCCCCCATCGACCTCTACTCGGTACGCATCGGTCGAGCGAACAAGCTCTGGGCTCTTGGCCGCCTTCTCGTCCGGATGGAAAATGAGGACCAAACCATCATCTTTTGCAACACCAAGCGCATGGTCGACCTTGCCGTGGAACGCCTCTCCAAGCATCGTTTTGATGTTGCTGGCCTTCACGGTGATTTGAGTCAAAACCAGCGAGAACGAATTCTTGATTCCTTCAAAGAGGGGAAGGTCAAGACCATCATCGCTACCGATGTCGCTGCTCGTGGCATTGACGTTGACGGCATCACCTTGGTGGTGAACTACGACATCCCCAACGACATGGACTCCTTCATTCACCGCATCGGGCGCACCGGTCGCATCGGGAGAACCGGTGAGGCATGGAGTTTGGTCTCTCGAGACGACGAACCTCAATTGTCCCGCATCATGGCGACGTACGGCTTGAATATTCAACCAACCGAGGCCCCCGAACTTCCAGAAGGTGTGGAGAAGGACCCCGTTCGGCGTCAAGAGGACTTTGGTGAAACCGCCGATGTCTTTGGCTACGTCAATCTCCGTTTGTCGCTCTCACCCGAACAAGCGGGTTCTCCCCTCAAGGTCACGAAGTGGTTCCTCGAGAACCTCAAATGCAACGAACTCGCCATTGGAGAAATCCGATTTGAGGACGAGAGTACCGTGGTCAGTCTTCACAGCAGCAAAATCAGCACGGCCATGAAAGCGGTGGAAAAACGAACGTACGACGGCCATTCCATGACCGCCACCATCGTCGAGTGAGGCTTATTCCTCTTCATCTCGACCTCGCCGTCGCCACGAACCGTCACGCTTGGAGTGGTGGCTCTTTGGTGAAGGTTCGGCGACCAACGAATCTTCTTCTCGTTCGTTCCGTGGCCAAGTCCCGTCGGGTAGCGGACGTTCAATGACAACGATAGCCCCCGCCATCAACCCGATTCCGAGAGCAGAAAGCGACCAAGCATACCCAATAGCATCGTCCCATCGGATTTGAGCATCGCTGCATGTCGACGAAAGTTCACTTGAGAATTCACAAAATGCGAGGGTATCGCGTGCGTCCAGGGCCTCTTGATTGGTGGAAACATGACCGATGCCGAGCAGGATCAAGATGGCGGCTGCCCCCATCATCGACCAGTGACGCTGTGTGAACCGTGTGCGCCGTTGGAAACGCCAAGGAGACGGGTCGTCTTTGCTCGCCGCAAGCGTACGTGCTGGGCCGCCAAACCTCACGAACCAAGCCAACCACATGCCGACGAGCACCACGAGAAAACCCCACGTGTACACGGTTTCGTGAAACTGCCACATCGGCGTTAGACAAGCCTGGACATCAGGAGATTCCGCACAGGAATTCACCGCAATGGGGTAAAAAACCACCAAACGGACGATGTTGAGCACATAGACAATTCCGCACATGACAAGCACCGCTTTTCTCTTTTCATGCTGCGGTACTCCGTCGGTCATCATCACGAGGGTTGAGAGAAAAATCATCTCGTGAACGCCAGCGCATTCGTCGGACACATAGAGGCCGACACTGTCAAAGGGACCAGGAAAGGACGCATGCTGCAAATCAATTCGCGTTAGCCATCCGTTATGGTGACTCAACACCGCCGAACCCTCGCCGTAGAGGAGGTTGGTGGCCTCGTTCCAAATCCACGCCTCCGTGACCTGTATGGGTGCGAGGGTGTCGGACGGGAGCGTCAAAAACCAGTAGAACGCTTCCACGAGCAACAACGCAAGCGGAATTCGACCGTAACGAAGCCCCAACTCACCCACTTCTTTCCACGACATGTCCCCGTCGCGGCGTGCGTTCGTGGTGTGGGCCATGGATACTGAACGGATGCCTCGTTGAAAAGGTGTTGCGACGAAGGTCGAGCCGCACGCCGTGTTCTCAAGCGAAGGCATGTGTTCAAAGCATCCGTTCTCGTGGACCGAGCATGGCCAGCGAGACGGGACCGCGCAAGGTCACTCACCGACTGGACGTGCTCGGCTTCCATTGCCCTGTCCCGGTGGCCAAAACTCGCGAAACCCTTGAAACGCTTGGCGCCGGCTCGGTGTTGGAAGTGCTCGCAGACGACCCCGAGACCCTCCACGACATGCCATTGTTGCTCGCAAGAACCGCCCATCAACTGCTCGATGTCAGAGAAGTTGACGGAGAGTTTGCCTTTGTGATCGAGGTGGTTGGATGAAGAACCCGAACAATGTCCCGAGCGAGGCGTTTCTGCCAACCGGTTTCGGTGATTTTCGAATTCAAGTCTTTCATGAAGACGCTACCGGCCTGGACCATGTGGCGCTGACCTTGGGGGACATGCAAGGGCCGGACCCCGTTTTGGTTCGAATTCACTCGGAATGTTTGACGGGAGACGTCTTCAACAGCACCCGTTGCGACTGCGGGCCACAACTTCACGCCGCATTGGACGCCATCGTCGAAAAAGGCTGGGGCGTCCTCGTTTACCTTCGCCAAGAAGGAAGGGGCATCGGCCTCCATGCCAAGATTCAGGCGTACCATCTTCAAGATGAGGGCGCCGATACGCTGGATGCGAATCTGATGTTGGGACTCCCTGCTGACGGTCGAACCTACACCGTTGCGGGGGAGATCTTGAACGGCTTGGGCATCGAATCCGTCGACCTGCTGACCAACAATCCCGAGAAGGTCACGCAACTCGAACAGCAAGGCATCAACGTCGCAAAACGAACGCCGCTCATCGCTGGCGTGACCGAACAAAACCGAACCTACCTCGCCACGAAGCGTGAACGGATGGGCCACCTCATCGACAAGGACGATTTGTAATGGGGCCGTGGCCGGGAATTGAACCCGGGCTGGCAGAACCACAATCTGCCGTGCTAACCCCTACACCACCACAGCCATGAGAGGTAAGACCGCCTCATGGGCTTGGTATTTCAAACATGCGCCACCGCCGAAAGTAAATTGCCTCCGGCATGCGAGAAACCCTTTGTTTCAAGAAGTGCCGAGGTGTGCCTTCTTCTATGCGAAGCATCGTCTCGTCCCTTTCCTTGGTCCTTCTCCTCGTGTTGACCTCGGGTTTGCCTCTTATCGGCGCTGCGGAAGGACGAAGCGTTCACAGCACCTCGGTGGTGGACCTCTTTCCCCAAGGTGCACTGGACGATGCTGGAGAATGGAGCGTCGGTGCGGAGACCTCCTTCACGCAAGCCACGGCCACCTACACCGAAACCATGGTCGCCGACCAACGCTTGACCATGGTTCATCAGCGACCCGTTCACCTCGACACCATGACCGTCTGGTCGTCTTCATCTCCAACCAATTCCAATTACTCGGTCGGCGCTCCCGACGGTGCAGCAACGTGGTCCACGGGGCCCGAAATCCAGCTGACGACGTTTGATGTCAGCGGATTGAGTGCGTACATCCTGAAGGAAGTTCATCTTCGAGCCGTGTTCCAAATCCCCGATGCTTTGCAAGAAGATACCGTTCGGATCTCCGTTGAACACGGGGATGGTTTTGACCTCCTCAGGACGTTTGCCCACACCCAAGGCAACGTGGATTACATCAACAACAGCGCCTTCATGCTGAACATCACCGATTTGATGGAGTGGACTTGGACCGACATCTCGGAGATGGTGTTTACTTTGGATTACGTCTCCGCAGGTGGCGTCGACGATTCACGCCTCGTCGTTGATGCAGTTGGACTTGACATCACGGTTCAAACCCCTTGGTACGGTGGCGAGGTGGGGTATGCAAGTTCCACATTCGCGGGCCATGAAATGCCGGTCATTGGCCTCGACTTTGAGGCGGGGACGACCGATAACATGGCGTTGGACGGTTGTGGCCTCAAACCCCTCGTCGACGGGACATCAGGAACATGGACAAGCGCTTTGTTCACCCCACCTCCAGAACAGCTTCTCGGACGCTTGCACCTCTCAACCAGCGAGGGTGAAGTCGGGAACGTGAGCGTTGAGGTGGCGCTGTCCCAAGACGGTGAGTCGGTCGGGGAGTACCAGGCCATGAATCTCAACACCTTGTTGCCGCAAGCGGTGGCCTACAAAGTTCGAGTGGTGGTTTTGGACGCCTGCGTGGACGAAGTATGGGTGGACGTCAATGACCCGTCCCTCGGCCTGAGCGGGCGTGTTTTCGGTACCAACGACGGCATTGATGCCAATTATTCCCGATGGTTGGTGTTCGTGAACGGCGATGTGGTTTCAAACGAAGCCATGGACCTCGGCACCTTCGTCCACGAATGGCCCATCGGCGCCTACCTTCGCCCGGGCACGGATGCCGTGGAAGTGGGTATTCGTGCTTGGTTTACATGGGACTCCACCGGTGAAGAAAGCACCACGGCTCTCGAAGTCAACAGCATCGCCATCTCGGGTGGCTTCGGCGTAGAGTGGGACGAGGACCCCGTTTGCGATCCCATCGGCGACCAAACCCTCACCGAAGACAACGGTGGCATCATCCTTCCTTTGTTGCTGCGGTGCTCGGATGATCGTTCCTCAAACGAGGCCCTGCTGGTCCAATTCACCAACACCAACACCGATCTCATTGATGTTGATCTCGCCGAAGGGGATGTGCGTCTTCGCCTTCTGCCAGAGGCAAGCGGTCAAGCCGTGGTCGGCGTTACCGTCATTGACGAGGCAGGGAACGCCTGGGAGGACACCTTTACCGTTGAGGTCCTTGCGGTTGACGACCCACCTGTTGTCACCGAATTCCAATCCCTCATTCCCGTGGAGCGGGACGTGGAAACCGTGGTGGAGATGAGTTGGTTTGATGTCGATTCGACCCAACTAACGGCTTCAACGAACCGATCGTGGGCCACGGTGGACTTGACGAGCAATGCATTGACCGTAATTCCACCGACCATTGGCTTCCATACCGTCCTCGTTTCCGTTTGCGATCAAACAGGCTGCACCGAACGTGAGGTTGACTTTGAGGTGATGGCGTTGCCCGATTTGTATTTTGAATCCATGGACTTCGGAGACGAAGCGTTGACGCAAGGTGATGTCGTCTCACTGCGCCTCCTGGTTCGAAACTCCGGGCAGGCTGACGCAACGATGGTTTCGGTCCGCTGTCAGGCCAACGACCAACTCATCGGCGTCCAAACCGTTCCCATCATCCAACCGGGCGAGTTGCGTGCGGTAACCTGCGACTGGCAGATTCCCAACGACGTCGAAGTGGTCCGTTTCAACGCCATCATTGACCGCGGCTTTGAGATCCTTGAGGGGGATGAGGAAAACAACGAGATTGAATCGTTGGTGGCCATCAACCAAGCCCAAGAAGACGGGGCATCAAGTCAAGACCAAGGAGGAGTTAGCGGCGTTTTGGGCGTTGGCTATGTCCTCTTGGCCGTTGGTTTGCTCGCTCTGTTGGCCTACTTCATGCCTGCAAAGGTCAAGAAAATCGAATGAGGTTCACGTTCAGAGAAGGGCGCCAAGACGACATATGGATGTCGGATAACGCCAAAAAGGGCCTCAAACTTGATAACCAGACCGTGTCAGAACCGAACGCTTTGAGGTCGTGGGGGCCGCTCAACTTCGGTTGACAAAGCAGGAGTGGGGACCATGTCTCAATTGAAAATCCGAATTGAAACGGACGAATACATCTACGAAGAATACATCGAAGCGTGAGATTAAGATTTTGTTGGCCAACGGCGAGGATAAACCTCGGTGTCCATCAAAACCATGCTTGGCCGAGCGATTTCACCTTCAGCCATAGCGATGATGTCGTTGGCGTCTGCTTTGAGTTTGACATAGCCAACGGCTTCGCCTTTCAACGATGTCACGAGCAATTCTTTGCCTTTCTTGCTCGTCAGCGGTAGGCTCACCAAACCGGGTCGGAGCAGGGGCGCACCGTAGGCCAAGGCTGCCACAGCACTGTCTTTGACTTGACAGCGAGGGACATCAACCAGCAGTTTTTCAATTGGATGGACCATGGATTTGAGGGCTTCCTCTTGCCCGCATTCTTTCCAAAGCCAAACCGCATCAGCGAGTTGATCCATGGTAACACAATGCTCCAAGCCAAAGCGACCGGAGGTTTCTCGACGCAATTCTTTGAGTTCAACGGACGTGTTGAGCATCAATCCCATGTCCCTGGCCATGGTTCGGATGTAGGTTCCTGCGTCGCACGTGATGCGTGCGACAACGTCCTTGTCATCACGGTCGAGCAACTCAAAGGCGTGAACGGTACGAGTCCGGACTTGAACTTTAACAGCAGAGACTTCGGGTGGGACGTTGTAAATCCGCCCCGTAAGAGAAGACATGGTTGTGGCAAGTTCTTCGTCGCTGGGTGGTGTTCCAAAACGCAACACGGCGATGTAGGATTTTCGATGCTTCAGGATCTTGTTGGTGATTTTCATGCAACGACCCGCCATCAATGGAAGAACGCCCGTTGCAAACGGATCCAACGTACCTCCGTGACCCAATCGGTCCAGGCCCAGCAGGTCACGAGCCCATGCAGCCAATTGGTGTGAGGTGGGTCCGGCTGGTTTGTCTAGGAGGAGAAAGCCAGAAGCGAGCAATTGCTCAAGCGTACGCTCGTCTGGCTCACAACCAAACGCGGGGTCAGATTGAGCAGTATCGTCAAACACGTGCTGGGTCATGCATGGTCCTCCAACGCGAGGCTGACTCGCTCTAATATTTCATTTGCATTGAGGAAGGTGGCATCAATCACGTGGGTGTAGGCCTCGGGGTCTCCGGGCTGGAGGTCGTAGAGGAGGGAGAAGCGTTCTGCATCAACGGCAGACCTCGTTCGGTTGGCTTCGAGGGCCTGTTCGAAAGGCAAACCCTCACGGTTCGCCACGCGACGTGCCCGTTCATCGTTTTCAACCGACAACCAAACCCGAATGCAAGGCAGCTCCAAACGATAGGCCCACCACCCTGCAAGGCGAGATTCAACGATCTCTGCAGCGCCCTCTTCGGTCATGCATGCTTGAAGTTGAGCATCCAACTGGCGGTCAACGTCAAGTTCCTGCTTGCACAATTCGCCAAAGGCAGCAAGGCTCAGGCCTCGGCGCTTCGCTTCCTGTCGGAAGACGTCCCCTCCGTTCAACGCACGCCACCCGAACCGCTCTTTGAGGCCGTGAACGAGGGTGCTCGTTCCGCTTCCTGGGTGCCCTGAGACCGTAATACGGACCATGTTCACACCCATTCGTGGAAACAGATGTTGCACCGTTTGGTTCGTGGCCCATCGTGTGTGATAACATCACCATCGCATTCAGGACAGATGAGCGCCCTTCCTGTATCGCTTGCTGGAGCGGTCTTCTCACCGCCGCCGCTGGGGGCTGGGGCCTTCTTACGCTGCTGTTGACTGCGCTTCGAGCGTTGTTGACGCTTCTTGGCTTGGTTGGAGGTGGCAACGGGTTTCGTGGCAACGAGATGAAGCAGGGGTTCTTTGAGCAAGTCTCCGGAAACGACCAACGGGTGAGTTTTGTACCGTGCAAGTTTGATGTGGCGATCAAGCGCTCGCCCGTAGGCGGCGCTCATGCAAATGTAGCAGCAAATCCACGCAGGGAAAAACAGGAAGCGTCCGTCGAGCAGGTTCCACTCCGGGGCCCACGGAAGCGAGACGTAATCCACACGGAACGTCTCGACCTTTGTGGTCAGCCAAGCAAAAATACCGATGATGAAAATCATGGTGAACATCATCGGTTTCATGGCTCCCATTTGGACCTCAAGTTGCTCCGGCATCATCTGTTGTTGGAGCGTCATCGCCTTTTCTTGGAGAATTGGGTCCCGAGAGAGGCGGGCTTCGTTCATCATCTGCCGCACTTGGCCTTGGCGGTGACCGATGTGGGCTTGGTCCATCGGGTCAACGAAGAGGTTCCGGATGATCGTGTTCAAGGTCATGGAAAAGATGCCGAGAATCATCACGGTAATGACAAAAAACGACTCCTCGGGCAGAACAGGAGAGAGAATGGGGTCTGCTGTATTTCCCAGAGAGGTACGAATGGAGGGCGTCATGATGAGGAACGTCATCATGATCATGAACAGGAGCATCATCCCCATCGAGCCGTTGGGAGGCGGGGGCGGGGGAGGCGATGGGCCGTTAGCCATGATTCAAAGCGGTGGAAGGTAGGGCATGAAGGTTAGCATTGTTCGGGGTGGTCTGAACCTCCTCTTTGCGTGAACTTCAAACAAGTCAACCGTTTGGGTGAACTCGCATGCGACGAAAAGAACCGCTCGAAGTCACCACGACATGGCGGTATCCCCTGCCCATGCCCATGCCCGGGCAACCTGTCTGCGCCACGGAAACGGAGGCCTTGGACCAAATCGCAAGGCTCGGCCAAACCCCCAAAGTCTTCCTCTGGACGGAGAATGAGCGTTCATGCCCCCCCGATTGGGGATTCATTGCAAGTCTGCGAGAAGGCGTGCCTCCATCAGGTATCGAAGCCGAATTGAAAGCGTGGGAATCCCAATACCCGAATGCTTGGCTCGCAGTGGATATGCGGGACGGGATGATCCCTCCCTCGACGGTACGGCCACTCGACGAAATCCTAGCCTCTCTCAAGCGGCCCGTTTTGGTGATCGTCAGCCGCTCGCCAGAGCAAGAGGATTGGCCTCAGTGGGTCTTGCCCGAATGAGGGCTATTCGCAATCCTCACCCGAGGGGTCAACGATGAATTCTCAAGATTCGAACGTGTAGCCGCATGCAACGCAAACACTCGCATCGTGAGCGTTGGCAGTTGAACAGATCATGCACGCCTTTTCGGAGGCCTCTTCGCTTGCAACATCGCCTTCAGCAGCTTCGTCGCCGGCATCATCAGCATCATCAGCGCTTGCCTCATCGGCTGCGTCGACATCGGCATCTTCTTCGGACGGTGAGGCGTCATCGGTTTCGGCCTCACTCACCTCGCCAGCATCCTCGCCTGAATCGCGAGCGTTCCATGCCGCTGCGGCGTCTTCAAGTTCCGACTTCTTCAGGTAACCGTTGTCGTCGTGGTCGTAGTCTGCTGCAAACTGCACAAACTCGTCCCGGTGCGAAACATCGATGTCGGAAGCAGCCATGACTTTGAGGAGCATGTCCTCGCGGAATTTCATGCTTGGCCCTTCGTTTTCGTCAACGGTCTCGTCCTCGCCGCCATCAGCAGCCTCGCTCGCTTCCTCGGAGGCGTCTTCTGCAGGTGCATCCTCAACCGTGGGCAAATCTTCGGATTCGATTTCATCGCCAAAGTGAACGCCGTGGAATCGGTTCAAGGCTTCGGCATCAACTTCGCCGCTGCCCTTGATGTCAAAGGAGACTTCCAGGCGCTCCCCTTTCTCGACTTTGGGAACATGCCAGACGATGTGGAGGCCGCCTTCGCCTTCTTCGGAGGTCATCGTGACATCGTCCCGCTTTCCACCGGCGCTCTTCATTTCCCATTCCTTGATCTCGAACTGAGGTGGGAGAACGTCGTTGATGTACAGGTCACTGAGCGCCGTATCGCCGTTGTTCTCGAACAGGATGAGCACTTCATAGCGACCCTTACCGCCCAGCGGAATGGCTTGCTTTCCAGCGCTAAAGTTGCGACGGTTGTGGACGACCCTAACCGACGGTGTACTCATGGGTTCCTTTGAACAGATCGGACCAAAGCGCTCGGCGCTGAATTCAATGCGAGCAGGGGCATCAACGCGCTCGTTTCCGGGGGATGGGTCGGGTGCGGTCAACGGGTAGGTGATCTCAATTGACTTCCCTGGCTTGAGTCCGAGAGGTCCCCGCGTGCCGACCGTGAGCGTCATGGTGTGGCCGTTGCCGTCTGGAGAGCGGTGCTCTTTCTCGATGGTAACGCCTTCCGAGACTTCGACCTTGAATTGGTCGTCGTCGATGGCTTTGCCGTCCAATTTGATCGTCAATTGTTCAGAAAGTGGCGCCTCAAAGAGCCCGGGGACATCATCGGTGATGCGCATGAGATTGATGACCGAAGAACCCTTGTTGGTGAGGGTCATCGATGAGGTCAATTTTTGCGACCGGTAGGAACGGAGGTTGGAGTTGGAATATTGCTTCTCAACATCGGCCTCAAGCACTTCCAATTTCTTTTCTTCCAAGGTCATGCTGCCTTCCGTCGATTGGACGGCCCGGGGAAGAACCGTGTAGGACAAATCGTAGGTAAAGTCCGGTTCGGATTGGGCCATAACGACACGTTCGTCGGATTCCCACTTCCCGTTTGGCGTGACATCTTGATCAACGTCGTGGATGTCAAAGAGCAAATCCTCGGAGCCCTTCATGCGAACCTGAAGTTTGGTCAAATCCACGGCAAAGGACGAGCGGTTCTCAAAGATGGCCTGGCACTTCCAGTTGTCCGGACGCTCGTCTTCTCGAACCTTCATGTAGGTAAAGCCCCGGCAGAACGCATCCAGTTCCCGGAAACTCATGCTCGACAACGTTGCGTCTGCCCGGTACGTGGCGGTTGCCTTTCCGGCTTTGATGGCCTTGGTCGAGGAGACGGAAATCGTTCCCTCAAGGGAAATCGTTTGCTTTTGTCCCGCAGGGAGTCGACCAACGGTCCATGTCAGCGTTCCTTCGTCAAGGTCTGCACCACCGGCGGTTTCGAAATGCATTTCTTCAGGAATCGGACGGGTAACCACGACGTCGTGAAGGTCAACGCCGGCAAGGTTTTCCACTTCAAGTTCCATTGAAATGGCTCCGGGGTCTTCCCCGATAGCAACCGAGAGCGAGCGCTCTTGGTCCCGAGACGGGTTCGTGTCCAGTCGCTCGCGGAGCGTCATCATCTGCTTGCCGTTGACCTTGTAGGCCATCGTGTGGTTTTTGGAGGGTTCCAATTCGTCCACGGAAACATGCTCACCACCGATGTCGGTAGCGTCAATGTTGTCAAGAAGGACATCGATGTCGTAAATGCGATCGTCAGCAGAGGGGTTGTTGACCGACAACGTTCCCTTGACCGATTGCTTGATGATGGCTCCATCGGCGTTCAGCGTCGTGGTTTCAACCTCATGAAGCGTTCCCTCAAGCTTGTCACCGAGGACGGCCTCAACCTCTGAAAGGCTTCGAATCGTAGCTCCCGCCTGCTCTCCGGTCAAATCGGAAGGGGCAAGGTCGGGGAGCGGTGCATCATCAGCGGGCGCTGGTGCAAGCGGGTCAAGGAGCATATCGGGTGCGGGAGGCGCTGGAGGCGCCGCCAACGGGTCCAGAAGCATGGCTGGAGCAGAGGGCGCAGGAGGAGCGGCGAGCGGGTCCATCAGCGGATCGGCAGCAGGCGCATCCGGCATCGGGGACATCGGTGGTGCCTCGGGAGGTGCGGGAGGCGCTGCAAGCGGGTCCATCAGCGGGTCAGCAGCAGGAGCCTCGGGGGCCGCATCGGGCATGGGTGGCATCGGGGGCATCTCGGGAGGAGCGGGAGGCGCATCGGTCATCGGCGGCATGGGCGGCATCGGTGGAAGGCCGGGGGGTGCAGGTGGAGCATCACCGGGAGGCATGGGCGGGAGGCCGGGGGGTGCAGGAGGGGCTTCACCGGGAGGCATTGGCGGCATTGGCGGCAGTCCAGGTGGCATGGGTGGTTTCTCTTCGGTCATCTCTCTTCCTCTCCATCGCAAGGTTGCGACATCGTCATGGACGCATGATGAGCACATAACCATTCTCCAAGGATGATTTTGGAAACCTCATTTTGACGGTTGACGCTGGTTTGAATAAAAGGAGCATTGATGTAGGGTCGTCCAAAGCCAGCACCATGGTCGGCATGGACAACAGCTCACCCCCGGTGCTATTTGTCGTTGGAACGGCAGGTGCAGGCAAATCTTCCTTGGTGACGGCGTTTCAGCGGTGGTCCCGATTTTTGGAAACTGAAGTCATCGCCGTGAACCTCGACCCGGGAGCAGAACGGGTCCACTACGATGCGGAATTCGATGTGCGCGACCTCATTTCCTTGACCGAGGTGATGGACGAATACGACCTTGGGCCGAACGGAGCCCAAATTCTTGCAGCCGACCTGCTCGCTGCCCAAGCAGGCGAAGTGGCTGACCAACTTCACACGTTATCAGGAGAAATCATGATTGTCGATACGCCCGGTCAGGTTGAACTGTTCGCCTTCCGTGAGGCAAGCAATCACCTCATCGAGACCCTGGGCCGTGAGCAGTCCGCCATCATCTACCTCTTCGATCCGATGCTATCGAGGTCACCTTCCGGATTTGTTTCCCAAATGCTGCTTTCATCCATCGTGGAATTCCGCCTCGGGCTCCCCACGAAAAATTTCCTTTCCAAAGCAGATCTCTTGGATCCAGACGACCTTGCTCAAATTTTGGAGTGGTCGGAGCGCCTTGAAATTCTTGAGATGGCCCTCTACGACGAGGCGGGTGGACAGCGGACCGAGTTCGCCATTAACCAACTCCGCATGATGCAGGAATTCTCTCAAGCCCCGGGCTTGACACCGCTCTCTTCGGAGCTGGAGGAAGGACTTGCTGACATCCTGACGTTTGCACAGGCCTTGTTTGGTGGCATGAGCGACGCTCGTGACGGCTTCGCTGCCGACATTGAACACGAGAAAAACTGAGCGCACAACGCTTAGAAGCCGCCTCTTCATGGTTTGAGCATGGTTAACCATTTGCTCGCCATTGACGACGTTAGCGAAGACTTTGAAGATATTTTGAAATGGGCGATTGAGTTCAAACGCCTGTGGAAACAAGGGGACGAAGTGGCGTTGAACTTTCTTCCACTCGATACCCTCGCCATTGGTTCCATCTATGAAAAGCCATCAACAAGGACGCGTGTCTCCTTTGAAGTCGGCATTCAACGGCTTGGCGGCAGCGCTCTGACCTTGCTCAAGAACGACATTCAACTGGGCACATCGGAAACCATTGGGGATACCGCTCAAGTCTTGTCGCGATTCTTAGGCGCCATCACCTACCGATGTTTTGCCCATGATGATGTCGAAGCGCTGGCTGAACACGCCGAAGTTCCGGTCATCAACGCCCTCTCGGCGAAGCACCACCCATGCCAGGCTGCCGCAGACCTCATGACCGTTATGGAACATCACGGCGATACGGACGACCTCACCGTTGCTTGGGTGGGCGATGGAAACAACGTGCTCCATGATTTGATGTTGGCATGTGCTATGCTCGGCATCAACATCCGGTATGCCGTCCCTGAGGGCTACGAGCCGGCGGACGACGTTGTAAAGCGAACCGAAGCCTTTGCGGACGCGAACGGAAGCACCGTCGTTCGAACCAAGGATCCTATAGAAGCGGTGAAAGACGCTCATGTGGTCTACACGGACGTGTTCATTTCGATGGGAGAAGAACACCTGACGGACAAAATCAAGGCGTTTGATGGCTACCAGGTCAACGAAGCCATGGTCAGCCACATGGACGACGCATGGTCGTTCATGCATTGTCTGCCCGCACACCGTGGAGACGAAGTCACGGACTGGGTCATGGACCACGACCAAAGCATCGTGTTCGACCAAGCCGAAAATCGGATGTGGGCTCAAATGTCGTTGCTCGCCTTCTTGGTGAACAACGGTGCGTGGATGGCCATGAAGGATTTCATGGGCTTGATCTGATCACATTTGCGCAACCGCAATGAAGCTCAACAGGCCGGCGAGCATGGCCAAACGTATTCGGCCTGCTACGAGTTGATCTTGGCCTTTGTACAACGGACCGTTCAACGTGATGAGCAAGAGAATGGCCGGTGTTTGCACCACGAGTTGGCCAAATTCGAACGGTCCACGCCAAAACGGTACGTACAAACAGACAAGCGCCCCCATGAGCAGAACGTAGGCTAGCATGCGAACGCGCTCCTTCCCCATCGTCATGGGCAACGTGGTTCTGCTCCCTTCATCGGCTTCCATATCCATGCAGTCTTTGACGAGTTCCCTCGAGAGGTTGGAGAGGAAGACCACCCCAAACACCCACCAAACCAGCGGCGTTCCTATGCCTCCAACGCCCGCAGCCCCGTAAAGCACGACGGCACCCACCAGGACGGAGATGACCACGTTGCCCTTCAAGCCTTGATTTTTGGTAGCAGGCCCGTGGTCGTACGTCAGCATCAAAGCGATGGCGAGAAGGTAGATGGTGACCGTGGGGGCGACCACCTCGGAGGCCAAGCCCACGGCGAGCAATCCTCCGACATGCGAGGCGACGCTCAACGCCCAGAGAAGGCCGGTAAACCGCTTTGCCTGTGCGATGGAAAGTTGCCCTGAAGGGAGAGGACGGTGCGGATGTGCCATTGCATCGATACGAGCATCCTTGATGTCATTCATAGCGTTCCCTGCGCCGGTGAAAAAAACCACGGCGAGCAAGTGAAGGGCAACCGCATTGGCTGAAAAGGTCGCAGCATCGTCAAGGGTTGCGAAGTAAGCCCCGAGCGGAACGGTGGCCGCTGCAAGAGCTAGATTTTTGGGACGCATCAAGGAGATGTAGGCGCTCAAAGCCACAGCCATGGGTGCCGGTTGGGCTGATGATTTTTGATTGCTTGGCCTCAAGCGGACGCCATGGACCAAATGCAGACCCGCATACGGAATCCACCAACATCCGTTCCTTCGTCAAAGCCGACCTTGACGAAGCGTCGGTCTCGAGCCAAGACGTTGCCGAGTTGGTTCATGGTGGCGCCCCAACGAAAGCGACGGTTGACGTGGTCCAAGATCGTCGTCGTGTTGGCTTCACCAACTTGCTCGAGGAAGGTCAAGATCTCCGAGCGGAGGCGCTGGGTGCGGCTCATTCAAGCCTCACCTCGAACACGGCGGTGTAGAGAGCGGAGGGTGACGCTCATGGCTTTTGATTCAGGAGATGAACCGGGGCCCGCAAACGGTTGCCAGCCGAGGTTGTGCGTTGAAGCCGGTAATCGGCCGGTTGCGTGGGCCAGTGCTGTTCGGCTCTGTTGGCTCCAGGACACGGGCTGCGAACACGAGCCGGTTGAGTGGAGGTCGCTAAAGGTCAAACTCTGGGGGTTTGCGTTTGGGTTCATGTTCCCCCATTCAACGGCGGAGGTATATCAAGGAACGAAGGAGTCCTTTGCAGCAACTGAACGACAAACCTCGGCGCAGTCTCTCGTTTTTCACTTTTCATTTTAACTTAAAGTGAAGCAAATCGGCGGCAATCCAAACTCTGGGCTTTGGCGTGATGGCTAAATAGGAAGGCAAAATGGCGAGGAATACCCACGCTCGTATAGTGTAGTGGCCCATCATGAAGGACTCTCATTCCTTCGACCCGGGTTCAAATCCCGGTACGAGCACTTAATTGACGTCAATAACCACGAAATCGGACTGGAGTACCCGAGTTTGAGCAAATCAGGCCGCTACAACTGTTGCGTTGTGAAGCACGTAGGTCATGGACCAGTGGCCGTGGAACTCCTGACTATTCGTAACATCGCAACCGGAACCGTCTGTGGGTATGTGGGTTTGAGTATAAGTCGATCCCAGCACAAAATTCTCAACAGACCAACCGG
>JAURDA010000028.1 GCA_030828165.1 Candidatus Poseidonia sp.
GACGAGATGATAGACTGCGGATGTAAGCACGAAGCTTCGGCGACGTGTTCAGTCCAGCAGCACTAATGTTCGAGCATCTTTTTTCGTGATGTATGTATCCGCACCATGAGTGCCCTTCGTCTAAAAGATCATGCCAATTCATTTTGCGACGCTACGTCGCATCCTATCCGATTCGAAAAGAGATGGGTGCACGGTCACAGCGTAGGTGTTTACCTGGTCCCATTCCGAACCCAGAAGTCAAGCCCTACTGCGTCTCTCCCATTACTGTGGTACGAGAGTCCACGGGAAAGGAAGTCACTGTGCCCCTCTCTTTTCACTTCGGATCCTCGACCCGAAAGGGCGCTTAAGGCCGGTCCTCGTCACGAGGCCGGCCTTTTTTGCGTTTTCAAAAACACTCGTGCAAAACGAACACACAGGAGCGAACTCATGCCGATTGATACCGTTGATATCTTTGGCAGCGACCAAGTCGGGATTCATCTCGCTTCGGTTGGCGGTGTTCTCTTTCACCCACCTGAACTTCCACCTTTGGTCGTTGAGATGCTCGCAACCAACCTCGAACTTGAGCTTCAACCAATGACGGTTGGAGGATCAAACCTTGTTGGTGCCCTTGTTTGTGGGAACTCCAGAGGCATCGCCGTTGCCGATATCGCCACCGAAGGAGACATTGATGTCCTGACCGCCTTCGGCGATGTGGTCGTGATGGAAGGCGGTGTAAACACCGCTGGAAACCTCTTGGTTGTGAACGAACAAGGGGCTGTGGCGTCCCCGAGCATTCCGCACGAAGGTCTTGAGATTCTCGCAGAGGTCCTCGGGGTTGATGTCGCCTCGACAACCGTTGCGGGCCAGGATGTCGTAGGTAGTCTCGCTGTCGCCAACGATCAGGGGGTTTTGCTTCACCCTGATGTTACGCCCGATGAAGCTATGCTTATCGAGGATGTTCTCGGCGTGAAACCCATGGTTGGAACCGTTTCGTTTGGTTCTCCTTACGTGGGAGCGGGCGTCTGCGCATCAAACACCGGCGCCATCAGCGGTTCGCAAACGACGGGTCCAGAACTCAACCGAATTGAAGACGCCCTTGGCTTCCTATGACCAAGCCCATCAGCGGGCGCTGAAAGGTTCAAAGGCCTATTTTTTGAGTCATATGCCATGGGAGAAATGCTCTACGAAGGCAAAGTCAAGCAAGTTTGGTCGACCGACGACCCCGATGTCCTCGAATTCCGATTTACGAATCAAATTTCGGTGTTTGACCAAATCATTCCCTCGCTCATTCCTCGAAAGGGTGAATCCTTGAACCGAACAACCGCTCATTGGTTCAAACTCGTCGAGGATGCCGGCATCTGCAAAACCCACCTCATTGAAGTCAACGGTGCTGACCGGTGTCTCGTTCGCAAAGTGACCATCATCAAAGAACCCGGAGCGATTCCACGAGATATGGAATGGGTGTTCGTTCCCCTTGAAGTCATTGTCCGTCACTACCTGTCGGGCTCGGCATGGCGACGCTTTCAACGAGGGGAACTCTCTGCAGAAGCGTTGGGTGTGTCACCCGATTGCGAGTACGGTGTGAAACTCGAGAAACCCTTCGTTGAAGTGACAACGAAGTTTGAGCAATTCGATCGGAACATCGACCGAGCAGAGGGGCTTGCTATTTCGAACATCACGGATGAAGAGTACGACGCCATCGTTGCTGCTGCACTCGCCGTTGACGAAATCATCGAAAAAGAAGCGGCCAAAAACGGCCTCATTCACGTTGATGGAAAGAAAGAATTCGCCCTTGGTGACAACCGGGAAATCGTTCTTGTCGATACGTTTGGTACGCTTGACGAAGACCGCTGGTGGGATGCTGAAGCATATGCCAACGGCGAATGCATCGAACTCTCCAAAGAATTTGTTCGCTCACACTACATCGATATCGGTCACCAAACCGCTTTGAAAGCGGCTCGTGATGCGGGTACGGATGAACCTCCCATTCCTGCGTTGCCTCAATCGGTCATTGACGACACCGCTGCTCTCTACGCATCGATGTACGAGCGGTTGACCTCGCAATCCTTCTGATCATCGGTGAGAACGCAGAGCGAGGCCGACACGGCGACGCTCGGCGGCTTTGAGCAATGCGGAGAGATGTTTCGCAACATCCGCAACCCCTCCGTCAAGCGGTTCATCGTAGGACGCCGTCCATGCTCTGCTGGCGAAATCTTTTCGCAATTGATGAACGCCGTCGGCGGATAAATATCCATGAATGCGCATGCCACCAAACCCGTTCTCAAAGCGGTCATGCCCTCTGTGAGCGTCACGGCAGCCATGAGAAAGTTGTTCCAATCCGTTGATCATTCGGTCGTAGAGGGCTTCGCCGTCGTTTTCGGTGATGCTCCGGTTTGGACGGATCTGCTCGAGCAGGTAAGCCAACGCTGAACCGTCCCCGTGGGGAAACCTCCCGAATCGTTCCCGAGTGAGGGTCTCTCCAAGCGGGAGCGGTCGACCGTCGTTGGTTAACTCAACACAGGAGGTGAAGAGAAGCGTAGCGGCGTCCCACTGGATGGTCTGGAAGGAATCGGGGGTTTCCACGCCCTGTTGTTTGAGGCGGGTTTCCAACGACGCATCCTCTTGAACAAGCCTCTGCCAGAGTTGTTCATCGGCTTGCATGGCGGCTTCAATCGCCTGCATGACCTCCGAGGCAAGGTCCCCGTTGAACGCATCGAGCGTGTAAAACGGAGACGTTGTGGAGAGGGTTTTCTCGTCCATGGTTTGGGGTCGGTTGCCGCTCGGTTAAGACCTTGCTTTCTCGAACTTCAGCGGTCACCAAAGAAATCCCTCATCCGGTCTTCAATTGGACCTTCAGGTTGTTCATCACCTTGCTCCCCCATTTCCTCTCGGAGGGAGGCGAGTCGACCACTGGCGGTTGCCGGAGCATCGGGTTGCGTTTCTTCAATAACCTCGACCATCGGAAGGGCGTTCAGTTGGACTTCTTCGGTGCCGGGAGGTGTTTCTTCTACGGGCTCCTCCACTTGGAATTGAATATCGTCGCTCTCTGGTTCAGTTTCAGGGTTTGAAGGATCAACGTCCTTCTCCGTTTCTTCTTCGGCCTTCCCGCTTTCTTTCTGAGCGGGTTTGGGCCGACGATCTGGGGTCTTGCGGAGTTGGTTCCTTAGGCCCGGTTGACGAATCAATCCTCCAAACCAAGCGGATGAAAACAAGACAGCAGCAATACCAAGGACCCATCCAACCTCGTTGGAGGTTACGCTCAACAACCCCTCCGACTTGTAGAACGCACTCTTGGTGTCGTCGTCGGGGTCGTCATCGATGTCGAAGGGAACGCTGCATGAAACCGTGGCGGTGACCCTCTCATCTTTTTCGATGGAGTTCGGGTTCTCGATTGAAATGACCGGAGCAAACTCGGCGTAGGCAATGTCCACGACGTACGTTGTGCTCCAGCCGCCGGATGCTTCCACATAGAGCTCGCAGACGGCTTGTTCCAAAACGCTGTAACCGGTTCGCTGGATACCGACCGTGATGTCACCGTCTGCCGTCAATGAATTGATGCCAATGTTCCAATTTGCTGCCCGAGAGGTGACGTCGGTGTCGAGATTTACCAATTCTCGGCCGTATTGGTCATGCCCGGTCAGGACGATGCCGAACATGCCCGGTTCGGGCGTCCAATCAAGCACCGTGAGGTTGACGGTTTCTCGACCACCGGTGTTCACCGTCCAGATTTCGGTTTGAAGGGGGACCCGTTCGCCCCTTGATGTGATCACCGTAAGGGCTGCTCGCAGGACTTCTGCATCGTCAGCAGCAAGATCGCATTGTGCAACGGTCCCGCTGATTGGAACTCGTCCAAGATTGTCGAAGACGCCGGGGAGAAAGGCGCATGTTATGGTTGATTCAGGATAGGTGCGTGCAACCGCATAGAGCGAGAGGTTGGTTGAAGTGGACTCGCTGGAAAAGACGACTTCGTATTCGCCAGTGGTTGAGGGTTGGTTGAAGTTGACCGCATTTCCCTCCACCTGCAAGGTCAAACCGGAATTCACCGATGGAGAATCGCCGTCACCCAGATGGAATTCAACGGACTGATGGGTGCCGACATAGGCATCTCGAACCGGAGTTTGCGCCCATGAGATTGATCCGTAGGCGACCTCCATGTTGTGGGCAACGGTTCCCAAAATGGGGTGATGCACGTTGAGCGTGACCAAAAACCGTTGACCGTTCCACCCAGTGGCCGGTATCAATTGAAGCGGGAGTCCGCTGATGTCGCCTGGAGCAAGAATCATTTGCGTTCCTTGTTGGGTTGACCAACCCTCGGGGAGGCCGTCGACATCAACGCTGATCATGGCGATGTCGTTGCCGAGGTTGTGTATCCAAGCAGTCGGGTAGCCTCCTTGCTCGTTGACGGTCCATGCACTGCGATGGTCCACGATGATGTTGGGTTGAGCCCCTACACGGACCGGTACCTCTTCCTCGATTGAACCGGAGGTGTCGTTTCCAGTGACGCGAATGCGGAGAACACCGATTTCCCCCGCAACGGCGTTTGCGGGTGGCTCGACAAAGACGGTGAACATGACCGTGGAATACGGCGCAACACCCTCAATGGCATCGGGCAACGTGATGTTCCATCCAGCTCCCGCCTTTGCAAAGAACGCCGTTTCGTAGGCGTTGCCGGTGTGGACGAGTTGGAGGGTGAGGTTTTCCCCGGTCGGTTCAATCTCAAGGTCGGCTCCTGTGAGGTTCAACCGCCAGCTCGAGACGGGGAGGACCTCAATGATGAGTGTCGTTTCACCCACGACATAGCCGCTGGTCATGTGCAACAAGGTCACCTCTGCTTGCGACCCAGCCCATGCATTGGTCGGCACATCGAGGAGAAACCAAACCACCTGTGATGCGTTAACGGCTAAGGAGGTTGAGGCAACCGACTGGGAAGGCCATTGAGCGGTATCGTTGCCGAACGCTTGAACCTCGATCTGGGGGACGAGGGTGACGTCATCGATTGCATTTCCGAGGTTTTTGACCTCCAACGAAAGGTTGAGCACCTCGCCGGGGACCGTTTGATGGTTCGTTCCGTTGAGGGGCGTGACTTCCCATTCGTGACTTGGTGCGGCCTGCAGGTTGACGGTTACGGCGTCGAAGACCGCCCCGTTCCCCCCCTGAGAGGTCCAAGTAAACGTGATTTCGAAAGGAACCTGTGCAGGGACGTCCTCCGAGAGGACAATATCGACGGTTCCAATACCGGTGGAAAGCGGCCCGAGCGTCTTGACGGGATCGTAAAACGTGAATCCAACTTCTCCCGAAAAGTCGGTTTCGGATGAACTCACGGTCGCATCGAGCACAAAGACGTCCTGTCCGTTCCCGGGGTTGCTCAAGAACAACAAAAATCGGTGCGATTCCGTGACGTTGAGCGAAACGATATCCTCCGGGTTTTCGATCGCCGGTTCGATCAACGAAAGGTTGGCCCGATAAATTTGGAGAATATGCAATGATCCGTTAAAGACGGCTTCGGCGTCGGCCAAATCCACTCCATGGAAGGCGTGACGCTTTGGTATTGCGTTCACCGGGAGCACCAATTCAAGTTCCCCGGTAACCGATTGCCCGGGACTCCCCTGCGCTTCGAGGTAGGTACCGTTCGTTGACCAGTCACCGGTGGTCGACCACGTCCATCCTGTCTCCAAGAGTCCCATTTCTGCCATGTTCCACTGCACGATGCCGTTTGTGGGCAGGGTTCCGGTCAAGTTCCAACTCAAGGTGGCATCCGGAAGCGAGCGTTGATGGTTGGGGTCAAGGACGAATTTTTGCGAAGTGAACATGAAGGGCATGGATTCGCACAATGCGTCCTCTCCGCTGCCCATGCACATGGTCAGCGTGGATTCTGTCGAGGACCCGTAGGTTGCCGATGACGGCGTGGGGAGATGAGCGACGAGTTCCTTGGATTCACCGGGGGCTAGCGTGATGCTGAAGAGTTGAGTTCCCTCCAGCGTGTGGATGGAAGGCGAGCCTCCCCATGAAGGGGCTGACCAGGTGATCGTCGTGGTGGTCTCCTCCGCATTTCCAAGATTTTCGACCATGAACCAGGCCTTTGCCGTGTAACCGGGACGACCAACCCCGTTTGATTCGTTGAGCCCTTGGGGACCGGTCAAATCCAATCCGCGAGTTCTCAAAACCTCAATCGGTAATTCAAGGCTTACGTTGATGCTCGGGTCGGCATCCAAACTCAAGAGCAACGAGACCACGCCCGAGGCATCGCCAAGTGCACTGGCGGGGACGTTGGCCTCGAAGGAAAGAATCTGGGGAGTCTGGGGAACGAGTTCCATCGCAAGCGATTGGCCCACAACAGGGGCGAAGGTCCAGTCTTCCGGTAGGTTTTGAGTGTCGTAGGTAAGGGTCCATTCCGCCGTTCTTGAACCGGTTGACGTGAGCATGATGTCGACGATTTCTTGGTCCCCGGGAAGAATTCGAGGAGGATCAAGCGGGCCAGAGAGTTCTGCGACGTACGGTTCAACCACCAGGTATTCAGCAAAAGCCCGGTTGTTGTCCTCCCGTTGTTCCGTGATGTTTTGATTGACGTCAAGAACCAACTCAAAGGTATGAAGTCCGAGTTGGGCCGTAAAATCAGCGGTGAAGGTCATGGGTCCACCCTCGCCGCTCGGTGCAACCGGTTGGCTGGATGTAAATCGCTCTCTGCGGAGTTCAACACCGTTCATCACAATGGCTGCATCCACGTCGTCATCCGCTTCGGCAGTGCCCATGTTTGAGAATTGAGCGGTCACCGTTACGGTCTGGCCAGGATCGGCCTGTGCCGGGTTAAAGGACAGGCCTCGGTTGTCGAGTGTCGGTACAAGGTCGACCCCTCTGTCGGAAATGAGGGTGTCGCCAAACAGTACGTCAAGGTGGCCGTCCCCGTCTACATCTGCTAGCGCTGGCGCCGTCCAAACTCGGTGAGGCATGGTCAACGGGGTCGACCACTCGTTGTTGATGTCGGCTGAAGCACCCGTATCGCCGTCAAAGGCCCAAAATCGTCGACCAAATCCAATCAGGATCTCGGGCGTCCCTTCGCCGTCTATGTCGAGCCAGAAGGGGGGCGAGGCTGCGATTTCGTCGTTGTCCGTTCCGCTGCCCCGTTCAAGGTCACGGACCCATTCGTTGACCGCATTTTCATCGCTGATGTCGGTGCAACCAAGCATGCCCTTTCGGCTGGTGGTCACGCTTGAGTCGGAGTACCAGGTGGCCCAACACAATCGGTCGGAAATGCCGTCGTCATCCGTGTCCATGGGCGTGGGTTGGGTGTCAGCATATCCGTTCGGTGCTCGAAAATTGAACACCTCGGTTGCTGAAGCGATGTCCATGCCGATGAAACGGGCGCCGGTGCCTGAGGTTCGTCCGTTGGCGTCCGTGGGGACCGTCAGCACCATTTCGGGTGCTGCATCGCTGTCCAATTGCGTGATGACCGGGCCGGGGAGCCGAAGACGAGGTGCATCCGAATCGGAGTCCGTTCCCGGTACGGCAACACGCTCCCAATCAAGAGAACCGGAGGCTCCGTCTATTTTCCAAATCCACATGTTCCCTGAATTGGAGTCGATCGTGGTGAGTAAAACTGAGGTTGTGGTGCTGTCCAGTTTTGCCCAAACAGGATCCGAGGGATGCGTGCCTCGGTCGAGGTTCACACTCCAGTCTGAGGCGCTGGGTTGCGTTGTGGTCAAGGTGTAGGACTGAACGTATACTGAGGGGTTGTTTTCCGGGTCATCGACCACGGCGACCACCAATTCCGGGGTGCCGTCCAACTCAAGATCGGCCAACAGCGGTTGAGTCACGGCATCGTGATCTGAATTGGCGGTCCAAATGTGGGGGGATGGCGAGCCAATCCGTACATCAGCATCGCTGTACGACCACATCAATTCGTTGCTGTGCCCGGAAATTTGCCAGTTGGATTCGGTGCAGGTGAGGCGAGGCGACCAAACGTCGATGTTCAAGGCGCTGGCCGTGTCATACACGACGATAATTTCAGGGGGACCATCACCGTCAATATCGTGAATCATGGGCGTGGAGCGAATCGCCTCGGTGTTTCCAAGCGATGTTCGCCAAGCAATTTTGGCGTCGTTGCCCGAAACGATGTTTAGGTAACTTTCTCGGTTTCCGTCGGTGATTTCGCTTGAGATCATTACCGGAAACAACATGCCCTCTCCACAGCGTTCTCGTGCAGCCTCGGGGAAGGATACACTCGCAGAGAAGTCACCGATCACCGACCCGTAGGCGTCGCTTCCCTCACCGGTTTCAAAGACCTGCCAGTTCACCACAGGATGTTCCAGCGTCATGAGTTCCGTGATATCGCTGACGTTGCCTTGACCCGGGCCACCGTCCGGTCCGTGCGAAGGAGCGGTTTGGTTGTGCGTGGGTGTTTTTCCGTATTGTCCCCAAGGTTGGTCTTCTCCGCTCCAGTCACTGGCTCCCGAAACCTGTTGGTTGCTCGTGGCTGAAGGCAATTTATCTCCTGCATTGAGCGGCGAGAAAAGAACCGTCAACAGCAAGAACACCGCAACCCCGGAAAAGTACCGTTGTCCCATTGTGGCGCCGGAGCTCGCTGACATTGTGGATGACCGCCTTCGGGGGGTTGTTATGGATTATGGCGATGCCGTGGTCTTAAACCCCTTTTGTTGCTTGCTTCAACGGTCGCCAACCGTTGGCCGCGAAGCGATTTCCGAGGGTGGCTTAATCCGTTTCAATTAAATAGGGGTCGTCGGTGGAAGGAATGACTTCGGTCGCTTTCTCTCCTGAGGTAACCCGGTGAAGGACGGAACCGCTTCATAGCATCCGTGTTTCACCTTACCCCTTGAGAGGTTGAAGAGGTGAAAAAATGTACAAGGTCGTAACCAAGGAAGACACCATCCGAATCCCTGCAGAATACATGCGGAAAGGACAGTCGCTCGACCAACACATCGATCGTCTTTCGATGGATGCATTTGAGGGCAAGTTTGACTCGGAAAACCGCTTTGTCTTGGTGACGAACAATCACAAAACCATCGGCCGTGGACGCATCATTCACGGCGACGGTGCCATCTACCAGAAGGTTCAGTTCGACGCTGTTTTGTTCTGCATGGACGACCAAGAGGTTGTTGAAGGGGCCGTCTCGGAAGTCAACGAATTCGGGGCTTTTGTCCGAATTGGTCCCATGGAAGCTCTGCTGCACAAATCGCAAATCATGGACGAACCTGTCGACATCAACATCGGCGCGAACAAAATCACCGGCCGACAAACCGGACGTGAACTCGCCATCGGTTCTTTCGTACGAGCACGCATCGTTTCCCTCTCACCCGACACCTCCGACCCTCGCCGCTCAAAAATCGGTTTGACCAGCAAGCAGGAAGGTCTCGGTTCACCCTCGTGGGCCGGTGCAAAAGAAGACGGAGGCGAGTGAAATGGTCAAGGTTCCGTTCGCCTGCGGGGAGTGTCACCTCGTTCTGGGAGACGATGTCGACCAGTGCCCACGTCACCCTTCCGCTCAGGTCTCCTCCGATTGGACCGGTTACGTCATTATCATGCAACCTGAACGCTCTGAAATCGCAAAGCGCCTTCAGACCGATCAACCCGGCCGTTACGCCTTGAAAGTCAACATCCGATGAGGTGAATCACATGGAAATCAAAGACCGAAAAGAAAACAAAGTGCTGAACAGGGTTGAAATCTCGTTCAGTTGGAAGCATGACAAGAAAGCCACGCCCTCCCGCAAGGAAGTCATGGATTTGGTCCGAACGCTTGAGCCAGGTTCAGACCCGGACTTGATCGTTGTCAAAGACTGCGTGACGCGATTCGGCCAGCCCTTGACGACCGGTTTGGCCTACATCTACGAATCGGCTGACGCCATGTCGGTCGAGCCTGAATACATCCACAAGCGTCACGAACCCTTCCGCAGTGCAAAGCCTGCAGAAGAGGGCGACAGCGCTGAGAAAGCAACCGAAGGAGGCGATGAATGATGGGAGACGGTCCAAACGCCAAAGCCAAGTGGTCAAAGTACAAAGTGGAAGACGGAAAACTCATCCGCGCTGAAAATTGCCCGAACTGCGGTCCGGGTGTTTTCCTTGCACATCACAACAACCGCAAGTCATGCGGTCGTTGCGGTTTCACGTCGATGAACGAGTGATCAACCTTGGTTTACGGATGTGCGCAGCGGCGCTCAAAATTGGCTGTTTGCCCATGTTCCATCGTTGAACAGCACGAGCGGGCGCTCTCCATTCAGATGAATGTGGATTGGAATTTCTCGCGTTGGTTTTCGGTCGGACACGGTTGCCCCCAGAACCACTTCCTCTCGCCATCCGGCAATTCTCCAGCCCGGAAGATGGTCGTCCCACGCAGCATGTTGAATTGGACCGCTTAGAAGGACGCGTTGGTGAACGTTCCCTGCCTGCAGCCAATACACTTCGCCATGAGCGGTGGCGACCAGTTCATGGGTCCCATGACGGTAATGGTGCTCAACGGGCCCTTCCACACCCTCGAGAACATACTCCTCCAGGAGTTGGCCCGAATCGGTCGACCGTCGCTGGACATGTCCTCCTCTTGAAACGATGATGAAATCCTTCTCAAGCTGGTGAAGAGCGACGGTTTCTTCGTTGCGTGGCCTACGTTTCGAATACTGCCATGTCGGGCTCGGCATTCGCCACCGCTCCTCTGCGTTGGTCGAGATGCTGTAAAGACCCCGTCGGTACAATTCAAAGACCAGCACGTCCCCTTTCCCCGCCAGTGCCATCGGCTCAGCATCAAGCGAATGCGACCACCGATTGCCCGCTGGATGGTGGTTTTTCGGCGTGTTGATCGCTGTTCGCAAATTGGCTCGAGTGGTTCCGTTTTCTTGCGATCCCAAGGGAAGCGACCCCATGAAGGCGAGGAGCAGTTCTCGGTCCAGCCACATCGCATGGAGCGCACCGTCCGTGACCGTTGCATGATGAATCCTCATCGGATGGGGGACCGAGACCTCGCCCATTGGATTCAGTGTTCGGTCGAGCCAGAGCAGTTCACCCTCCATGCCGGTGACGACACATCCTCCGTCATGGGGAAGGATCTTATCGGGGAGAAAAGGGATGCGAGGAGGCAACCCTTCGTCCATGATACTGGCTGGGAATGCAAGTATGTGAAGCCTCGTCTTCGTCAAAACCATGAACTCCGTGACCGTAGGCCAGCCATGAGCGGGGACGGTGTCGTGCTCATTGCGGTGAATCAACAAGACGTTGCCAGCACCAATCAGGCAGACGTGTTGTTGCGCCTCGACCCGTGGACGGTTTCACCTCCCTTTGAAGGGCACCCGACGCATTCGCTCCACCACTTGCGAATGGTGCATCTCCCAGACGGATTGTTGTTTGAGGACGGCCTTGATCGTCGATGGTTCGAGCATTCCGGAGAGGTCGTGGAGGAGGTTATTTTTCCCTCTCGTCACGTTGCAGCAAGCGGTCAAGCCTCGCTCACGCTTCACCCCATCGGCACCCCGCACCTTGACGAAGGCGAGATTGGCCCTTACGGCGGCCATGGAGGTCGAGCACCGCCCCCCTCATCTCGATTGGCAGGTTGGTGGAAGTTGTTGCTTGAGCGTGCGGGAAACAACCCGCAGGTTCAGGGTTTTGACCTCTCGCTCGAAGTAACGCACCACGGACCGGATCTTGGCGTGCCGTGTATGTTCATCGAGGTGGGTTCGACCGAGGCCACGTGGGGGCATGTCGGAGCAGCTGATGTTTTGGCGCACATCATCCGGGACACCTTGTTGTCCGAAGACGACGCGACCAAGTGGTCTCCCGCACGCAATGCCGGTGAAACGGTCGTGGTCACGTTAGGAGGCGGGCATTATGCCCCCCGAGCGAATCTCCTCGCAGCAGCGGAAGGGGTCTGGTTGGGCCATATGTTGGCCACCTACGCCTTGCCCTTTGAGCAAAACGAGGGAGAGGTTGGAGGCAACTGGAAACAAGCGATCAACGCCGCTATCGAGGCCACGAGGAAGAGTTTCCCTCAGGGCGATTTGGTGTGTTCCATGGACAAAAAGGCCTTCAGAGGCTGGCAACGGCAAGCCGTTCGCGAACACCTTGCCTCACTCGGGATACCCCTGTTGACGAGCAAGGGGGTTTTCGAGCGAGCGAACAAGCGATGATGTTCCACACAAAGGGTCAAAGAGCGGCTTGATGGAGTCATAAGCATGGTGGGCTGGTTCTCTCGGCTTGTCGTGGCCACCACCGTCCGCATGCCGAAGTGGTTTGTTCGTTGGGTCAGCCGTCGTTACGTTGCTGGCCCTGCGCTTGAGGATGCGGTGCGGGTGATGAAGCGCCTCACCGGCGAAGGTGCGTGCTTTACCGTCGATGTTCTCGGGGAAGAAATCTCAAGCCTCGACGAAGCGACGTTCTTCCTTGAAGAATACATCCGGGTGATGGATGCGATTCAGGAACACGGGTTGGACGCCAACCTGAGCATCAAACCCACGGCGTTTGGATTGCTCATCGATGCCGAAGCGGGCATGGCCAACATTCGAACCCTCGTTGAACGAGCAGCAAAACACGAAATGTTCGTGCGCCTGGACATGGAAGACCACCGCGTCACAACCGATACCATTGAGGTCGTGCTCAAGTTGCACGAGGAAGGACTCACGAACGTCGGTACCGTCCTTCAAGGCCGCCTTCATCGAACCTTGGACGATATTGAGCACTTGGAGAAGCGGCTCGGGGGAATGGCGGATTATCGAATCTGCAAAGGGATTTACCTTGAGCCCGAGGCCATCGCTCACAGCCAATACAACGACATCGTTGTTGCCACAAACGAGGCCATCACCTCCATGTTGAGGGCAGGTGCATATGTCGGTATTGCGACCCATGACCTTCCCGTCGTTAATCACACCCGCGCATCGCTGAAGGAATTCGGTATGGGGCCTGGGGTTACCGACCCAAGGCCGAATGCAGGGCCACCTCGGCCGAACAAGGGCCCAGGATACGAGTTCCAGATGTTGCTCGGTGTTCGAGGCCCGTTGAGACGCAAATTGCTGAATGAGGGGCACCGAACTCGAGTGTACATTCCATATGGTGAAAAATGGTACGAATACAGCATCCGCCGTCTGAAGGAAAACCCGACCATCGGCGTCCAAGTAGCGAAGGCATTTTTGTTGCCTTGGACCAACAGGCCATGAATCAGCGTCGCTTTTTCTTGCTTCGCTTCGGTTTACTGTTGGGGTTGACGCCTTTTTTGATCAACTCTTTTGGACGTTCGGGATTGGGATTGTAACCCAATTTCCCTTCTTTCCATGCTTGTCGCCGTTCTCTTGGGGTACGTGGTGCGAAATGTTCACCCTTCGGAGGTTCGTGAAGGTACATGCGTTTGATGTCAGGTGCCTGCACGGTTCCACGTAAGGTTCGGCCTGCACCGGTGTGGATGGCGCGAATGCGCCAGGTCTCTCCTTCAAACTCCATCAAGTGAGAAGCGGTAAAGGTCGTCTCCTGAGGAACCTCCGTCACGGCCGATGTTGATTCCTCGCCTCGGGTTAACGTCATTTTAACCCGGACCATGTCGGTTCGCAAAGCCGTCACTCTGGCGATATCGGTGGCGATGGCGGATTTGCTGTTTTGTCCGTTGGTCAATTCGATTTGATGGACGCCCCACAATTTTTCGTCTTCCTCAAAAACATCACCAACCACGAATTCTTCGTCGGCATCAACCACCAAAACGACCCGTTCTGAACTTGGACCCTCGGTGAGGATGAACGGCAAATGCGTCGCTGGTGGAGGTCGAAATTGCACCGTGTGAACGTGCTGACAGCTTTCGCAGCGCACCCTGAAATCGGCGCCATCCCCGACTTTTTTTTCCTTGAGAATTTCATGGCCGGTCATGTCGTCGCAGGCTGGACATTGCGTGGCGTTGTCCATCACCTCCTCGTCATCGTCCCATGCCTCGTCCTTATCCACGGTGGCTCCCTCATCGCCAACCCACCGACGGTTTGGTTTCAAACCTCCGATGATGATTCTGTGCAAGGCTTCTTGTTTGACCCTCACGGAGCAGGAGTATGGACAGGGACGAGCAGCAACCGGAGCGAGCAGAAATTCTCGCCCAATTGCTCTCAAAAGATGCCGACCAACCTCGTCATGAACCTGAAATTGCAGCCAACATCAACGAACAACTTCAGCACATGGGTCTGTCGACATGGTCGATTTCTTTGCTCCGTCGACTTCGCGATGCCCTCGCTCGCCAGCAACCGAAGCGTCTCCTCGAGGTCGGCTCAGGTATTGGACATCGTTCAGCATGGCTGCTTGACCTCGTCGAACGCAAGGTGAATTCCTACGAGACCTATACGCTTGTTGAACAGGGTGGAAAATTCGGCGTGATCCTGCACCGCTTACTGACACGGTACGACGCCTTGAATTGGGCATCGGTGGTGGTTGGAGAACCCGTCCAACTGGCGGCTGAGCACCAAGCATGGTCGCTCGCATCGGCGACGACATCCGAACTCTCCAACACGCCGTTTGCTCCAGATTACGATGCTATCGTTGTTGACGGTCCGTCAAACCAACGAGCTGTGCTGGTGAAAACTTATCTTGCGATGCTTCACAAAAACGGGGTGCTCTACACGGTTGAACCCGATATGCCCACCGGAGAAGTGGACGAAAACGATGCGGAAGGCATGGCGCTCGTCGAGGGATTCAACGCTTGGATCGAATTGATTTCCTCAACCAAAGATTCCCACCACGTGGCCTTTATGCCGCTGTTCGGGGGCACGTTGGTGGCTTGGCTTCCACGTTAGCCTTGAGATGCATCAAGCAAAGCTTGGATGTTAAGCAGGCCGTAACCGTACTGGTCGTCGTGCCCTGTTTGCCCCTCCTGAGGCGTTACACTGTCCATTAGCCACTGCTTGACGGTTTCCACGTTTTCTGCATTGCCTGCGCTTTCGCTTGGAATCAATTCGGGTTTGCTTTCCAAAAGAAGGGCAATGGCTCCGGTGACGTAAACCGTAGCGGCACTCGTCCCGTCAGCCAGCCCCCATGAACCGTCGTTGAGGAGGACAGGGACGGCTTCCGCCGGTGCAACGACTTCCGGCTTCCGGTCGGGGTCGTTGCGAGGAAGAAGCACGGGCAGTGGCAAGATCCGACCGTTGTTGTCTCCCTCTGAAGAACCGGACCAATGGGTCCCCTGCAACGTCACGCCGCCAACGGCGATGACGCTTCCCTCGCTTGCTGGGTGTGCCACATCGCCGTCATCGTTTTCTCCCCCGTCGTTTCCTGCGGCTGCAACAACGTAGACACCTTCGTCGATGGCGTCGTTTGCGGCATCTCCCGAACCCCGGTCGCCCCCTCCAAATGAAAAGGGGAGAATTCCGGGAGCGCCACCCAGGGAGAGGGATACGACGTGAGCTCCCGAGGAAACGCACCAATCAATGGCTTGAGCCACGACCCCGTCGTCGCCGCTACCGTTGGCACCCAAAGCCTTTGCAACAAGAAGTTCAACTTCGTTTGCCACCCCTTTCAGCCAGCCGTTGGCGACCAAAATTCCCGCCATGGAGGTGCCGTGCCCGTGGTCGTCGTAAGGCGTTGTTCTCCCGTTGACAAAGTCCTTCCATCCGCCCATTCGTGCGTCGGCAAGGTCGCTGTGGGTCGTATCAATCCCCGAATCCACAATGCAAACAACCACGCCGCTGCCCCGAAGGTCGTCTTGTGGGTGGTTGACCAAGGACTCGTAAGCTTCGTGTCGCTCAAGGGCCAATTCACTGGGACGAAGCAGGATGGCGCCGTCGCTGATCACCACGGCCGCAAGATAACCTGCAGCGAGAAGAAGCGTCACGCCGAGGGTTACGGAAACGACGATTTTGATCGCCCGTATGTCCGCTGCCTCTTCGTACACCGGATTCGTTTGAGGCTTCAGGTCGTTCCAGGGCGGAATTTCAAGGGGAGACGGTTCGTCTCCGTGTGGGAGGATTGCTTCCATGGCCTTACCCCAATGTGTGTGCGATTTCACTCAACGTGTCAACGAAGCATCGAACATCTTCTTCGGTGTTGTACAAATAAGCGGATGCCCTTAACGAACCCTCCGGAATGTTTCGGTCTGCAAACCACGAATGAACACAGTGCTGTCCGCTGCGGACCATGACGCCGGCAACTTCATCGAGAAGCAAAGCAACTTCATGCGCAGGAAGGTGCTCAAGAAGAATGGAGCAAATCCCTCCCCGTTTTGAAGGATCTTCTGGACCGATGATCTTCATTCCAGGCAAATCGTTCACGCCTTTCGTCATGATTCGATTGAGTCGGATTTCGTGCTCGTGCACCTCGTTCATGTCCAAGGCAGAAAGATAGTCAACGGCGGCACCTGTTGCAATCATTCCCGAAAAATTACCCAAACCTCCTTCAAATTTCGAAGGAGGTGGAGCCCAAGTCGCTTCGGTGTAGGTGGAATGCGTGACCGTTTGGCCGCCCGATTGAATGGTCCGCAAGCCATCAAGAAGCTCGTACCTCCCCCAAAGCCCCCCCATGCCGGAGGGTCCGCACATCTTGTGAATAGAAAAGGAAAGGAAATCGATGTCGAGCGCTTGAACATCGACGTTCATGTGCGGCGTTGATTGGGCGCCGTCAACGGCCACGAGGGCGTCGTAATCATGAGCGATTTTTGCGACTTCGGCGATGGGGATTTCAACGCCATCGAGGTTGCCTACATGACTCATCGCCACCATCTTCAGTCGGGGTCCTGCATCCTCGCAGGCTCGCTCAAACGCCTCGAGGTCGAACGAATTGTCATCGTGACTCTTCACGACGTGGTGGTCCACCCCTCGTTCCTGCTCAAGTTGCAGCCAGGGAACGAGGTTTGAGTTGTGCTCTCGGTCGGAGGTGAGAACGACATCTCCCCGCTCCCAAGCGAGACCATGAGCGACTTGGTTGATGGAATGGGTCGCGTTTCGTGTGAAGATGACCTCGTCGGCCCGTTCTGCGTTGATGAACGCTCCCAATTTGACTCGTGCATCGTTGACGGCCTTCGAGACGACGGTTCCGTATCGGTGGACAGAACGGCCACCACAGCCGGGTGTTGTGGTATAGTAGCCCGTGATGGCGTCGATGACCGATTGCGGTTTGAGGGTGACACAGGCATTGTCCAGATAAGCCGGTGCCGCTTCGTTTTGCAACGTTGGAAAATCATCTCGGCATTGGTTCAACATTCACCACGCCTCCTGGTCCGGTAAGAACTCAATGGCGGGTGCGTTGACCCCGCATGAAGCACAATTCAATCGGCTGGGCATGGCCGTGCTGCACGTCGGGCAATCGGTTCCAACGGTGACGTTTCCCGTACATCCCGCACCCAAGCACGGATGGATCAACGCGCCCGTCGCATCCCGCGACAACGCTGATTTTTCGCCGCAATCCGGACATGCAGCTGACGTGTTTACCGAAATGGACTCACCCTCCATTTCGACGGCGGCGTCAACGGCTGCACGCGTGCGCACCCTTGCTTGGTTGCCCAGCATCCTCTGAGGATACCACAAAACGACCAAAAGGACCGGTACGGCGGGAATGCCGGTCAAGAGGTGCAGGAAAAGGAAGCCGTAATTGGGTTCTCCGTACTCGGAGATGTGGTGCAATCCCGCCCAGGCGGAAATGGAAATCAAACCCACCCATGTTCCAAACAAGGCCGTCCATCCCTTGAGCGAGTGCTCGGCCAATTCTGCCTCCATGACCCTGACGTCTTCGTGAAGGTGGTGCACCTCAACGTGGAGGTCGCGTGTTTCAACGACCGCTTTCCAGAAAAAGAAGAGGAAAAAGAACACGATGAGGACGATCAAGGTCCCTTCCATCATGTCCGAGAGATTGAACCCCATCGGGAAATATGGATTGTTGCGGTGGTAGAAAATTTGGGCTCCGAGCATGGCGTTCCACATCACCAAAAGCGACAGCGCATGCACCCTCATGACGGGGAACAACCTCCACGCTTGGTAGGTGAACCAAGCCCAACACAAGGCTGAAACAAGAACTTGGAAGAACTGGAAACCGTTGATGGCCAACACGCCGCTAAATCCGCTCGTCGTTGCATCGCCACCGTTCCACAATTCGGTTGAAATCGAACCCAAGCACAAAGCGAGAATGCCAAAGGCGAGTGTGGTGTAGTGGTCTTTGCTCCATTCCGTCCTCAAGAGTCGGTATTGAAACAACCATTCACGGCGCAAGCCGTTGAGGGCATCGGCCATCGGCACGTTCGCCGGCACAGGGTTGTTGAGCTTCATCTCCGCCAATCGAAAAGGGAGGTCTTTGTGAGAGGGGACGGTGTCCAGAGGTTCGGCCCCCTCTTCGCTCATGCACTTCCCTTGCGGTGGCCCCTTTGAGTCCTTTCGCTTCCTCGCTTTCGTTCTTCGTAGGTAAGCGAGATGGTTAAACGAGGAATGAGGGTCGCCGTGTTTGAGCCGAGATCGCATAGCCTGGTAGTGCGCGCGACTGGAAATCGCGTGGGCCCGTTCCCTCGGGAGTTCAAATCTCTCTCTCGGCGCCAACACCACAACCTCCATGACGCCTTGCCTCGAGGGGCGTTTGTGGACGAAACACCTCTGCACCGCCGCCGATGGTGGGTGCTGTTTTTCCTCGGCGTCCTCCTGCACGGGATTGCAGCGGTGAACAGCGACCTCGGCTTGGACACGCATGTTCGCCTGAATGCCTTGGCCGATCAGCAACGGGAAGGCCAAGATTTGACCTGGGGGGCACCCCGAGTCTCAGGAGACGTTAGCGGGGAAACGCCTTCGGAATACGACGGTTACATCATCCCGTGGAACACCTCCGAATTCAACGCCGTCTTAACATCGGTGGTGGCTGTTTTGTTCCTGGCGTTTTTGGTTTGCGTCAACCCCCGCTGGTCCACATCGAGGCCCCGAGTGGACCCGGTTTGGGGGGCGTTGTTGCTCTTGAGCCCCGTGCTCGTGTTCTCCTCAAGCCGGGGCTACGACGAGGGTTCATTGGCGGTGCTGATGGGGGTCGGCGTCGCTGGTTTTTGGTTCAACAAAGGCACGAGCGTTGGTGAAAACAGAATAAATGGACTTTTGATGGCCACCTCACTCGTTTTGGTAGCAGCGTGGAAGGGATTTTCCCCCGTTGCATCGTTGCTCCTCTGGCTCGGTGCAGCAGCGGGCGTGGAGGCTTGGCTACGACTCGCCGCCCGTCGAAAAGGCTCCCGAATGGCGGACCGTTTGACAAACCCTCGGTTCATGGGTGCACTCGTTTTTGCGCTGGTCTCGATGGTTGCCTTTCTCAGTGGTTTTATCACCAATTCTGGCACGTTTTCATCGATTGGTGAACGCCCGGGAACCTACCTCATCGCCTTTTTCTTCGCTTGTTTGAACGGCTCCCTTCTCTTTTTGATGGTTGGGTGTTTGTTATGGCCACATGTCGCGCCGCGGGTCCGCCCGTTGATGTCCGTACGTGGCCATAGCGTCACTTTGCTGACTATGTTCATTTGCGGGACCTTTGCCGCATTGACGGCCTACACCGCTGCGTTGTGGACGTTGGAATCCCAACTTTGGAACATCTCGGTGTTCAAGGTCATGGTCATTCTCGGGAACAACGGCCGTTATGCAACGGTGTTGATTCTGCCTCTGGTCTTGCTGATCAAATGGGTGGAGCCCGATGCGCCTTCACCTTCACCTTCAACGAAGGAGTGTCTGATGGCGGTTGTTCTCGTTGCACCGTTTTTGTTGTTTACCGTTCTTGTTGGCCATCAAATTTGGTCGGAGGACGTCGGCGAGACGTTGGCCTCAAATTGGTCCTCGGGCGATGACCATGTCCATTTGATCGCTCCAGAGGCCATGGCGATGCACCATCTCTACGTTCTGAAAAGCAACGTTGACCTTGATGGGTCGCTTGGGGTAAAGGGAACATGGTCAACCGCCGATGCTGGACCTTCGTTTCTCGAAACACAATTGGGCTCGGTCGATTTTTTGGTGGTTGCCCCAGGTATTGAAACGGCCATGGACGAGAACACGTGGGTCTTGGTGGCCGAAGACGATGTCCCCGTGACCGTTCCGGGTGGCATCCAAAGCGGTCATTGGACGCTGTATCGTTACGTTGGCTAAGGACGCCCATCGCGAAGCGATTATATCCGTTTGGCAAGTCGCCGAACCACTGCCACCGTGGCTTAGGGGTATAGCACCTCATTGGTAATGAGGAGGTCGCGAGTTCAAATCTCGCCGGTGGCTCCATCCTCGAAGCGTTCATTCCGTGTTAGAAAACTGAACATCGTGCTCGTTCCAACCTCAATGTATAAGAGGCGGCTTGAGTGATTTTTTGTTGAGAAGGCAACTTCTCAGATGGGATGCACATGGAGCGCAAGCAAGAACAAGAGATGCAAGACCGAGTGAAGGAACTCCAACACCAGGTCGATGAATTGAAAGAATTGGTGAACACGCTGCTCAGCGTGATCGTTGAGGAACCGGACGGTGTTCATACGGGCGCCGCACCGACCCTTCCCGGTCAAAGTTTGATGCAAGTTTGCATGTGATCATCCTTTGATGACGGCCACGGGGTTGATTCTGGCCACCGGCCGGGCAAGTCCTGCTTGGTTTGTGAGTCGAATCACATCGTCCACGTTTTTGTAGGCAGCCGGTGCTTCTTCGGAAAGCACATTCGGAGTGGACGCATGGACACGAATGCCTTGGGCTTCCAAATCCCGCTTCAATTGTTTCCCGTCGAGGGTTTTCTTGGCTTGTGCTCTTGACAACGCCCTGCCTGCTCCATGACATGACGAGCCGAAGGCTTGGTTCATTCCTTGAAGTGGACCGGCCATGACCCACGAGCCGGTTCCCATGTCCCCGGGGACGATGACCGGTTGCCCGGTGGTCTCGAAGGCTTTTGCAACCTCGCCGTGGTCTGCGGAGAAGGCCCGAGTGGCACCTTTTCGATGCACGCAACACGTGCAACCTTTTCCACCGATGTTGTGATGCTCAATTTTTGCAATGTTGTGGGCCACGTCGTAGACCGTTCGCGCTTCTCCGTCAACCCCCAACTCCAACCGCAGAACCGTACGCAGTCGTTCAGCAAGCACCGCTCGGTTGGCGAAGGCATAATTCGCAGCGGCGTTCATCGCGTCCAAGTACGCCTGGCCTTCTTGGGAATGGACGGGTGCGGAAGCGAGTTGCCGGTCGGGCAACTCGTACCCCCACGTGTCGTTGACCCATGCACCGTTGCGTTGTCGATAGGTGCTCTCGAGACGGCGAACATGGTCCGTACAGACTTGATGCCCGAGCCCTCGACTCCCGGAGTGAATCATCGCCACCAATTGGTCCTCGTACAAACCCCATGCTTTGGCTGTTCGTTCATCGACAACTTCGCCAACCGATTGCAGTTCCAAAAAGTGGTTGCCGCTTCCCAACGTTCCCAGTGCGTTGAGTCCTCGTTCCCGTGCTCGCTGCGAGACGTCGGCCTCAGTGGTTTCCAAGCAACCTCTTGATTCAAGCGCCGCCAAATCATCCGGCTGCCCGTATCCCAAATCCAAGGCAGCACTTGCGCCGCCTTGGAGCAATTCGTTCAGTCCTTGTGCGCTGATGTCAACACCTCCTTTTCCAGAACCTCCAGCGGGAATGCGCCCTGCCAGTCGTCCTGCAAGTTTCTTGAGGTTCGGTACATCGGCGAGCGTGGCGTCCAGCGCCAACATGCGAACGCCACAATTGATGTCAAAACCGACACCACCCGGGGAGATGGCTCCACCGAGTTCACCGTGGTCAATGTCCGTGGCCACGACGCCACCGATTGGGAAACCGTAGCCATAATGCCAGTCGGCCATTGCCCATGCCTCGCCGACAATTCCCGGAAGACTGGCCGTGTTGACCAATTGTTCGGGTCCTCGGTCATCGGCGTGCATTTCCATGTGCGCTGCATCGGTCACAAGACGAGCATCCACCTTCATGGATCCGTGCGCTTGGATGCGAACGGTCCCGTCGCCATCGTCGACGAGGTGCTTGCGCCACGACGCTTCCATGCTTGTGGCCTCACCTGCATGCCTTTGAGGCTTTTTACATCGGCAAAAGGTGAGGTTTCGCATCATAGGCTTGAAAGGGTGATTCGCTTTGGAAAGAACAACCACCTCGGTCGGATGTTTTGCTCATGGCGCTACCACCCATTGATTTGGCTGTCTTTCACGACAACGGGTTTGTTCGGAAGCAGTGCCGGGTCACCGACTTATGGTTCTGGACAACGGACGCTGAACGCACCACATGCGGCGATACTTCGGAGGACGAGTACACCTTCATCGGCAAACCCCTCATCGGTGGCTTCGAGCAACGGGGGAAGGCCCTGAAAGACGCCATGCGGTCGGCCTTCTTGGGGTTCTTCGAAGAGCGGGGTCACACGAGCATCGAGCCTTACCCTGTCCTCGCACGCTGGCGAGACGACATCCACCTCACCATCGCTTCCATCGCCGATTTTCAGCCGCACGTGACCTCCGGTGAAGTACAACCTCCTGCAAACCCGCTTGCGGTGTCTCAACCTTGCATACGCCTGACGGATGTCGATGCCGTCGGGCGTTCAGGCCGCCACCTCACCACGTTCGAAATGATGGCGCATCACGTTTTCAACCGGCCCGACGAAGGGCTTGAAATCTATTGGATGGAAACCTGCGTTGAACACTGCCACCGAATGTTGACCGAGACGTTTGGAATTCCTTCGTCTGAAATCACCTACGTGGAAAACCCGTGGTGCGGAGGTGGAAATGCAGGTGCAGCGGTTGAGGTCATCGTCGGCGGGCTTGAACTTGCCACCTTGGTCTTCATGGATATGGAGGAGCATCCCGACGGAGACGTTGAACTCAAGGGCGACCGTTACAGGGTCATGCCTTTGCAAATCGTTGACACCGGTTACGGTTT
>JAURDA010000029.1 GCA_030828165.1 Candidatus Poseidonia sp.
CATCGTGTTGGCGGAAAGGGAACGACGATTCCGAAGCGACAGCAGGTTGCCCACGGAACGCGAGACCATTTCGGCGGTCTCGGCGGGTTTTCCCGAGGATTGAGCGCCTTCGAGGTAAATACGAGTGTACCTTGAAATCACGGCAGAATTGGTATCGGCCGTGAAATAATCCCACGCTCGGTCGGAGTCAATACGAGTGGAGAGACGCTTTTCCAACCGGTCAATGGAATTGTCCAGCATACCGAAATCAATGCCTCGAAGCGCTTTGATGGTGGCAGACGGTTCTGCCGAACGGGCCTGGGCTGTACCGCCAAGCGCCCGAATGAAGTCAGGATAGGTTTCATCGCGGCGTTGAATTTGGTTCTCTTCACGCCGAACCATGGCGGCAGGAATCAAGAGCGGGGAGAACGGCAAAACGATGAACAGTAAGCCGTATTTATCCCACTGCGAGGTTAAATCGTCCCAGACCCAAATCAGCGTCAGCGTGGCGAGGATGACCAGCGCCAACGTCACCACGATGGAGATGATTAACGAGCGGAGAAAATTGATTCGAAACGGTGTATCGAGTTCGTCTCGTGCGAAGGTCAAATCCTTTGGAATCGTTGCCCGAAAAGCAAAGACGGCCCCGACTTGGATGAACAAAAACATCAACGAGGCCAAGAGCAAGAAACGCAAACGGCTGGCCACCTCAATGGGCGTATCGTCGGATGAACCAACCTCAAAAAGCACGAGATGGATACCGGCGATCACCAAGCCGAACAGACCTGCCGTGACGAGCGAGACGTAAATTTCCTTGAGCGTGTCAACCGACTCAAGCCGAGTATCGTAAAGGGTGTTGTATTGCTCTGCAATGGTTTCTTGCTCCGCCCGCATGAAATCGTCAATGGGTTGACCGGCTTCGATCGAAAACGCCATGCGGTCAAGAAAATCCGACCACAACGGGCTCGGGCTTTGATGAGCGACGATACGGGCCGCTTCAGGCAGCGAAGTATGCCACTTGTCCACCAGCGTTTCAATGCGCTGAACTTCAGAGGCCAACTCACCGTAATCCCGCATCTGTTTCAGGATATCGAAGATGGATTGTGCGGCGACTTCACCGATGGAAAGAATTCCCATCCGCGTGATGAACATGTGCATTTCTGCCTCGATGAGGGTCGCTGAGCGCTGAACTTCGAGCAGCGGAAAGGCGATGGCCGCCACACCCGCCATCAGGGTCAACATCACCACGAAAAGAACACCGGTGATGCCCGAAAACAAGGCGCCTTCTGCCAAACCACCCGTTAATGCAACGAGAAAAATTCCCACCAGAAAGGTGACGAACACAATGGGCGCCACGTAAATCGTGAGAAAACGCGAAACGGGCATTTCAAGACGCCGAAGCGCAATCTGCCAGATGGGCATTCGCTCCATGACCCATCATCCTCACTTGTGATTGACCCCAACCCACGTGTCGATGGCACGGTCAAAGTGCTCCCATCCGTTGGAGTAATACAAGCCCAGAAGGTCAAACACATCGTCGTAATGCGTCAAGTCACGGTCGGCCATGCGCTGGATGGCATCGGCTCTTCGCAACATTTCTTCGTAGATGTCCCGCTTGTTGGAGAACCCGGCCATGGCGGCGATTTTGTTCTCCAAGAGGTGCGATTGGAACATACCTCGGAAGTAGTGCTTGTCCTTCACGGGGTCCCATTCGAACATTCCACGGGTGAGCACACCGTCGCTGTGCTTGTTGTACCCGATGACTTCGTCAATACCGGTCACACGTCGGGCGATACCGCCGCCAGGAGCCTCAACGACTTCTTGGAAAATGGCGAAGTTGAGGTTGTCGAAGAAACGAATCGGGACGTTGATCGGGTCACCGGTAAACCGCTGAATCATCTTCACGATGGAGGATGCGTGGAAGGTGGCGATGACCGGGTGGCCGGTTTGCATGGCTTGGAACGCCGTAGCACCCTCAACACCACGGATCTCACCGATGATGATGTAGCGAGGGCGGCTTCGCAGGGCGGCCTTGAGCAGGTCAAACATTTCCACACGGGAATCCTCGTTCTTGGCGTCACGGGTGACCAGGCGCTGCCAAATCTTGTGCCGAACCTTGACTTCAGGCGTGTCTTCCGCAGAGTAAATCTTGACGTTATGGTCAATGAAAGGCAGAATGGCGTTGAGGGTGGTGGTTTTTCCGGAAGCGGTTTCCCCCGAAACGAGGACGGACATGCCGTATTCGAGACAGATCCAGATGTAGGCCGCTTGTTGGGCGGACATGGTGCCCCATTTGATGAGTTGAACCACGGAGATGGTCTCTTCGGCGAATTTACGGATGGTGAACGACGGGCCAAGCATCGAGACGTCGTCGGAGAATATGATGTTGATACGGGACCCGTCAAGCAGCACCCCGTCGATGATCGGTTTGTTGTCGGACACGGGGCGGCCGATACGTTCCGACATGGCTCGCAAATACCTCGCCAAAAGTTCCCGTTCGCGGAAACGAATGTTGGAGGTGACCATGCCGAACACCTTGTGGTCCATGTGAATGTGCTTGAGCCCGACCGAGTGAATGTCTTCGAGCATCTCGTCGGAGAGCAGCGGTTCAAGAGGGCCGTTTCGAATCAAATCCCGAATCACCACATAGGTGAGCCGCTGCCGTTGTTCTTGGGTTACGGTAATCCGCTTGTCGTCCATGCCGACCAATTCCCACAAACGACCTTGACGACGAACGATGTTGCTCGCTTCGGTGTTGAGGATGGTGTATCGGCCGATCATCTGCTCGAGGATGTTCTCGAACTCGTTATCGGTGGTGAACGACGGTGCAGTGGGCGCTTCTTGAAGCAAGGTTTCCACCAATTCACGACGGATGTTTTCCTCTTCTTCGGTGAGTTGTGGCTCGAGACCGAACCAGAGAACGGTCCCGCCCCCGTCATCGTCGGCAGGAGGTTCGTAGATGTGGACAAAAATCGGTTCCCGGGTGACGTAGATGAGGTTCAATGGCCGTTGCTTCTTCGCATCTCGGTCCAACGGACCGTAATACATCGGGCGTGAACCGTAGCGGGATTCGAAATCCCGCACCCAGTCAGCGACGTGAGGATGTGCCGCCATCACGCTCGCAAGGTCCCCCTTGGCGAAGCGAGGTTCGTCATCGGCCATCCTTGCTCCCTCCTCAGCTCACCGCAGTGATGTCCACGATGAAGCCCATGCCGGGCTCAACACGCCAACCGATGGACGATTGAATCGGACCGGCAGCACGCAGGTACCGGGTCACGATCATCGAACGCTTGAGTTCCCCGCCGATCAGGGTGGTCGAGAGGTCAAGCACCACTTCCGCGCCGGAGCGCAAGGAATGAAGCAACTTACCGTCCATCTCGTCCGCATCAACGGTCAGCATGATGGTTCGTCCCGTGGAGGCGATTTTGCGCATGCGCTGAATCATTGCAAAGCGTTCGGCATCGGTCATGTTCTCGGGCATCAAGGAGCTTGCAGAGTCGATCACGACGATATCAGCATGTTCGATGGCTTCGCTATCGAGAACTTCGTGAATACCCACGTTGGCGACGGGTTCGGCAATGGTTCCAAACCGAGAGAACACCATCAACGCACCGCTGCTCAGAGCCTTGGTGACCCCGTATCCGATGGACTCCATCTGCTCGATCCAACCTCGGGTCGTTAACTCGGTCGTGACGACCAGAACCTTGACGCCGTTTTCCAGCAGGCCGTGAACGAAACGTTGGCTGACAAGCGATTTCCCCGCACCTACCGTACCTTGCAGCACGGCGAGGCTCCGGTTCGGGATGCGCAAGCCGAGTGAGTCGGCGAGGCTATCGGTTTCGACTTCGTACGGGAAGCCGTCCTCAACGGGCGTGGGATTTTCGCCAAGCGATTCAATCATGCAAGCGCACCTCCAAACTGATGGATGTTGAACCCCGGTAGCCACTGGTCACCTCGGAAGAGACGGCGACGGTTAGGCTCACATCGTCACCCGTCGAATACGACCAGGTGCTCGAATTGACCGTGACCTCAAGCAAACGCGTATCGTCCCAATCGTTGCCGGCAGGAACCAGCGTATCGACGATGGAACTCGTCACCGATTGCCCATCGACGATCACCACGAGGGTGGATGCATCGAGCAGGTTCTCACCGATGTTCTGCAAGAAGAACGTGATCTCCTGATTGGTGGTGTCCAAGTCGACCATCATCGGGTCGCCCGCAAAAGCTACACCTGTGGCCCGTTCTGCCTCCAATGCGGCAACGTTAACCGTGCTGCTCTGCGCCATCTGCCCCCACTGGTTGATGAGGAGAATGCTAACGCTTCCCGACACCAAGAGGGCCGTCACGAGCAGGATGAAAGAAGATGCTCCGCCGTCTGCCATGGTTTCACCTCATGCAAGGGGGAGCCCTACCGTTTCTCCAAGGACCGTGAGGGCGATTCGCTCGTACGAACTTGCGCCGTCCTCTGCCCATTCCACAACGATCGTTTCACCGGGGTACCAGTTGGTGCTGTTGATGGATGGCGTGTATGCGTTCCCCAGGTTGGTGGGTGCAGGACCGCTTGACCCGTCGAGGAAGACCCATCCGTCCGCAAGAGCGACCGTGGTTGAGCCCACGTTGGTCATGTTGGCGTAAATGAAGTTGCCAATATCGACGGTGAAGGTTGCGCCTCCGGCATTGCCGGGTTGACCGGTGGGATCGACAACAACGGTTGGAACCGAGGAATAATTACCGCGAATGGTGATGAACACGGTATCAATTCCTCCAGAAGCATCCACGGTGAATCCACCGAGAAATCCTCCGGCTCCACCCGAGGTGGTCAACGTTCCGTTCGTGTAGTTGCTTCCGTTATTGGAAACGGTCACGGTCAGGACAGCGCCCTCCCAAAGGGTTGCATCGTCAATTCGGATGTCAGGTGTGTCGTCGGCTGCGTCCTCAATGATCTCAAGGCTGGCGTTCAATCGGTCGTCAAGCGTTTGCATCGCAAGAGCAAACACCAACAACAGCGATGTGCCAACCACGAGAGCACCGATTCCGACCGACGCACCCATGCATCATTCCTCCGAAGTCACTCGACTCGACCGCCATGAGGCGACCATCGCAGAGAACAGCAACAGTTGACGGTGCGGCAGATGGTCCGACAGAGCTGAATCGGGGTCACCGGGTTCAGCAAGTTGAACAATGGCCAAGACGGCGTGCCCTTCAGATTCCGAGAGCATCCCCGAGTCCATCGCCTTCTGCGTGAAACTCACCGCGGCCATGCCCGACATGTGGTCGAGCAACAAGGCAGCGACGGTGGGTGCACCGGTGGTGCCGCTGGACCCGCCTGAGGCCCCCATCGCGTGAGGGTTTGACAGGAAGGGGTTAGCGGCCAGAGCCTGTGCTTCGTACAATTCGACAAGGCGCCCTTGGTCGTCCTCCATCATCCGGGCCGTTCCACTCACGCTCAAGACTTCACCGCTGGCGGAAATGATTCGGTCGCCTGCAAAGGCAACATCGTCATCGTCAGCGTCATCATCGTCGTGGGGACCTTCGTCCGCTTCGGCATGATCGGTCTCGGGCCGAGGCATCGCGCTCTCTTCCAAACGGATTTCAACCATCCGAAGGACATCCTCAACCATGTCAAGGCGGCTGCTGATGAGCCGCTCAAGACCCGAGGTGTCGACGGTTGCAGGACCAACGGGCTGCGGCACACTCGCCGGGGCGAGCGTCGCTGCAACGTTGGGCACGCTTTGCTGGCTGTTGATCCGAGCCTTGGTGGGTCCGGGAGATATGGTCCACGCATCCTCTTCCGTAAGCATTCCCTCTTCAGGGAACGGGACCTGTTCAATCGCCACGTTGGACAATATCTTCAGGCGCTCTTCGCTCAAGGACTGGTCTGCGCTTTTGCCTTCTCCCGAGTTTCCAGTAAATGGCCAAACCATTTCAGAACCTCCTTCTGAGAATCCAGGGGTGGACTCTCAAAAGTGATCAGACCACAACAGCGCCGCGGGAATCGTCGTTGACCTTCAGGACGTCGTAGGTGGAACCGCCGCCGACAACGTGCACGTAGAGCGTGCCCTTCACGTTCTCGGAGAACATGTGATCGGGCGCACAGTCGTTGTTTGCGTTGTCGTCAAGGTCGAGTGACACACGGTAGGAGAGACCTGCCTCAACCGTGCTTTGTGCGGTTGGGGTAGCTGCCGAATCATCCAGAGCAAAAACGATGCTGGCAGGGGTTGCTGCCCCATCAGTGAAGTCACCGGCCAAGCGGTCGGTCGTGGCAGAACCTGCGCCGCCACCATCGGGGTCTTCACAGAAGACCTGCCAAAGGATGTCAGTCACTGCGGTGTCGTCAGAACCGGCTGCCAGTCGGAAGTACATCACGACGGATTCAGACGGGTCATCAACGAAGACGTTGAGAATCTGGATCTTTCCAGACATCTCGTCCGTCGTGTCGTCACCGGTCGATTGGGCGTTCTGTTGCAGCTTTTCAGCGGTTTGAATAATCACCGCTGCGGCCACGGCGGCCACCAAAATCAGAGCAATGAACACAATCATTGCACCGATACCGATGGCTGCCAATTTGTCGTTTTCCATGTTTTTGTTATTGTTTTTCATCTTGTTCACCTCAGACTACTGCGTCGCCCACCGTGGGTGAGCTACCGTATTGGAGTTCTTCGTACGTGCTGCCACCGCTGTCGACGGTAAACAGAAGGATATGGTCGGAGTTAGCCGTAGGGATGCACTCGTCGATTTCCATCACGACGACGTAGGTCGTGCCAGGTTGGATCGTGATCGTTGTCCCACCTGCACCGTCGCCGGTGTGGATGGTTGTACCAGAGAGATCGCCTTGTGCAAATTCAGTCGTGTCGGCGTTTGTACCGACACCACCAACAGCTCCGTCGTCACCCAAGTTCTCGCAAATCACCGTGTAACCGATGTCATCGCTTTCGGTTGGTTGAGATCCGGGCGCCAACTCAAAGGTCACAAACAGCGATGCCGTATCTGCATCACCGCCAGTGCCACCCAGAGCGTTGTCAGCACCAAGGTCCAGTTCCTCGATGATGACGTTGATGAGCGTCAACTTGGTTGACATCTGCTCTTGGGTGTCATCACCACTGGCTTGTGCGTTCTGTTGCAACTTTTCGGCCGTCTGGATGATGACCGCTGCTGCAACCGCTGCAACCAGGATCAAGGCAATGAACACAATCATTGCACCAATACCAATGGCAGCGAGGCTATCGCTTTCTTCGTTCTTCTTTTCTTGCTTCATTTTATCACCATTTTGTGTTTGTTGTCCCCCGCTCCGTGCGGGAGGAGTGCGCAGGGTCAAAGAGCACCTCCTTGACCAAGGTTGATCCGAAGAGGCAGTCGAATAACGGCGACCTCATCGGGTGCGAGTGTGCGTATGAAGGGGACTTCTTCAGCGGCAAAGCCGGCGGGAATCCAGGGGGTGAGAAGAACTTCGGACAGCGGTTCCATGGACCGGTTTTGTACGCGCATGGTGACGGTGATTTCACCGGACCGCATTTCGTAAGCGGTGGCCACGGACAACTTGCGTGTGAGTGGTGTATCCTCGGAACTCAACCGGAAATTGGGTTGAATCTCAAACCGAAGTGGAATGTTCCCGCCGGGAGCGATGATGGGAAGGTCGACGTTGGCAGGCGTAGCCGTCCATCCCTCCGGCACGGGAGGTTTCAAGCGAAGCATGGGCATTGGTATGGGCCCATCGTTGATGATTCGAACCAGCAGCACACCGGTTTCTCCACCGGCCGGCCATCGCGTGTCAACCCCCATCCAAAAATGTCGGAAGAGGAAGGGATTGAGTGTTGACGTGTTGCCCCCGATCATGTCTTCCAGCAAATCTTCAACCTCTCCAGTCGAGGCGCGAATATCGCCCATTTCAGCTGCGGCGGTTGCTTCCCGGAGTTTGTAGAGGATGCGTTCGGCCTCCTCAAGCGTGATGTGCTTGTGGACCAAGAGACGGTGCAACATGGCGATGCTTCGGCGGAGCGTCAACACGTCCTCCTCAAGTTCCTCGAGCGTGACTTCGGCCCGCTTGAGGGATTTCTTCGCCTTGGAGAGTTGATGCACGTTGAGGTACACCTTGGTTTCCGAGAGGTCCATGTCGGTTTCAGCGAGCGAGGGGTTTTCGCGACGGGCAGCTTGCCGAGCGATACGCTCCAAGGTTTGCGAGGCTTCGAGAATACCCTGCTCTCGCTGAGCACGGTCGGCCTCCAGCATGTCGCTGGGCATGTCCATCACCACGCCTTCGTCCTCAGGCATCGCTTTCCACCTCCGTTGCTGTGGTAAAGTCGAGGTCGGCAACAGGGTGTTTATCCCCTTCATTGCTGGTGCTCTGAGAAGCGGAGGGTTCAGCGGGACCGAGAATCGCCGTGAAATCAAGGCCGTCGTCGGCAAGGTCGTTGAGCAAGCGTGCAGGGTCGTTCAGGTCGCGCTCGAGCCGAATGGCTTTGACCTCGGCGTCCGTCATGCGACCGTAGAGGTTTCCGTAGAGTTTGTCGGAGCGCTTCAACAGGTACCAAACACCGGCAACGATGGCGAAGAAATACGCCGCCATGACCACGAGGTTGTCTTGATTGGTATTAAGTTGCGGCGGCAAGCCCAACACGATGGCGAGCATGCCCAAGACGGGCATGGAGAGGATGATGGTCAGTTGACGGCGGCTGTCGGTCAACGCTGCGAAGTGATCGGAGTATACGGTGGAAATGCCCTTGCGAGCGCGCTGGTAATCGGCATGGATCATGCGGAATTCCTCGCTTGACTTCCAAGTCATGCGCCATATCCAGAGGGCGCCGAGCAGAAGAACCGCTGGGCCCCAATACTGCACTTGGAAGAGGTGGAAGGCAAATCCGAAGCCAATCACGCCAGCGTACACGCCACCCAGTTGCCATTTTTCGGATTGCGTCGAGAGGCGAACGAAAACAAAGGAGAGCAGGAAGGCGACAACACACGCCACGAAGGCGACCGAGAGGTCCGGGGACGACGAACGGACAAGGTCTTGACCAAGTTCAACCGGCGCACCGTCTTTTTGAAAGGTGTGAGAAACGTCGTTGGCTTCGATGTTCCCGTCGCCCACGTACATGTAGGACAGGGTCGCATCGCACTGAATTTGCTTGGAAACCTCCCACCAATCGATCACCGCAGGCTGCACCGTCCAAACGAAGGTGTGCTCCGCTTGAGAGACCAACAACGGGTGCATCTCCGGCTCGGAGAGAACGATCACGTCACCGTTGCAGTCCAGCGCTGCACTGATGCCGAGCGCCTGAGCGGTACCGTGGTTCTTGACCGTGACCGAGTAGGTCGTTTCTTGACCCTCAAAGAATCCGTCAGGGTCTTCGGGGCCTTGAGCGATGATTCCCGGGTCGGAGAACACGGCAAGTTCGTAGGTGAACGTTTCTTCGTCAAATTCGGTGTATCCGGTGTGTTCGTTCGGGTTGTAAAGTCGGAAGGTGAGGTCCCAACCGTCGCCAGCGAGGATGTTCGGCGAGACGGGAGCCTCAACCACGAGTTGAATCGGGTCGGAGGTCACCCAGGGCTGCCGTGTTGGCAGCGTCAAACGCGACTCCGCTCCAAGGGAGGCGCCCGAAGGGCAAGTCGCTTCCAAATCAAGCGGGAAATCGGTGTTGTCAATTCGCACGGCGAACGACCAATCGAAGAGCGACTCGTTTTGACCCAGGTCGCCGAGGTCCAACAGTCGCTCAGCACCGCACAATTCGAGTTCGTAAGCCACCGCACTCTCTTGGCCCGTTGGAATGTGGGAGTAGTCGATGGTGAACACCGCAGGACCGTTGGGGTTGACGGGCGTGTCGCTGTCCTCGTGGAAGCGGTCCATTCGCAATTCAGTAGCGTATTCTGCGCTCCCCTGAACGCCTTCGTCGACCGGATTAAGGGCAACGAGCAAGTTGGCTGCGAGCGTCAAGGGCGGTTGGGGGGAGACGCTACGAACCGTGAAGGAGAATGGCGTGGCTTGACCCCGGGGGAGCATCAGGGTTTGCGGAGCGTTGTTGGCCACCTCCCAATCGGTGCTGGGCAGCGTCAGTCCAGCTTGGAACAGGGCGTAGGAGACGTTGACCTCAACGTCCTTGTTCCCGGTGTTGGTGATGCTCACGTCCCAGGTTCGGTCGTAGCCGCGATGGTAATATTTGACCGTAGGCCAATCTTCAACTTCAACAATAAAGACCGGTGCGACGATGAGGTTGAACCGGTGGACCTCCAGTTCATCTTGGGTGGTGGCGTTGATCACCCGCATCGTGACGGGGTAGATGGCGCCGTTGAGCATGCTGTCCTCCCCACCGAGCGCAGGGATGGCGATCGACAAGGTTCCGCTTTCGCTTTCACCAACGGGGAGTTGGAAGGGCGCGCTTGAGGGAGTAACGGCCCATTCGCCTTCAACCTCGGTCTGCACGATGATGTCTTCGAGCAGGTTGCCGTTGTTGGTGACGGTGTAATTCACCGTTTGGGATTCTCCCGGAATCACGCCAATCTCATCAAGCGTTTCAACAACAATGCCGTGTTCTTCGCTGATGTTTCCGTGGATGTCCGCTGACAGGTTGACGCCCGAATCGGCGTTTGACACCCAAAGGGTGGCGATGTAATCCGTTGCCGCAAGGGCGTCAGCGGTCGGGGTAAGGCGGACCCGAACGGTCGCTTCGTATCCCGCTCCAATAGCGATGACGCTCGGCGTCTCGAGGACGTACTCCACCTCACCTGCCTCGGAGGTATCGAGCCAGACGTTGAACATCGCCGGCGTGTTTCCGATGTTGCTCACAACAATACTGGTGGTGACGGAGTCGCCGATGGAGAGGTTGATTTCTTGACTGGTCGGGGAGAGCGAGGCGTTGACCTTTTCACCGACCCGGATGGGAATTTCAAAGTCGGTGATGAAGGCACCGGAGTTCATCTCTTCAACCTCGATGCGAAGCGATTCAACGCTGTTCGCCGGTGCCATCGGGTCGGTGGTGATGACGAGCGGGAAGGTCTTGATGTGGGTCGTATCGCTGGAAGGGTAATCCGCCACGTCAGCCGGCACGGCGGTCAACGTCGTGGAGGGCATCAAGGATGAAGCGGAAAACGAGGCAACCCAACCCTCGGGGAGAGTATCGGCCATGGTGAGCCGGTAGGACGTCAAGTTGTTGCCCGTGTTGGCGAGGTCGATATCGAACGCCGTCTCCTCGCCGACCATGACGTCGAGGGTCGAACCGTTGTGGCCAACGGCTCCAAAGACGGGAGGAATGCGAATGTCGAGCGATTGGGTCACGGCCGCAGGCACAACACCCGAGCCCTGATGGACGCTTCCAAGCGTCGGGGTGGCCGTCACCAGAACCGAGAGGGTTCCGGAAACGGGGTAGTCGTCGGCGGGACCTTGAACGGTCAATACCGCGTCAGCGGTGTCGCCGAGGGTCATGTAGGGGAACAAATTGGGCGTGAGTCCCAAAGCCCAGCGGTCCGTTTCCTCAAATCCACCGGTGGAGTCGGAGGTGAAAACGGGTGAACTCAGGGTGACGGTGGCGTTGACCGTCTCGGAGAGGTCGCTGACGAGGTTGTGGCGGACTTCGACCTCCAGGTCAAGGACTTCCTCCAGACCCATGCCTTGACGCGCTTGCATCACCTGCTCCACCGTCATGTCGATGGCGTCGGTTGGAAGCCCGGGATCAACAACCACAACGGGGAGAATGGTTACGGGCGTGGCGTCAAGATGCGGGAAGCCACCGTTGAGGGAAGCCGCTTGCACCCAAACGGACATGGCATCGCCTGCGCGATTGTACTCGCCAGGGACGAGCGGACTCTTGATGACGGGAGGTGTCACGGCCAACGAGACGTTGACGGATTCGCCAGGGGCGAGGGTTCCGGTGCTTGAGCTGGAGAGTTCAAGGTCCCAATTGACGGGATTGGTGGAAATCCCCCCGGTGAGCGCAAAAGAAGAAGGTGCGTTGCCGGTGTTTTCAATCTGAACCTGAAGCGTACTCGTTTGGCCGGGCGTCAAGGATTTGGTGTCGGCGTCCATGGTCACCTCGCCCTCGTACAACTCGCTGGCGAGCACCGTGGTGGACAAGGACTTGGAAAAGGAACCCCCGCTGGAGGTCACGGTAAGCGTGACGATGTCGGAGTCGGTTCGCAGAGCGTCGGAAGGAACGGCGACCTGGACGAAGACGGAGGTGGTCACGTTGGGAGAAATGGTTGCCGTGCTGGCAGCGGGCGTCATACCGGTCACCCACCCGTTGACGTTGGCTTGGGCGACGGAATAATCGTCGGAGGCAACGCCGATGTTCTTGATGATGTACGTAAGGGTGGAGCTTTGGCCGGGCTCAACGCTCCGGTCATGGGCAGGCGTCAGGGTGAAGTCGTAGTTCGAAAACACCACGCGTTGGCTCAAGAAACTCACTTCAACTGGGCCGTTCACGCCACTGGCCAACATCGTTCCAACCACGTCCCACTCGCCGGTTCGTGCCGTCGCATCAAACGACATGGAGACCGTCTCCGGTGTCGCTCCACCGTTGTAGATCGAGCCGGGGCGAACGACGGGCACAATGCCGGAAGCCTGCGAGAAGGTGGCACCGGTGCCGACTTGCGTGAAGTTGAGCCAGAACTGAGCGGAGAGGTTTTTGACACCATCGTTGCGCACGCCGATGGAAAAGTCGTGGACGGTTTGTGACCAAACGACGCTGTTCCCGCCCGAGAGCGGTTGAGGGATGTTGATGACAGGAACGCTGGCGGCCTGATAACGGCTCACGTTGACCAACATTTGTTCTTCGTCGTTGTTGTTGTTGACGTCCGCCGTACCGTCAACACGAGCCTTCAAAATCTGGTTGTTTCCGATGGTGGCTGACCAGGAAAAGACGGTGATGGAGCTCGTTCCACCGGCGGCGATGACGCCGAGGTCGGTGCTGGCGATGACAATGTCGCCCGATGAAGCGCTGCCCTGAAGCAACAAGGCCAGCGAGGCTTGGCCTGCTGCAAGACCGATGTTTTGAACTTGGATTCGGACGATGTGCGTGGCGTCCTCGGCCTCCACGGCTCCACCGAGCACCATTGAGCCCGCGTTGTCAAGGGTGAACGAAGAGATCACGAAGTCGGGCGTCGAACGGCCTTGGGTTCCCGAAGCGAGCGGTGCGAGGCTGGTTACCAGCAAGAGCGCCACCAGCGCAAACGGGAGTGCTTTCTTATGCAGAATCCGCACCTCCGCTGGGTTTTTCGAACCGGTCGATGGTGACGGATTTGCCTTGTCGCTTCCACTGAGCGAGAAGTTGGTTGAGCAAGGCTTCGTGTTCCCCGTCCGAGATTCCAAGACGACGTCGCTCTTCCCAGAGAAGCAACTGCTCCGTTCGAGTGAGGAGGGCGTCCCGGAGGTACAACTCAAGCGTGCGCCGGTAGGCATCTCGGTCGGAAATGGCGTACACGATGGTATCGCCGGGCACTTGGTCTGCACGGTTTTGAATGAGATTGCCCAGCATCAGGGCTTCGTCGTAACTCAGATGGCGCTTGTCGAGGTCGGTTTGGATGGCGCTGGCGATTTCTTGGAGGCCAAATTTGCTATCAGCCCGTTGAATTCGTTTGAAAAACCGTCGCGCTCTACGAGACATGCGAGCGCCGACCATGACTTCCTCTGTGACCGGCCAGTTATTCAAAGAATCGGTGGAACAGCGTTGAATGACCCAAAACGATTAATTATCCATTCATTGTGAATAAAAAGAAGATAGCAAGCCAGTTCAGCGGTAGAAATGACCGGCGATGTTTCGTGGAGACAACCAATCCCTTTTGTGAAGCACCACCGAGGAGGAAGCATGAGCGACACGGTCAATTTGGAAGCAGGCACACAGGCACCCGCCTTTTCAGCGGTGGATCAAAACGGAGCCACTCACCGCCTCAGCGATTATTTGAGCGAAGGAAAAACCGTGATTTTGTATTTCTATCCAAAGGATTCCACCCCCGGATGCACCACGCAAGCCTGCGACTTCCGGGACAACATGGCCTTGCTGAACACCGAAAACCACGTCGTTTTCGGGGTTTCAAAAGACTCCGAACGCTCGCACCAGAACTTCGTCAACAAGCAAGAACTCAATTTCCCACTCCTGATGGACGAAGACCTTGCTTTGCACAACGCCTACGGAACGTGGCGACTCAAGATGAATTACGGGCGCGAATACATGGGCTGTGCCCGCTCGACCTTCGTCATCCAGCCCGACGGCACGCTGGGATGGGCTCGGTACAACGTCAAAGCCAAAGGCCACGTTTCGATGCTGATGCGTGAGTTGGGCATCCAACAATGAGGTGACGGCGTGACATCGCTGCCATTGGCCGGCCAGCGGGTTGAACTCGGCAAGGACTCCGTGGCGTGGTGGCCCTGCCACATCGGCCTTGAGGCCGTCATTGGCGAGGGCGTCTCCATCGGCGCCCTTGCCCACATCGGCCAACGGGTCGTGATCGGGGACCGATGCAAAATCCAAGGGGCGGCGTACATCGCTGACGCGTGCGTTTTGCACAACAACGTGTTCATCGGCCCTTCGGCGGTGCTGCTCAACGACAAGTTTCCACCCTCCAACGACCGGGCAAAATGGCTGCCTGTGACCCTTGAGGAAGGTGCCGTTGTCGGGGGAGGAGCCACCGTGGTCCCGGGCTGCACGATGGGAAAAAACAGCGTCCTGGGTGCGGGTTCGGTGCTCACCAAATCCATCCCCGAAAACGAGGTGTGGGCGGGCAATCCGGCCAAACGCCTCATGACCAGGGCCGAGTACGAGGCACGACGGGAGGCGACGAGATGACCAACGAGCGTGCAGCGGTCGCCGCTTTTCTTCGCAAGTGCAACGCCTATGCCGAAGCATCCATCCAGCGGAAGTTGGAGCGGGGCGAAGCCGAAGATGTGGCGAAATGGGAAAGCTACATCGAATTCAACAACCACGCCCTTGAGGAAATCGCCAACGGCACCCTCGATGCTTGGTTTGGCGACGCTGAAACACCCAACGCCGACCCCCATGTTCGAATGAACGTCGATGAAATGGGCCACGTTGAGCGAAGCGTGTGGCTCAACAACCTGCTCACGCCGCGCCCGGTGGTGCTCGCAGGAACCACCAACGCCGACGGTGGCGTCAACTTTGCACCGTATTCATCCTTCATGCAGGTCTCCACCGCACCTCCGTACCTGACCGCTTCGTTTTCCATTCACAAAGACGGCCGGCCCCGGGACACGCTCACCAACCTCCGGACCTCCGGAAGCGCCGTCCTGAACTTCCTCCCACCGACGTCACGCGGGGCTGAAATCGTGGACGAAACGGCCACACCCCTCCCTCCCGAAGAGCAAGAAGGCGCCCGCCTCTCCCTGCTCACCGGGCAGGACGACCAGCGTCTGCTCAAGGAAGCCGTGGCTGCCGTTGAGGTGACCTACGTTGAGGAACACCCGTTGCCCGATGCGGTGGCGACTCTGGTCGTTCTCCGGGTCGAGGCGGTGTGGTTCACGTCCTCCTCGGCACCAGCATCCGGTCTTGACGTGCTGTGTCAGCACGGCAGGGACGACATGACGCCCTCACCGCAAGGGTGGAAGCGACGCGTCACGAAGCATTACGGTGAAGATTGAAGCCTCGTCCACATGAGGCGAAGCCCTTCCTGAAGCGATGTCTTCGCTTTCCAACCCAACTTGACCGCAGCTCGTTCACACGCAGGAACGCGCCGCAAGGCATCGCCTGGATACCCGCCGCCGAGCACGATGTCCACCGCCTTGGAACCCACGGTTTCGTTCACGGCTTGGGCAAGTGCGAGGACGGTCGTTTCCTCGGTGCTTCCCACGTTGAAGGCGAGGCCTGCCAGCGAAGAGCCATCAAGGCCTTCGTCCAAAGCCCCAGCGAGGTAGAACCCCTCCACGATGTCGTCAAGGTGCGTGAAACTGCGCGTTTGGGACCCGTCGCCGTGCACGGCCATGGGGACGTGCCGCTGAACAGCCCCAAACAACATCCCAATGACCTGTCCGTAGGCATCGCTCACCATGCGATGGCCGTAGGCGTTGAAGGGTCGAACGATGCGGGCGTCCAGCCCGTCACGAACGGCGTGCTGAACAGCCAATTCATCGAGATACTTGCTTGCCCCGTAGGAAAAGCGCTGGTGCGCCTCGCCCGAGGGAAACACGCTTTCGTCGACGTCGTGAATCGGCATCGTCACGGCATCGCCAAAGGCTTCGGGGGAAGAGGCGAGGACAAAGCGTGCACCCCATCGCTCAGCCATGGAAAGCGCCACCAACGTCCCGTTCACGTTCACGTCGATCACCTTCCGTGCCGCTTCGTGGAACCATTTTGTCCCGTTGATGGCGGCCAAATGGTGGACGAGGTCCACGCCACCCAACACCGCTGCACAGCGCTGCATGTCGTCTTCGGAGGTGACATCGCCTTCGACGAAATCAAAACCCTCAATATTCATGAAGGCCTCAAGATGCTCCTTTTGGCCTCGAAAGAGGTTGTCCAACGCCACCACGCGATGGCCTTCGGCCAAGAGTCGTTCAACCAAACCAACGCCGATCAGCCCGGCGCCCCCGGTGACGAGCACGCGCAAGGTCATGGCGAGACACGCTCCACCACATCAAGCGTCACGCCCGATTCGGTGCGGGTCAGCCGGACCGTGTCGCCGGTGTTCACGCCGTAACACGGGTCGGCATCGAACCCGTGCGCGTACGGCAAGCCGAGCAACGAACACGCAGGCAAGGTCAGCGGACACACGTCTCGGTTCACCACCGCTTTGGGACCCTTTCCGGTGTAAATAAGCCCCATGAGCACGTAGGGAGCGACGGTGGACCCCGAGCCTTTCGGGTAGATGAGCACGGTGTCTTCAAGCGCAACACCGTCCAAAGGATGGCCGGGCTCCTCGACGACGCCGGTGTCCCGGTTCACGTACCCGAGGTAGGTGATGGGCACGTCCGTGACGAGGGCTTTGCCCTCAACCGCAAAGGAGGTTTGTGAGCGCAAGCCCTCCCCGTGAAAGGACGCAGCGTCGGACCGGTGGGTCTTCGCTGAGGCGTGCTGAGGCTGGGCTTTGGCCTGAAGGACGGGGACGTCGCCCTCCAGCAAGGTCGGGTCCATCGCATGCGCCACGCACGCCTCGATGGGCATCACGCTGGTGGGCAACCGGTTCAGGCCGCTCGTGAGGTAATGTTCGGCTTTCAGGGAGTTGGTGAGCAGATGGTTGTACTTCGTGCGGTTGTAAGGCGTGACCTCCGGGCAGGTGTCTTTGAGAACGAGCGCCCCTGCATCCTCGAGCAAATCCAAGGTTCCGTCGGCCTGTGCGAGGCGGTAATTTTCACCGCTCGTGAACACCCAAAGGCGTCGGTCGGGGATTTTCTGCCCCATCTCCATGTAGGAACGCACCGCAGCGGCCGTGATGCGCAATTCTTCGAGGCTGGCCTGCGGGCACCCGATGACAACCAGGTCCACGCGCCCTTTTGGAGCCAATTCCCTGTAGCGCTGAGCGAGGTCTTCAGCCGTAAACCGCAGCTCGCCTTGCCATCCTCCCTCGGGCGGCACGTAGCCACCTGACCCGTCGGATTCAAGCGGGGGGGCGACGGTATGGCCTTCAGCCCACAACATGGCGCAGCCGTAATTCGCCGCTGCTGCCGTGAGGGCTTTCTTGGAGGCAAAGGAAATCCGCTTGGGCAATCCTGTGATGTAGGGCATGGGCCCAAAGGGGACCTTCCAGTCCGGACGAACCTGCTTGCCGATCCAATCACCCAGCACCGACCAATCCGAGAGGTCGTTGAGTTCGCAATCCACGTGAACGTGAAGGTTCGGCATCCGATGCTCATCGAGGTGCAATCCCCACCGAGGGGCATACCCCGTGAGTGCCGTCGCCAGCGCCGAAAGACCGGATTCTCGGTTCGTCACCAAAGAGGTCCACGTGTTGGAAAAACAAACGGCGTTCGACTCTGCCCACGACGCCATTCCCGACATATCGTCGATGCCTCGGTCGTACGGTGTGCACGAGAGGGTTGCTTCAATGCCGAGTTGCTCGTAGGCCTGCACGATTTCAAATTGTTGCTCGAGGAAATCGGGCCATTCAATGGCCATTTCCTCCATTTTTTCTCGGTCGCATCCCGCCGAGTTCAAGGTGGTCGGCACGGCGACCTGCCCGTCCCCTTCCTGAGCGAGGTCTCGCAAAAACCGACGCAAACCGTGGCCGCCAGTAATGACGGAAACACCCGACACGTGGGCGTGAACGGCCTCAACGTAGCCTTGTGCTTTCGTGGTGTCGGCCAAATCGAGAACCAGTCGGGCACCCATCTGTCGGGTTTTCCCCTCCTTGCCTTCCAGTTGGTCCACCAACCGTTGCGGGAGCTCCATGGCCTTTCCAAAGGCCGAAACACCATCAACCCACCCCCTCGACCGTCAGGCTGTGCTCACCGAAAAAGAAGTTTAATTTGCTTTGAAGTGAAAACACCCCTCCATGCCTCAACCACCGGCAGAAGAATCGGAAAACCTCCCGTTTCGTGAAGAACAGGAGAGAAATGAGAACAATCCGCAAACCGTTCGTACGACCAAGAAGAGCAAGCTCTTGACGGCCGTTCAGGTCGTTGGTTTGGTGGTGGCCCTCGTGCTGGCGACCTACAACAACGCCCTGCTCGAAGATCTGGCCGAACCCGAGACCGAACCCCAAACGCTGCTCGTTGAAAGCGAGCCCTTGGCGCCCTTTGCTCCGTGCACCCAAGGCGGGGTTCGCTTCATGACCGGCCTCGACAGCAACGAAAACGGGGTGCTGGATTCAACCGAAGTCCAGGACACCACGGAGATCTGTCACGGTTTGCGAGGCCTTTCCGGACCGCAGGGACAACCCGGCCAAAGCGGTGCAGACGCCGTGGCGACGCTCCTCGACGTGCAAACCCTCCCGCTTGGCAACGCCACGTGCCCCACCGGCGGCACGCTCATCGGGTCCGGTATGGACCTTGACCTGGACGGCGTGCTGAACCAAACGGAAACCACCGACACGGTCACGGTCTGCAACGGTGCCGTCGGGCAGACGGGCTTCGACGGCGTTGACGGCATCGACGGTAACGACGGGATCAACGGTTCGCAAGGCGCATCGGCGCTGGTTGACAAGGTCACGGCGCCGCCGTACATCTGCAGCGACGGATTTCTGGTTCGTTTCGGCGTCGACGACGGCTGGGGCAACGGCACCGCCAACAACGCCGTGCTTGAAGACGACGAGGTCCACGAATCGCTGAACTTCTGCTTCACCCCGCTGCGCTCGGAACGATTCACCGATACATATCCCGGAATTGGTGATTCGGCATCAACCGGCTGCGACGCCGCGGCGTGGCTCGACGAGACCGCGCGCTTCCTTCATGCCGCCACCGACGGCGTTCACGGTTGCGAACTGCACTCGCATGTCCCGGGGACAAACGGGTCGGTCATGGTGGCCGACCTGCACCCCAACGGTGACGCCCTGCCCGGACGGGACTTGGGCCTGCTTTCGGTGCAAAACGGCAAGGCGGTCGTCTTCGATGCCGACGACGGTGTGAACGGACGGCAACTCTGGGTCAGCGACGGCACCGAAACGGGCACCTTCGCCTTGGGAGCGGTCGAATTGAGTCCTGCCACACCGTGGATGGACGGTCAGTTGTTGTTCGCCGTCAACGGTTCCTTGCTGTGGACCAACGGGACCCAACTTCTTCCCTGGACCCAACAACCCGCGTGGAACGCCACCGTGCGGGCGAGCGTCGAATCCGGGATCGCTTCGCTCAACCAACTCGGGGCCGGATGGCTTCACACCGGCCCGGCCGGCGTGTGGATGAGCGCCATGGACCCAGGGGGCGAGGTCGAACCGATCTTTGTCAGCAACGACGGTTCCGTGGTCTCTTGGGACGTCAATCCGTTGGGAAGCGCCGCCCTCACGCATTTGGTGGATGACGACGATGACCTGTACGCTGTGGCCGTCCGTGGGACGGTTAAGCAACTGCTCCACCTTGGAAGCGACGGGGCCGTGGCGTGGCTCACTTCCCTTGCGCCCTCCAGCGGTGACACGCACATGGGCGAGGGCATGGGCCTGCACCGCATCGGGGACAACCTGGTGTACGATGCGGCGGTTTCGAGCAGCAACGCCCACCTGTGGACCACCAACATCGCCAACGGCATCACCGTTCAATTGAGCACCAACCTGCTCGCCCCCGGCGCTCAAATGGGCGTCGCCTCAACGGGAGAACGCTTGCTCTTTGATTGCGTCACGGCCACGCTCGGCACCGAACTTTGCGTGACGGACGCGACCCCACTGGGCACTCGGGTCCTTCACGACCTCACGCCCGGTGTCCTGTCCTCCGACCTGAAGGGTGTCGTCGCCGTCGGAGAGGGTTGGTTGGTGTTGAGCGACGGCCGCATCGAAGGAAACGACGTTGGCGTGATGCTTTGGGCCGTTGAGGGCGATGCGCTCCGTCCGGTGTACAACCCATGGCCGGGGAGCGGGAATTCCTCAGCTGCACTCACCTACGGGTCGATGGTGGTGAGCGATTCGCAGGTCTTTTTCATCGCCCACGACGGTTCAACCGGTCACGAGTGGCACCGATGGAGTCACGGCGAGTTGTCCGACGATTGGATCGTCATTCAGCGTTGACGGGAACGACATCGCTTCGGTCCACGCAATAGGGGCACGACGCTCCCACGACGTAATCCGGCGAAGCCTGTTCCGCGACGGAAAGCGGTTCTCTGCAAGCGAAGCACACGACGACATCGGTTTCCAGCAAGTCGGGATTCACCGCCACGCGCTGGTCAAACACGAAGCAATCCCCGTTCCAATGTGCACCGCCAACCGCCTCAAAGTAGCCGAGCACGCCGCCTTTGAGCTGCTTGACGTTGGTAAAACCGGCTTCAAGCATGATGGCACTCGCCTTCTCACAACGGATGCCGCCCGTGCAGAACATGACGATGGGCTCGTCTTTCATCTCGTCGGGCAACGCCGCCACGGCGTCGGGAAACGCCCGAAACGTCCGAATGTCCAAATCGATGGCGTTCTCGAAGGTGCCCACCCTCAACTCGTAATCGTTCCGCGTGTCGAGAACGTGGACGAACTCGCCGCGGTCGAGCATGTCCTTGAACGTCTCAGGGGCAATGTCCTCACCCGTGAAATCGTGAGGACGAATGTGGTCGAGCCCAACGGAGATGATTTCGTTCTTGAGGCGCACGTTCATGCGGTTGAACGGTTGGTAATCGGTGTACGAGACCTTGAGGGGAATGTCTTGGAAGCGTTCGTCAAGGTCAAGATGGCTTACAAAGGCCGTGATGGAGGTTTGCACGCCGGCGAGAAAGAAATTGATGCCCTCCGGCGCCAACAACACGGTTCCTTTGAGGCCCAAGTCCGAACAAACGCTCCGCAACACCGTCTGCAGTGATTCTCGGTCGTCCAGATCGACGAACCGATACCCTGCGATGTTGGTGATGGACCCTGACACGAGGCTTGGTTTCCCCGTGCGTTTTTGAGACCACCGCTTAGCGGGGAGCGCCTCGCCAATCGTGGTTCGACGCCAGCGGTCGTCGCCAACCTTGGCCAAAGGCCCGAGAGGAAACCCGTGGTGAAGGAGCCATCTGCCGCCGTTTGTGCTCCGTTCGCTCGAGCCGGTGCAGAACGTCCATCACCAACCCTTCATCATGGCCCGCTTCCATCATCTCGTCGGCGTTCATTCCCGATTCAATGTGGGCTTGGAGCAGCGCATCGAGCACCTCGTAGGGCGGCAAGGAATCGGCATCGACTTGATTGAACGCCAACTCGGCGGAGGGCGGCTTGGTGAGGGTGGAGGAAGAGACCGGTGCGGGGCGACCAAGGGCTTCTGCACGTTGATTAAAGCGGTGAGCCATGGCGTAGACGTCCATTTTGTACACGTCGCCCAAAGGAGCATACCCCCCCGCCATGTCGCC
>JAURDA010000002.1 GCA_030828165.1 Candidatus Poseidonia sp.
GCCCACATCACTTCGGTGAATTCGGTCTGCGGTTCAAGGTCGATGGTCGGTACGGTCTGCCAAGAACCGAGATGGAGGTGGAGAAAGGCGTTGTCAAACTGAACCGGGCCAAAAGGCGGGGTGATGCGGTGACTGAGCGTCCGGATGCCGGACGTCTCGACGGGGAACCGGCCGGATTGCACCAAGGGAAGCCATTGACGCTTGTCTTCAACGATGGCCCGCCTCGCATCCTCGGGGAGGGCGACCGCCCCGTTGAAGGTTGGCGTCAACCCCAATTCTTCGCTCATTTCCCGCAAGATGCACGCCATGGACGGCCCTTGACTTCCGCCAAGTTGCGGCAAGGCTTCAACGGCTGCTCGGTCAACGGAGGAAACGCCTCCACCGGGAAAGGCCCAGTAGTTCGGAAAAGCCCGCATCGTCACCGAACGGAGGCCAAGCAGGACCTCCACGCCATCGGGACCGTCTCGGGTGAGGGTCATGGTGGCGGTTGGACGCGGCGAGCCACGTTCGGGTGCGGCCATGACAACGCCTTCGGGGACCTCACTCATGCTGGGGCGTTGATGGCTGTCCTTTCAAAGGCTTGTGAGCGAGGGAATCCGGTGGCGGGGAGTTGAAATAACGGGGCAACGAGAACGAGGCATGACCCACGATTCGGTTGAAGAGCACCTGGCCGAATTGGCCGACTTGGTGGCCCAGGCCGAAGCGATGGGGATTGACCTCTGGCCGGAGACGAAACCAGCGCGACCTTGGGCGAAATATGCGCTCGCCTCGTTCATGATCATCATGATCCTCTCGTGGGTGTCAAAGGTTCTGTTTCGTTTCGTTTCGGTGTGAAGGTCACGGCTTACCGCTGAATTGAAGAAGGCGAGGTCGCTCGCCCGACCACAGTCCCTTAGTGTAGCGGTCCATCATGGAGGATTCTGGTTCCTCCGACCTCGGTTCGAATCCGGGAGGGACTACTTCCGCTCAACCCACACCTCTTTTACACCCGTTTCGTCAAAAGTTTCGGGTGCCCTAAACATTATACGGGTCTGTTTTTTCGGGTGACCTAAACCGCAAGGTATCGGAGGTGTTTTCATGAACGGCTCATCACGGTCAAACGCCTTTTTCCTCTGTCTGGTGATGGTTTTGGGAAGCTTGAGCGGGTGCCTCTCCAACGAGGACGACGACACGCTGAGAATCGCCTTCGCCATCAAGGACGATTACGCAAGTTTCGACGACAACCCCCAGAAACTCGCCGATTACCTCAGCGAAGCGACGGGGAAAAGCGTGGAATTGTACGCCATCACCTCCGACGCCCTCGCCCTTGAAGCCCTCCGTTTCGGAAGTGCAGACATGGCGTTTCTTGACGGCGGTGCTGCTTGGATGGGCTGGCAACAATACGGATTGGAAGCGATGGCGGCCAGCACGAACGCTGACGGTCGATCTCATTACAACGCCCAAGCATGGGTGCTCACCGAGAGTGATGCCGGTCAAGCGGCGACCGATAACGACGATACAACCGACCCCTTTGCTCTGCTTGAAGGCAGCGTGACGTGCCACACCGGGTGGCTCAAATCAGCGGGGATGTTGATTCCAATGGGCTATTTCATCGGCGAAGGTTACGCTGAGGTGGTCGGCGACGAGGACGACATCGAGTCCCTCCGTTCGACCATCTTCAACCACTTTTCCGAGGACGCTGTCATCCCCGAGTCGGGTACGCCATACTACGGATACGGGGGAGCGCTTCGTTGCCTTTCCGAGGGCGAAGGTGCCGTGGCTTTCGTCAAAGACACAAGCGTCGATACATACTGTCCCGAAAACGGTGACCGTGAAGCTTGGTGCTTGGACCGCGACCGTTACACGCCGCTTCCGCCGTTTGGGCAAGCCCCCTCTCACCCGCTGATGTACCAACCCGATTCAATTGACGATGAAACACGGGCGAGTTTGGTTGCTGCCTTCGTGGCGCTCAATGCGACGGAAGACGGGCGGCAAATCCTCGCCACCATCCTCAACGCCCCCAACGTCATCGAAGTCGACACCGCATCGCACCTGGGCGATTACGGCTCGCTGATCGAGCACGTGCCCGGAATTACCGCCTACTTGGACGAGAAGTTTTCCTCGGAGTGATTTCATGGAGGAAGTCTTGGTCCACCTCCACGACGTGAGCATTGGCTATGATGAGGCGCTCATCGCCGGCATTAACGTCGAGATTCAAGCGGGCGATGTGATTGCGGTCTTGGGGCCGTCCGGCATCGGGAAAACCACGCTTTTGCGAACCATTGCTGGATTGGTTCGCCCGCTCGAAGGTGACGTCGAACTGGGCGTTCCGTCTCGAGGGGGCTTGGGCTACATTCCGCAGCGTTTGGGCTTGGTCGGTAACAGCACCGTTCGCACCAACGTGGAAATGGGCGCCCGGGTGGGTTTGTCTCGCTGGTATTTCCCTTTCCTCCCGCTTCCCGCTCAACAACAGCGCTATGCACAACGGGCGATGGAGGATTTGGGCATCGCTCATCTTGCTGAGCAACCGGTCCGTATCCTCTCAGGAGGTCAACAACGGCGGGTGGCAACGGCGAAAACCCTTGCACAGCGGCCAAAACTCGTTCTCGCAGATGAATTCCTTGGGGAATTGGACGACGACAACGTCGATATCGTGATGAAAACCGTTCGCTCGGCCATCGAGGCCCAAAACTCGGCGATGGTGATGGTGGAACACCACGAAGAACTGGCGAAGCAGGTCGCCAATCGGATTTGGCGCATCACCGACCATACGCTGGTTGAGGAGGTGGTTGAGTGAACAAGCGGTTCTACCTCTGGGGCGGAGCGCTTCTCGCGTTGACGTTCATCACCTTCATCGACCTTGCAGGCGATTGGGGTCGGTTGAGTGGGGGATGGACGAACCTCAAGCGCTTTTTCAGCGAAAGTCTCTGGCCACCAAACTGGTCCGTGCTTGAGGCTCAATCGTATCCTGTTTGCGATGCAAGTTTCGATTTCATGTGCTCCGTCGCATGGATTGGCATGTGGGAGACGATAAAAATCGCCTTCGTCGCTACGGTGCTGGGTTTTCTTGTCGCCTTGCCTCTATCGGTGTTGGCTGCAAGCAACCTCTCGCCCATCGAATTGGCCATCCCCACCCGAGTCGTGCTTGCTGGTATGCGCAGCCTGCCTTCCATCATTTGGGCGGTTTTGTTCATGATTGTCTTTGATGTCGGCGCCTTAGCAGGGATCTTCGCCATGACGTTCTACACGGTGGGCTACCTGGGAAAACTTCAGTTTGAGTCGATGGAAGGCATCAAAAACGCTCCCTTGGAAGCCGCAAGGGCCATGGGCATGACGCGAAGCGAGACCGCTTGGTTGGTCGCGATTCCCGAATCCGCAAACAACCTCGTCAGCCACGTCCTGTTCATGTTCGAATACAACGTTCGGCACGGGACCGTGATCGGGTTGGTCGGGGCGGGCGGCATTGGCCTGTACATCAACACCTACCTCAAACTCGCTCAATACGACAAGGTCGTCGCTCTTCTCTTGGTGGTGTTCGTGGTGGTGGTTCTCATCGACGCCCTCTCGATGATGCTCCGAGCCGCCGTCACCGAAGAAGGGGACGTGGAACGTCCTGCATGGTCGTCGTTGTTCTTGCCCGCTGCGATTTCCTCTGCCCTCCACCCGACCCCGATGCCTTCGGTTTCGGCTGAGGACGAATGAACTCAATCCGCAGCGATGTGGATGGAGCCTTCCTTGTAGAAAATTTGAATCCGCTCGGGCGCCTTTTTGCTCAGCGCAGCCACGGCGTCGTACACCTCGTCTTCGGTCACCTTGAACGCCTTGGCTGCGGCTTTGGTGGACCAAGGTTGCAAGTGAAACTCGCTTTTGACGAGCCACTTCAACAGTTTTGCTTCAAACTCCGTCAACTCGTCGGCCATGGTCTCGTCAGGGGGCCGGCCCTCAAAATAGCACCGATGAGCGCCTCAACCCAAGGCGACCATTCGGCGGCAGCATTCCTCGGCGTTGATGTCGCCGTTGAGCAAGGTGTTGAGGGCTTTGGTGAACGGCGTGTTGAGGTTGGCATCTTCGGCTCGTTCGGTGAACATGCGTGTCGCTCGAACACCCTCAGCAACCATGTGCATCTCGTTCAGCGCTTCTTCAAGCGTCAATCCGGTACCGAGTTTTTCACCCATGGTTCGGTTCCGGCCGTGAGGCGAGGTGGCGGTGACGTACATGTCACCAAGCCCTGCGGGACCGAACGCCACTTCGGCGCGGGCGCCAAGCTCGGCGAGCAACAAGCATCCTTCTTTGAAGCCGGACATGAAAATGGCCGCCTTGAGGTTGTCCCCCCCGAGGTCGCCAACCTGTTTCAAGCCGTCAACCAAACCGCAGGCAAGGGCCACGACGTTCTTGTAGGCGCCCCACAATTCCGCACCGACCGGGTCGCTTGCAGGATGAAGAATGAAACTCGGCGTGCTCAAGGTTTGAGCGAGGCGCTGAGCGATGGCCTGATCCTCGCTGGCCACCAGAGCCGTCGTCATGACGCCGCCTGCGGCTTCTGGGGCGATGGTCGGTCCGGTTAGCACCGCAAGCGGGTTGGTCTTCCCCTCTTCCTTCAAACGGGCGTGAATGGCCTCGGAGATCAACCGACTGCCGGGTGCGAGTCCCTTGGCGAGGTCGAGAAGGACGTGGCGGGGCTGAAGATGCGGAAGAACGTCTTCCAAGACTTGGAGAATGACCGAGGACGGCACGGCGAGCACGACAATTTCACTGCCCTCAAGGGCTTCGTCGATGTGCATCGTGACGTCAAGACCAGGAACGGGATGCTCGGGCAGGTATTTTTCATTCACTTCGCTCATGGTTATGGATTCATACACTTCCTGCTCAATGGTCCATCCTGTGACCTTGTGCCCTTCCAGCAACCACAAACGTGCGATGGCCGTCCCCCAGTTTCCCAATCCCAACACAGCGACATGAGCCATGGCAATCGTAGGCTTCCCTCCTTCGTTGGTTTATACCATTTCGGGACAAAAATCGGCCGAGGTCGGCGTTTTGAGATGCCGGTTGGGGAGCCAATCAGAACAAATCGTCGTCGTCCTCTTCGAATTCAATGATCTCGTTGTCCTCTGCCTTTGCCGTTGCTTTCGTTGGTTTCGGGGTTGCAACGGCCTCGGTCTTCGCAGGCTCTTTGGGAGCGGGTGCGTCCTCCTTTTCGGCAGCGGGTGTTTCCGTTCGGGCTTGGGCCAACTCGCTTTCCTTTGAGCGAAGTTCCTCTTCGCTTTTCCCGGTTTGGAGGGCCAGTGCACGGCGACGGTCTTCTCGGGCTTTGCGCTCGAGTTGCTTGTGACGAGATTTTTCGATGTTCTGCATCATGTACATGGCATCGTGCTCAAGCAGAGGTGAATCCGAAATCAACGTGATGTCCAGCCATCCGCCGTCTTCGACGATAAATTCAGCCAGCGGTTCGAAATTCAAATCCGATTTCTTGATCTGTGTGTAGTGCATGGCGTTCCCGGTTCGGTGTTCAACCCCTGAGAAGTGACAGTAGAACTCCTTGGTCCCGATGGTTTCACGGACCATGTCAAACAGTTCTCCGTAATCTTCTGAGGTCCGCATCTGGCCGTGGCCCCGAGCGTGTATGTGGGCGATGTTCAGCACCGGCACGGTGCCTTCAACATGGTTCACGACCTCAAGCACCTCTTCGAGGCTTCCCCAGAGTTCCTGGCGGCCCGAGGTTTCAACGCCGATTTTTGATGGCGTTCCGTCCTTGATCCAGGGGAAAACAGGGAATTCATCCTCGTCGTCGTGCCAGATGGAATGGATTCGGTCGACGATTCCCGAGAAGACGTTTGCGACTTGCTCGTTGGCTGCATGGCCGCGTCCAAATTCACCGTAATGGCCCGTGTGGAGGGTGATGTGACGTGCATTGATGGTGCGGGCCGCTTGGAGCGTGGCCTCGATCTTGGCCAAGGAGCGACCGCGTTCAACACGGTTGCCGAGCAACTCCGAGTAGTAGGGGCCGTGGATGTTCATTTCGAAGTCGGTCTTGTTGGCCAACACCCCCGCCTGCCAGTATTGTTCAAAGTGCTGAGGGGCGACCATGCGAACGGTTTGCACCTCCATGGTCTCAAGGCCGAGCGAAATGATGTCGTCCATTCCTTCGACGATGGTTCGCCCTTTGCACGAGAGCGGGACGCCCGCAGGTCCAAGTTTTACCGACATTCGTATCCCCCCCGAAACCTACCCAAGGAGCACCCCATGATAATCCCTTTCTGTTGGCTGTCCGCTTTCTCGGCGCCGTGGGCTTGATTTCAAGAACGAACGCATACGACTCTTCATGAAGGTGAGGGTTCAGGGGGAATCATGGAGGAGGGTGTTCGCAAAGCCGTGGAGGCGTTCAAAAACGGGCGCCCAGTATGCCTCTTTGATTCGGAAAAAAGGGAAGGCGAAACCGACCTTTTGTTCCCGGCGGCTGCCGCCGTCCCCGCCACGATGCGACAACTCCGACGGGATTGCGGAGGCTTGCTTTTTTTGGCCATCGGTCACGAAGTTGGGGAATGCTTCGGCCTGCCGTTCCTTCAAAACCTTCACACGACCGAAGACGCCACGCAACGGCACCCCGTCTTGCGCCAACTCATCACCAACGACCTTCGCTACGATGCCCGCTCAGCCTTCACGCTCTCGCTCAACCATCGTGACACCTACACCGGCATCACCGACCACGACCGCGCCCTCACCACCCGCAGGTTCGCCGAATTGACGCAGGACTGCCTTCGTGAAGGGCTGGACCAAGAGCAAGCGATGGAACGTTTGGGCGCTGAATTCCGAACGCCCGGTCACATCCCCGTCTGCCGGGAAGCCGAAGGCGGCTTAGCGGTTCGACAAGGCCATACTGAACTAGCGGTGGGGCTGGCTCGCTTGTCCGGTTTAGCCCCCGTTGTCATCGGTGCGGAAATGTTGCAGCCGGAAGGCGACTTTGCTTTGGGTGTCGAAGATGCCAGAGCGTGGGCGCAGGAGCACGGAATACCGTTCCTTGAAGGAGCGCAGGTCGTTGCTGCGCTGGGCCACGCCGATGCACCGTCATCACTATGAGGCAAAGGACGAACCCAAACATCGGTGGTTGCATGAAGCGTGTCATGGCGGTTGGCGTGTTTGACCTGCTGCATGCCGGTCATCTGCATTACCTCGAACAGGCCAAAGCCTTGGGCGGTCACCTTACCGTCGTGGTGGCCCACGACGACACCGTTCGTCAACGAAAACACGAACCGGTGACCAACCAGGAATTTCGCCGTCGAATGGTGGCGGGGCTTAAACCGGTGGACGAGGTCGTGGTCGGCAACGCCCCGGACGTCCCGATTTTTGACATCCTTCCAACCATCAACCCTGACATCATCGCCTTGGGTTATGACCAAGAACACGCCGAAGGCTCCATCCGGTCTGCGCTGGCTGAACGCGGTTACGACGGCATTGATGTGGTTCGTGTTGAAGGCCTGAGCGACGATTTGGACGGAACCCGGAAAATCATCGCCCGCATCCTTGAACGGGCCAAATCAAAGGAGGCCTGAAGGTGTTCACCGGCATCGTGCAGGGCATCGGCACCGTGCGTTCGGTGACCAAAGGGGCAGCCGTGTGGACCTTCGCCATCGAACTGCCCGACACCAACGGTTTGCAGCGAGGTGCGAGCGTTGCCGTCCACGGCGTGTGCTTGACCGCAACCGACATCGTCGGCTCTTGCGTTCATTTTGATGTGATTCCCGAGACGCTGGAACGCACCACGCTCTCCTCGTTGGAAGCGGGAAGCGAGGTCAACATCGAGCGCTCGCTGAAGATGGGTGACGAACTTGGAGGGCATCTGCTCTCGGGCCACATCATGGCGACCGGGACGGTGGAGCAGCGCACGGCGGTGGGTGAGGGTGTTGACCTGCAGATTGGCGTGCCGGCAGATATGATGAAGTACATCAACGAAAAGGGGTACATTGCGCTGAACGGGGCTTCCTTGACCGTTGGCACGGTCATCGACCGGACCTTCACCGTACACTTGATTCCGGAAACGCTTCGCCTCACGACCTTTGGTTCAGCGCAAGTCGGTGACGGCATCAATATTGAGATCGATGCGATGACGCAAACGGTGGTCGCTACCGTGGAGCGAATCCTCAAACAGGATGGCTGAGGTGGGCAACGCATGGGCAAACGCATCGGTTTGGTTTGTGGCTCCTTTCACCGGAACGAGGTCGAGCGCATGTTGGCGTTCGCTGTCGAAGAAGCGGAAGGACTCGAATTCGTGGTCGGGGACGTTGTCTGGGTTCCCGGTTCGATGGAAGTTCCGTTGGCCCTGGACCGACTCCTGTCCAACCACGACGCTGTTGCCTGTTTGGGCATCATCGAGAAGGGCGAAACGCAACACGGACTGGCGATGGGTCAAGCCGTCATCAAGACCATTCTGGATCTCCAGCTCAAGCACGACAAGGCCGTCGGTTTGGGCATCATCGGCCCGGGTGCTGAACCGCATCACATTGAGCCGCGGTTGGAACCGCATGCTCGAGCGGCTGTTCGGGCACTCGCCGATTTCTCCTGAATCACCTCTCTGCTGCGTATCTTCGTGGGTACCCACGGCAACAGCGCGAGGGGGCTAATTTCCAGGGTTGGTGGTGTGAACAATCGATACGCCGTCGTTTCGTAACCTCTCGATGATCGAGTGGATGGTGTCCGTCGCCAGGTTTTCGGGCGGATGAACGCCCTCGCTGAAAAGGGCCTCCTGCTCCCAAGCCAGAACGCATCCCACGGTCACGAGTCCGGTCGTGCGAGCCATGCTTGAATCGCCGTCCTTGCCCGTGTCTTCAACGGTCCATACCTCCTCCACATCGCCGGCTCGGCAACGAACCTCCATCCAGGTGAATTCCGGCCGGTTTGCGTCGAAACGCCAAGCTTCAACCAATTCGTCGGGGTGCAGGTCCGTGTTTTGGTAACGCTGGATATGCCCGGGCCAACGGACGGTGTATTCGCCCATGGACGTCGCAGGCAGGTCCACCAAGGAACGCAATCCATCGGTGAGAAACGCCTCCATCGCCCGTCCGTTGGCATCGATGGGATGAAGGTCGCTCATGGCCGGGACCACCGCGAGTTTGTTGTTGCTTACAATGCGTGCTGGACGGGTGTATTCGGCGATCACGTCGTGAGGTGAGAACGGGGCCATGTAGGACCACTTCCCGTCGGGTTGAGCCGGATTGCCGCCGACTTTGATGCTCACTTCATCGAGGTGGCCGTGGTTGCGTTGTGCCAAGGCGACCAGCATGTTTGACAGGCCCGGGGCAATTCCGACGTCCCACAGCACTGGGCTGACGGGGTCCTTCAAAGCATCGGGGGTGGTTTCGCTAAAGGACAGGTCGATGACGGGCACGCCCGTTTGGGTCACGGCCTTGAGGACATCGTGGCCGATCGAGCCCGGAACCATGTTGACGATGAGGTCGGCGAGGGTGTGGTCGGCTTGCAGGGCGTTGCCCAAGTGGAAGGTTGCCGATGATGGTCGAGGCACGATGTCGTAGAGGTGGACGTCCATCCCCGCTTCCACCAGTCTTCGGGTGACAAAGGAGCCCACGAGGCCGCCACCGAGGCAATGGATTCGCATGGACATGCCAGCGAAGGGCCGGTGACAAACCTTGCCCAATCCCTCCATGAATTCGGTGGAAAGGGATTATTTGTCGAGTTGTTGAGTTGGGACCATGAGCATCCTCGAACAATACGAAATCGCCTTCCAATCCGGGGATAAAGACGCCCTCAACAACGTGATTCACGACGATTGCAAGTTCCACCCCCACGTCGGGGGCATGGTCATGTCCAAGAGCGACATCATGGCCTTTGCCGGCACCGGTGCCGTGCGTACGGAATCCCATCGAATCTTGTTTGAGAACGACGAAGTCGGCGTAGCGCATTCGATTGCCCATTTCGCCAACGGGTCCACTTCCGAGGCCGTCTTGGCCTTCTACCGATTCAAGGACGGGCAGATCATCCACGTTGAAACGGGAGCGACGCCGATCAGCGACGACTACACCGTTATCGGTCAGTGACGGCGAACGCACGCCTTGAACCGACGGTTCCGTCCTCGTCCTCGCCCTCGTCCTCAAAGGTCGTTACTGCACCTCTCACGGAAGGTGAACATCCTCCGGTTGCCGATTTTGAAGTGCGAATCAAAGCAGCGGCCCGATTTGAACGCCGAGAAGCAGCACCGCCGTGGCGGCCACGGTGATGAGGATGTTATCGTCGATGGGCCCGAACTCGTACCGCTCAACGAAGGTCGCCACGGTGGCGGATAGGAGGCCCCATACGGGAAGGCTTGGGTCGCCTGCCTTCGCGGCAAACCAACCCAAAGGGGCGCTCACGATGAACATGAAGACGTTGCCAATCGGACTTTTTGATCGCTTTTGAACTACGGCGTTTCGAACCACGCCGGTGATGCCATCGCCAAACGCCATGAACAACGAGGGGACGATGGCCAACCAAGGGTCGCCCACCAACCACCATATCAGCGATATCGAGACCCACCACATCAAGGCGAATTTGACGTCGTTTTGGTTCTGCTCGGTTTGGAACCAATGCATGACCACTCCGGCACGGTGGGATGCGTAGAGCATGACCGTGAGCAGCAAGCCAGCGAGCATGGGGTACCAAAGGTCGGTGAACAAAAACGGAACGCTGAGGGAGCCAACACCGCCGGCGAACATGTGAACAATTTTCCTGTTGTAATACACCGCTCGAATGTGTTCCATGCCACGGTCGACCATCATGGTGTAGGGAATTTTGGTGGCGTACAGCACCACCATGACGTACACGCCCATGCCCACAGCTGCAACCCATTGGTCGACCATGGCCGGAGTATCATGTTCCGGTTCTATTCCTTTTTGCCTCGAAAGACGGTCGCGGGCGAATCTTCAAACACCCCCGCTCTTCACCGACCGATGGGAACCGTCATGTCAGAAGTACGCAACGTCATCATCATCGGTTCAGGGCCCGCAGGCTACACCGCCGGGTTGTACGCCGGGCGCGCCATGCTCAACCCGCTCATGTTCGCCGGCTACATGTCGGGAGGTCAACTCATGCTGACCAGCGATATTGAGAACTTCCCCGGTTACCCGGAGGGCATCGCCGGTCCCGAGATGATGATGCAACTTCGAGAGCAGGCCGAGCGCTTTGGCCTCGAGGTCCAAGACCGCAACGTCGACGAGGTTGATGTTTCTCAACGCCCGTTCAAGGTGATGGTTGAAGGCGAGACCTATCTTACCCACTCCATCATCGTCTGCACCGGAGCTGAATCCGTGTGGCTCAACGCCCCGGGTGAAGCCGAACAGAAAGGCCGAGGCATCTCCACCTGCGCCACCTGCGACGGGGCGTTCTTCCGCGACGAGCACGTGCTCGTGATTGGAGGAGGGGACTCCGCCTGTGAAGAGGCGACCTTCCTCACGCGCTTTGCAAGCAAAGTCACGCTGATCCACCGACGAGACGTCTTCAAGGCCTCCACCATCATGTACGAGCGGGCGGCGAACAACCCGAAAATCGAGATTCGCACGTTCCGGCAAATCAAGGAATGGCTTTCCGACGACAAGGGCCTGACCGGGGCGGTTTTGGAAAACACTCAGGACGGGACAACCGAAACCATCGAAGCGACGGGGGCGTTTATCGCCATCGGCCACACCCCCATTACGGACTTCCTCGGCGGTCAGGTTGAAACCGACGCCAACGGCTACATCGTTCACAAGGAACACACGATGACTTCGGTGCCGGGCGTGTTCGCTGCAGGCGACGTGGTCGACACGCGCTACAAGCAAGCCATCACCGCCGCCGGCATGGGGTGTTCCGCAGCCATTGACGTTGAAAAGTGGCTTGAAGAGAACGTCCACTGAGGGCGTTCCCTTCATGTGGGGTTGGCTCGTGGCGTGTTCATGGTGGATGTGGCGCGACACGCGAGGCACATCAGCCTCCCCAACGTGGGCATTGAAGGGCAACGTCGGCTCAAAGACTCGAGCGTCCTCATCATCGGAGCGGGCGGTCTTGGTTCACCCGCGGCGTTGTATCTCGCCGCAGCAGGCATTGGGCGCATCGGGTTGGTGGACGACGACACCGTTGACTTGAGCAACCTCCAGCGCCAAATTCTCCATTCAACCCAAGACGTTGGAACACCGAAGGTGGACTCGGCTCGGGCAACCCTGAAGGCCTTGGATCCCGGGGTTGAGGTCGTCACGTACGCAACACGGCTTCATCCCGAAAACGCCCTCGAAATCATGGAGGGGTGGGACCTTGTTCTCGATGGTACCGACAACCTGCCCACACGGTATCTGGTCGACGATGCTTGTTCATTGCTCGGAACCCCCTGGGTGTACGGCTCTGTGTTCCGCTTCGAAGGGCAGGTTTCGCTCTTCAACCACGAAGGCGGACCCTGCTATCGTGACCTCTTCCCCGAACCACCGCCTCCCGAAGCCGTTCCTTCCTGCTCGGATGCTGGCGTGTTTGGCGTTCTGCCTGGGATGGTCGGTGTTTTGCAAGCCACCGAAGCCATCAAACTCCTGCTCGGTCTTCCACACTCGCTGAGCGGTGTTCTCCTCGTTTACGATGCGTTGACGATGGAATTCAATCGGCTTTCCTTTTCATCAGACCCCCATCGCCCACGGGTGGCTGACCTTTCCCAAGCGGCAGCTTTGCTCTCCGATGATGAATGGTGTTCGGTGGACGGGCGTCGGGACCCGATGTCGGAAGAACAAAAATCCCCGTCCTCTCCCCGGGAAAACATGGTTCACCAAATCTCGATGGAGGAAGTGCTTGAACGACGCGCCAACGGTTGGGCACCGTTCATCCTCGATGTTCGCTCCGACGGTGAACACGAGCAAGTCCGCATCGCTGATTTTTCGCTTCACGTCCCGCACCCCGAGGTCCTCTCGGTCTTGCACGAACTGCCCAAAGACACGGACATCTTGCTCCATTGCAAAGGTGGCATGCGCTCTCAGTTGGCTGCCAACACCTTGGTGAGTGCCGGATGGGATGCCAACCGCTTGTTCAACCTTCAAGGTGGCATCATGGCGTGGTATGCGGCAGCGCCACACGACATCGTCAACTAGGCAAGGCTTCACCGCAATGCTTGCAGTGCTTGGCGTTTGCATCGTGCCCCTCTCTGGAGCAGGCTTGACAGGACCGAGTCGTCACTTCGCTCAGCCGGACCAGTTCGGAGGAAAGAATCCCCGTTGGGACGATGATCAGGCTGTACCCCAAAACCATGATGAACACCGCCAACATCTTTCCGGCCGGCGTCAGCGGGACCGTGTCGCCGTAGCCGGTTCCGGTGATGGTGGTTAGGGCCCAGTAGACGCTTTGTGGGATGGAGGTGAAGCCGTTTTTCGGCCCCTCAATGAGGTACATGAACGCTCCCGAAATGAAGCCGAGAACGGTGACGGTGAAGAGGAAGATGACGATGCGTGTTCTTGATTGGGCCACGGCTTGACCGAGCACGTTGGCTTCGGCGATGTACCGGCCGAGTTTGAACACCCTGAAAATTCGCAACAGACGAATGGCTCGAATCACGAGCAAGCTTTGTGCTCCTGCGACCACAAGGCTGAGGTACGTTGGAAGGATGGCCAATAAATCAACGAGGCCGTAAAAGGAAGTGGCGTATTCCTTTGATTTCTCGGTCGCGTACAAACGCAACCCGTATTCCACGGTGAAAAGCAGCGTAATCACCCACTCAACCGTTCGCAACAAGGCGTGGTGTTCGGCGTTGACGGCATCCACGGACTCAAGGGAAACGGTCACGATCGATGCCAAAATGGCCACCAAGAGAGCGACATCGAAGAATTTTCCAGAGGCGGTGTCGGCCTCAAAGATGACCCGATGAAGAGCAGCCTTTCGGCTGGAAGATTCAACACCGTTGTTCGTGGCCATGCTAGGTGTGGTCGTTTCTTCGTTTAGATGGGTTGCGGCGACGGCGCTCGTGGGCGATGGATTTGCAAACCTCAAACCTCCCTCCGCCTTCGAATTGAGGGGAGAGGTTGATAGCGACTCTTGTTCTCCTTTTGGAACGGAGGCGGGGCCATGGCGAGCATCATCATCGCTGATGAGAACGAAGGCAGACGGAACCTGCTCGCCAACACCTTCGAGCGGAACGGCTACGAAGTCACGCGATTGAGCACGCTTGCGCAGGCCGAGGCGACCGGGGCAGCCGTGTTACCGGATGTTCTTCTGCTCGAAGGGGAGTGGACACAGGGTAGCGCTTTGGACACCTGCCAGCGCTTGAGTAGCCAACCAAAATTCCGAACCGCCACGCGCACGGTGGTGTTGTCCCGGACCACGGCTCCCGATTATTTGGCTTCGGCCGCCATGGCGGGCGTCGCCGAGGTGATCGGCAAGCCCGTTGACATGAACCAACTCATCTCCCAGATTCAACGTCACGCATCCAAACAATTTGTCGCACCGCCGGCCGAGGTTTCTGCTTCCGGAGGGAGCGGTTTCGGCGCCCCACGCTTCGATGTCGGCATGACGATGAACGACAGCGAGTGGGCCTTGCCCATGCTACGTCGTTTGGTGGAATCGGGAAACATCGACGACGATTTTGTTGCTTCACTTCGTGATCAGATGGCCGAAGAAGGTCATTCTATAGAAGAAGAGGGCGCGGGCATTTCGGGCGCGACCATGACCGAAATGCTTCGACTGGCGCTAAACCGATTGGTGGGTTCGGGAGAAGGCGCCCAAGTTGGTCAAGACGCTCAAACGCTGCCCACGGCTGAACCCCAAAGCGCCTCTACCAACGCCGCACCCTCGTTCAAGGACCTCAACAAGGGAGCGATGTTGGGCGAAGCACCGACGCCGTCCTCGCCAGGTCTTGGTTTGAAAAGTGCGATGGAAGACATCCTCGAACGCCAAGCCGAGGACATCGCAAAGGAGGTTGAGGGCGCCATGGAGGGGATTCTCTCCGAGGAGCCGGAGTACGTCGCCCTTCTCTCCGAAGCCGAGAAGGTGGGCTTGGATCCCGAAACGGTCGAATTGACCCGATTGTCCGCCGAGGTGTTCCTCGAATTGATGACCTCCCTCCAGCGGCCGGGAGCCCTCTCTGACCTCACATTGCTCACGCAGATTGAGGATGCAGAGCGATTGGCGAGCGATGTTCTCGATGCCCTCCCTGCCAAGGAGGAAGAGGAGTGAGCGCTCCCAAAACGACATCTCAACGAGCGTTTTACGCACTGTTCTTTGCTTTCTTTGTGAACTTTCTCGGGTATGCGTTCATCGTCCCCGTTCTGCCCGCATGGCAGACCCAATTCGGATTGAACACGACTCAGGCCACGCTTTTGGTGTCGTTATGGGCCGTACCGTTGTTTCTGCTCGGACCGGTGACGGGTCGCATCACGGACCGCTACGGCGCTGGGCTTACGGTCGCCGTCAGTCTGCTCTTGTTGGCCGGCTCAAGCGGATTGTACGTGGTGGCCACCAAGGAATGGGTCGGTCGTCCGTTCATTTTGCTTGCCTTTGCGCGTTTGGTGCACGGGGCCTCGGGAGCGACCATCATGACCGCAGGCCTTGCATCGGCCTCTCAGTTGTGGCCCACCAGGTTTGGAGAACAAGCAGGAAAATTGCTCGGAATCGCCGCTATCGGCGGCCTCTTTGGGCCGGTGATGGGGGGGGTGTTGTTCACCTGGGGAGAGGCATGGGCCTTCGCCGTCTTGGGCGGCCTCACGTTGGTCGTTGTTCCCGTGGTGCTCGTTGCCATGAAGGAGATCGGAGGACCTGTCGAAGGGAGTTCAGCTACGGTTTCGCTCCGCGTGTTCTTCGAGGACGCCATCTTGTTCCGGGTCGGGGTGCTCTTGGCCATCACGACGGTGGCGACCGGGGCCTTGGAAGCCGGCGTTCCGCTCTTCCTTGACGACACGCTCGGGCTTTCCTCTGCGGAAATCGGCGGGGTGTTGTTGGTGATGGTCTTGATGCAAGGCATCGGTTCGGTGGTTTGGGGGCGACTGGTTGACCGGAAAGGCCCGACCCGCTACATGGTCATCGGATGGACCTTCGTCGTGCTTTCGCTGGTGGGTGTCGCGGCTACCGGTGCGTTGCTCAAGGGAGACGTGGCCGTGTTTGCCATGATCGGCTTGCTCGGTGCATTCCAGTTCTCCATCGCCGCTGCACAAATTCCCATGTTGCCGATGATTGACACCGCCACCAACCGGGCCCTTGGTGAAGGAAATCCAGGCTTGGCGTTCGGCGTTTTCGGGGCTGCATGGGCCGCCGGGACCATCCTCGGACCTTTGTTGGTGGGCCCGGTCTTCGACCTCTTCGGTTCTTGGGCGATGGCGCTTGGAGGGCTTGCGATTCCTGCACTGGGGGCGCTGCTCATCACCCTGGTCAACCGAGAAGTTCTTCGGGATTGCTACGAAACCGAAATCAACAAACGCAAGTGGTGAACCTTCCTCCTCCTTTGCTTCATGCTCTCAAAGAAGAGCATTGAAACCACCCATCGCCTGCGAAGGGACGAGGGCAGACCATGGCACAGGGTGACCTTCCGGAAATTTTTGGCCAAGAATGGAGGCCGGAGCATCCCCTCGATTTCGTCCGCCCCTTGCCCGCAACCGCTGCGCGAAGCGAAGTTTTGGCTTTCGTCGCCCAACAACACGACGCTCATCTCTTCCTCGTCGCCAACGTTTGGGACCACATGATCGGCTCGGAGCCCGAGACCTTCGAAGGTCCGTCGTGGCAGACGTTTTCCAACCGCTTTGTCGAGAGCCTTGAACGGGGTCTGAAAAAACAGATGGACAGCACGCTCGGCGATGAACTCGAGCGCGAGGTCATACCCCGTCGGAGCATGGCGCTGATGCTCGAACGGCGACGGAGCCATTTTCTCATTGACCTTCGTTTGATGATGCGACGGTTGGCCCACTACATGGCCATCACCGTTGACCTTCGCTTGGAATGGCAGCGCTACATGACCCGTACCCGTGCCCTCGATACGGCGCTGAAATCCATCTTCACCGACGGCGTTGAGACCCCCGATGGCGGGCGATTTGGCGGCAAAGGTTTCCGCTCGACATGGCAGGAGGGCGTCGTTGCGGTTGCAACCGCACTTCGGCGCCAACCGGATGCACCACGCGACGCTCGCCCGGGAGCGGGTTACGACGGCGATGTCGTCGCCCCCATGATCCGTGACATCGGCCTTGGTTTGGCGATGGGTGACACCCCCTTGGACGTGATGGCGGCCAACCTCGGCAAAGTCAAATCCAATCAAAACGGAGGTTGGGAAGACGCCGGAGGGCGGGACCTGCACGTTGGTGCCTGGCACGTGGGGGTCTTGCCGCCCACAGCGCCCCTCCCGATTGCAAGCGCCACCATGACGGGTCTTGCCTTTGCGGGTTGGCGTCAGGGACTCGACCGATTCCATGTCGCTTGCATCGGCGAAGGTTCGTCCTCCAGCGGTGAATTTTGGGAAGCGATGAACCTTGCCGGCGCTCGTGGTTTGCCCATCACCTACATTTTGCAAAACAATCAAATCGCCTTGGACACGCCGCCTGCGAAGCAATCCGGTGTTGAACTTTGGGCCGACAAAGCCCGAGCCATGGGCTTCCCTGCATGGACCATCGACGGGTCGGACCCTGCTGCTTGGCACGCCTCTACCGCCGTTGCCCGTGAATTTGCCATGGCCGGAGGCGGCCCTACCCTGATTCACGTGGAGACCATGCGAGGTTGCGGCCACGCCCATCATCACGACGACCTTTACCTCGGCAACCCGAGCGGAACGCCTCCGGGGTACGTCGACCGAGAATTACTGGCGTATTGGGAAGCGAAAGACCCGATTCCAACCCATCGCGAGTTGTTGCTTGAATTGGGCGTGGAGGAATCGATGCTCGCCACCATGGAAGAGGAGGAGCACGAAGCCGTGGAGAAGGCGCATGCGGAACTGCTTGAAATGGCGTGGCCCGAACCCGAGACGGTGACCAAAGGCGTCACGTCCATCAACGACGCCGACACCCACGCCGACCATCTTCTCCGGGTGACTGGAAACGCACCGCCAACACCGCTCCCCGCTCCTCTCAAGTCGGGTGAACGGGCTTGGAACTATGCCGACAAAGGGGGATGGACGTACGCTCGTGCCATCCAGCAAGCCATGGCCGACATCGCCACCATGCACGGGGATGATTGCGTCTTCATCGGCGAAGATATGGAGGTTGCAGGAGCCTTTGGCATGAACATGGCGCTGAAGAATGCCGGGCACGAAGACAAACTCATCGACATGCCCTTGTGCGAGGCCATCATCGTTCACACCGGCGTCGGTGCCGCTCTTTCCGGCATGAAACCCATGGTGGAAATTCAATTTGGCGGGTTCGCAGCGCTCGGTTACAACGCCCTGATCAACAACGCCTCGATGTTGCGTTGGCGATGGGGAGCAGACTGCCCCATGACGGTTCGCATTCCACTGGGCGCTCGCACGCGCTCCGGACCGTTCCATGCAAACATGATCGAGTCCTGGTTCGCCAACGATCCCGGGCTGGTGGTGCTTGCTCCGGGAACCCCACAGGACGCCTACGATTTGTTGGTCGAAGGGGCCAACCTTCCCGACCCGGTCTTGATGCTGGAACACATCGGTCTCTACGGTCTTCGGGGTGGAAAAACAGGTTGGGGGATGAACATCAACCAAGAGGTCGACACCGCCACCGTTCAACGCCATGTCGAAGCCGGAACCCCGTACAAGTTGGGCCGAGCAGCCGTGATTCGAGGCGGGAGCGACGTGACGCTCGTCACGTGGGGAGCGATGGTCCATATCGCTCTTGAAGCCGCTGAAACCATGGCTGCTGAAGGGGTCGAAGTTGAGGTCGTCGACTTGCGGACGTTGCTTCCCTTCGATGCCGAGACCTGCGTCGCTTCCGTCCAGCGCACCGGTCGTTTGGTCGTGCTTCAGGAGGGTCAATGGTCCGGCGGCTTGGGTCACACCGTCCAGTCTCGCATCATGGAGTCGTGCTTCTACGAACTCGAGGCAGCACCGGTTGTCATCGGTGCCCTTGACACCCCCGTGCCGTTTTCCCCTCCTCTGGAAAACCACACGGTCCCTTCGCTTGAACACGTCGTCGCCGTGCTCAAAGCGACAACCGGAGCATGAGTTCAGTGGCTTCCATGAAGCCGGCGGTCCAAGTCGACCGCAAACCAGGCTCCCAACGCTGTTGAGATGAAATAAAACGGCAGCGTTCCCCAAAGGCCGGAAAGGAGGTTGGGGCCAAACGTCCGTGCCGGATTCATGCTGGCGCCCGTCAAGGGGCCGGCGATGAGCGCCAACACGGCAACGGTTCCACCCACCCAAGCGGCGATGATGATGCGGCGTTGGGTTCGTCGCACGACGATGAAAATGCTCAGCATCAAAGCAGTCGTAATGCCCACTTCAACGAGAAAGGCTTCGAACAGTGAGAGGGAGGGCACCACGGTCGTTGGCGCTGCCGCACCAACCGTCCATGCAGCCAACAAGGCTCCGGAGCATTGGGCCAACCAATACGGAAGAAGGCGTGCGGATTCGAGATGGCCGGACCGCCAAAACGCCAGTGAGACGGCTGGATTGATGTGAGCGCCGCTCCAAGGCCCGAAAAGCAGAATCGCCACGGTCACCACGACCCCAAAGGTCAGCGACACCAACAAGTGATCGGCACCGATAGCAACGCTTCCGCACCCAACACCCACCATCAGGGCGGTGCCGAGGAATTCGCCCATGACTGCCCTTCTCATCGGCTTGCCCAAGCGGACTCGGAACATAGGTTTCGCTTCTCCATCACCTCACGCGTGGAAGTGGGAACCGTCAAGAAGTGGTGCTGGTTGGTTCAACCATGGGAGGTGACGAGACGGGTGGGGTCATGGGTATCCCACAACTCGTTTTGAGCAACACCTTGGTGCTGAACGGGGCCCTCTTCCTTGGCATCGTCCTCCTTCGTTCAACATCGGATGGTTCGACAAACAACGACCACCTGTTTTCCCTCGCTTTGCTGGCTCTGGCCTTGATGTTGCTCATCAAATCGGCCGATATTTTCATCGAAGGGGCGAAAGGTTTGGCGTACCGGGCCGGTTTGCCTGAGGTTGTCATCGGCCTTACTATCGTGTCCATTGGGACCTCGTTGCCTGAAATTCTGGTCACCTCAACCGCCGCTGCTGACATTCCAAACAATCCCGCAATCGGCGATCTCGCTATCGGTGGCATCTACGGCTCGGTGCTTGTGCAAATCACGCTCATCCTGGGCGTGGTTGTCGCATTCCGGGGTGTTAAAATCCGACCTTCGTGGCTGAAGCGAGACGGCTTCATCATGTTCTCATCCATCGGTTTGTTGACCCTTTTCTTGGTCACCGGAGGTGGCCTGAGCCGTCTGGAAGGGGGTGTTTTGATGTCGCTGTACATCGCCTACATCTACTGGCTGCTCTCCAACCGTGAGGAGATTCTTGAGGATGAACTGAGCGGAGGCGAACCGGTGGAGCGACGCTTGACTCGAACCACCGCATCCTATGCGGTCATGGTCACGATGGGTCTCCTGTTGGCCTTGTTCGCAGCCCATCACTTGGTGAACGTTGCCAGCGACCTCGCTTACGCCATGAAGGTCCCTCACGCCGTCATCGGTACCACCGTTTCGGGTTTGGGCACTTCGTTGCCTGAACTCACCATTGCCTTCATGGCCGCCAAGCGGAGTGAGGGTGTTGCCATTGGGACCCTCATCGGTTCAAACATCACCGACCCCCTTCTCTCCATCGGGTTTGCTGCCGTCGTTCATCCCTTGGCGGTGACGCAGGCGAGTGCCAATCTTACCTTCTTCCTCATCATTCCAGCGACCTTCATCGGTACCGGTGTGGCCCTTTTGATGATGCGGTCGCAATACGAGTTCAAGCGATGGGAGGGCATCGTTCTCATCATGATTTACGTCGTCTTTGTCGCCCTTCTGCTCGCTGAACGGCAAGGTATTTTGGTGCTCTGAAGGCGCTGATGCGTGCACCCGAAAGACATCGCTCATAAGGGGGCGACCCTTCGCAGAATCATGGTGGACTTCCAACTCGATGAAATGCAAGCCATGCTCAAGGAACTGGCGCATGAATTCGTCGTTGACGAGGTTCGGCCTCATGCAGAGCATTGGGACGAAACCGCCCACTATCCCAAAGAAACGATTCAGGCCGCCCACGAAATGGGATTGTTGAACCTTCACATTCCCGAAGCCTACGGCGGCGCAGGCCTTGGTTCGTTTGAAGAGGTGCTGGTGAACGAAGAACTTGCATGGGGAGACCCCGGCTTTGCCACGGCGGCGTATGCGACAGCGCTCGCCAGCGCCCCCATCATCACCGGAGCAACCGATGAGCAGAAGGAACACTGGTTGAGAAAAATTGCCGAAGAGGGAGCGCTCGCTTCCTACGCCGTAACCGAGCCCGGCGCAGGCTCGGACGTTGCGGCGTGCAAAACAACAGCGCTCAAAGACGGCGATGAATACGTCATCAACGGGTCCAAGATGTGGATCACGGGGGCCGGCCACGCCGACTTTTTCTTCGTCCTCGCCAAAACCGACCCCGACGCCGGTTATCGAGGCATGTCAGGGTTCATCGTCGAAAAGGATGCAGAGGGGTTTTCACTGGGCAAGAAAGAAACCAACATGGGGCAACGCTGTTCGGACACTCGGTCAATTTCCTTTGACGACGTGCGTGTGCCCGCTGACCATCTCATCGGCGGTTCGGAATCCGGCGGGTGGATGAACGCCATGAAGGCGTTCGACATGAGCCGTCCAAACATCGCTGCGCACGCCACCGGTCTTGCGAGAGCTGCTTACGAACACGCGCTGCAATACGCCAGCGAGCGCCACACCTTCGGCAAACCCTTGCATCAACATCAAGCCGTTCAATTCATGCTGGCTGACATGAAGACCAACATCGAAGCCGCTCGCATGTTGACGTGGAAATCCGCTTCAGAATACGATGCGGGTGTCCGAAACACCGAATCCGCAGCGCACGCCAAGCGCTTTGCTGCCGATATGGCGATGCAAGTCACGACCGACGCCGTGCAAGTCTACGGTGGTTACGGGTACTCCGAAGAATACCCGGTTGCTCGGTTGATGCGCGGGGCAAAGGTGATGCAGATTTACGAAGGCTCTTCTCAGGTTCAACGCATGATCATTGGACGTGAAATCACGAAAGGCCTGTGATCACGCATGCTTCTTTCGTAACTCGTCTTCCATGGCCCAAATCTTGTCTTCATCGTGATGCCAGGGAACCTCACTTTCCTTGATGGCGAACACATGGTCGTTCTCCTTGAACCAGTCGTCCAACGCCATCTCTTCTCGCAGTTCGGCCTCCCTTCGCCACTCTGCGTGAATTTCAAACAACGAGGGTGTTGGCTCATCGCACTCGACGCCGTAAACGTCCTCAAACGGGTCTTCGGCACTCACGGCGTTTCTGACCCAATCGGTATCGAGGTCATCGATCGTCATGACACCCTCCTCGGCAAACTGGTAGATGTCTTTGAGCATTCGACGTTCGGTCACGATGAACTGGGCGAGAAGCGGAATGCGGAGCGACGTGACTCTGTCGTTGCACAATGCAAGCGCCAAGGCTGCGATTTGGTCCCCCACGGGGAGTTCTCGCCCCGCGTCATGTGGATGAATGCAGATGGAGGTTTCGTAGACGTTTTCCTCCACCAAGTCGCTCTTGTAGACTGCCCCACTGACGTGAAGGCTGAACACCGTCTCGTCAACAAAACCAGCACCGGGGACCCACTTATTTTGGAAATGAATGGTGACGTCAATTTTGTACCACCGTCGTGAAGCTCCACGGACGTACAGGCCCGGCACGATGGCTTTTGGGAAATCGATGTGGATTTGCGGTGATTGTTTTGCAATCTCTCGGACGAACTGGATGGAACGGTCGTGCGCATCGCGACGCTCCTTACTCCAATGCGCTGGGGGCGACCACAATTCGACCATTCGAGCAAACACCTTGCTTGAGACTATTTGAAGTCCAACGGGGAGAAACTCCTTGAAGCCGGTGGAGGACAACGCCTCATGACCTCAAAGGCCCCGCTTGGGCTCGTTCTCTGCGCAGGTTTGAGCAAAAGGCTCGGCTCCGCAAAAGCCCTGGTTGAGGTGGGCGGTGTCCCTTTGGTGGTATGGGCGTGCAGGCACTTGCTCGATGCCGGGTGTGCGGAGGTGGTCGTGGTGACCAACGAGCAACTGCGTTCCAATTTGGGTGCGCTGCCTAACGGCGTCCAAGTGGTGACCAATCCTGAGCCCGAAAACGGGCGAACGGGGAGTTTGCAGGTCGGTTTGAACCACTTGCGTTCACGGTTTCCGTCTCTCAAGCGGGTCGTCATGGCACCGGTTGACCGACCGGGATGGCGGGCGGGGGTGGTTCGCACCTTGGTGGCCAAGACCGGCTCTTCTTGCCCCGTTTTCGAAGGTCGTCGGGGTCATCCCGTCGTCTTGGACAACGAGGCCCTTCAATCCGTGTTGGACGCTCATCCAAACACTCCATTGCGAGATCTCGTTGATTTTCAGGCAGTTGAGGTTGATGCTCCTTGGTTGGGTTTGAACGTCGATACGCCCGAGCAACTCGCTGAACTTCGACGCAACGAAGGCAACCTCCTCGCCTATTTCACGCAAGGCGAAGGGATATGAGGGCCATCCGCTGAGGCATCGTCATGACCGCCCGCGTGCTCGAGTGGGTTCTTCAAGAGCAACGAGCGGGTCACCGGGTCGCCATGGCTTCGGTTCTCAACACCTCAGGCAGTGTTCCCGGGAAAACCGGGGCCCGACTCGCCATGTCCTCCCGGAACGAAACTTGGGTGGGGACGGTTGGCGGGGCAGGCCTCGAAAAAACCGTCCTGAATCGGTGCAGGGAACTTCTCGCTGAGGCGACAGCCCCCTTCGCCGAGGTCCATACGTACGGATTGAACAAAGGGGCGAAGGGCTATGAAGTGACGCCGCTTGATTCGTTGTGCGGTGGCCGCGTCACCGTCTCACTTGAGGTGATGATTCCCATGCCCCACGTCTACATCATGGGTGGCGGTCATTGCGGTGAAGCCTTGGCGCTCTGTCTTGACCGTTTGGAATGGTCGTATTCCGTCCACGACACCCGTGAAGAGTTCGTTTCTATAGAAAAATATCCAACCGCTCAAATGCGGTCAACGGTTTCCGCAGATGCGGTGTTTTCCGAGGAAACCGCCGAAACTCTGCAGCGGTTTTCCGACGTCTTGTTGCTCGGTCACGATTGGGCTGAAGACCAACAACGGCTTCTCGCTTTGTTGCATCTTGTCCACGAAGCGGGTCTTGCGCTCAACGGTGTTGAAGCCCCTCGAGTTGGCGTTATTGGGAGTCGCTCAAAGTGGCAAACCTTCGAGGCCGTCTGCCTTGAAGCGGGAATTCCCTCAACCCTTCTTGCGCAGGTTGTTTGTCCCATCGGCCTAAACATCGGCGCTCAGACCCCCCAAGAAATCGCCGTTGCGGTGGTCGCTCAAATCATGGCGGCGTACAAAAACGTCGACCCGAACGAGGCAACTTGGCGTCAATCTTGATGCGTGAAGATGCGTTCTCTGAAGTAGCGAAGCTCTTCGATGCTCTCCAGCGTATCGTCCAAGGCCAAGTGAGCCCCTTTTTTCGGATAGCGGGACAGGTTGGGGTACCAGCGACTTGCGAGTTCCTTGATGGTTGAGACGTCCACCATGCGATAGTGGAGGAAGTCAAGCAAGCGGGGCATTTCCTTCTCCAAGAAGCGGCGATCGTTCCAGATGCTGTTCCCACACAAGGGGGCGGTGTTCGGCTCAACCCATTGCGACAGGAACGCCAAGGTGGCATCCTCCGCTTCCTCAACGGACACCCCCTCGGTTTTGATTCGGTCGACCAAACCGCTGTTATGGTGATGGGTGGTGTTCCACTCATCCATGGCCTCGAGCAGAGCATCCGGTACGCGAATCGCAAGGTTCGGTCCTTGAGCGAGGATGTTCAGGTCGCCGTCGGTGACCACCGTTGCAATTTCGATGATGGATTCCGTTGAAACCGAAAGTCCGGTCATTTCAAGGTCCATCCAAACCATACGACGCCCTTCTTCGCCCATGCACGACACTACGGCCGTCACGCTTTGGTTCTTCGCAGGAGGCCTCAAGCATCGGAGATGCTCTTCGCCTCTTCAAAGGTCAGCATGATTTCGCCCGTCGGTCCAAAGGCGACCACCGGCACGTAGCCGTCGTGCGGGGTGACCTTGAGCGTACGGATGATCTTCTCCACCGCATCGCTCGGCAATCGGAGTGAGAACCCTTCACCGGTTGAGAGCAGGCCGCTGTGCCCGGGGGCTGGTGGTTCCAGGGCGGTGGCTTCCACCAAGTCCTCAAACCCTTCAAATTCATCTTCATCAACGGCTTCATCGGGTGTTTCTTCCAACGATTCCGTTGCCTCTCCAGGCGCCTCGTCCAAGATTTCCGAGCCTCCCTCGCCGTCCACCTCGGGAGCGTCCTCATCCTCCGTTTGGTCTTCGGTTTGCTCCGGCAAACTTGGAGGCTCGGCCACGGGTGCCATCGGTTGGATTTCTTGGTCAACATAGATGCCATCGTCTTCGTTCATGCGTTGCATGAACAGGAAGCCGAAACCGAGGGCAATAATTCCCATCAAAACGAAGGCGATGGCGCCGAAAATGGAACTCTCGAGGGAGTTTGCGAACAAAAGCGAGGTGAAGATCGAACCGTAGCCACCCAAGCCGCGCCGCCAAACGGCGTCGTTTTCTTCGTCGAAGCCTTGCACGCCGACGATGACGAGGTACACCGTCATGAGCAAGTAGGCAATGGATTCCAAGTCAGCGGTGTTCAATGCAACGTAAACCCCAACAAGCGAATAGGTCAAACCTGCCAGACCAAGGCGGTCCATGAAGGCAAAGAAGGCGTCGTCCGAATCCCACGAAGCCCCTTCCCAATCGTACATGAGGTCGTCCTTTGCAGAAAGAAGGGTCAGCATCACGCCTTGAACGGCCAACGCCAAACCAGCCACGGTGGTTTGTTGGTCGTCGGTGCCAAGGTCGCTCTGGACCATGATGTTGATGATGCTGAAGGTTGAGAGAAGCGGGAAGAGCAGCACGCCTCCGAGTTTTCCGTTTCGAAGCATGGACCACGAGAGGATGGCCAAGCCCAACAACGGACCCAGACCGTAAAACACGCTGTATCCTGCAACAAAACCCAAGCCGCCGATTTGGACGGCAAGTTGAGCAACATCGTTTTGCTTCCGTTGTTCTTCTTCATCCTCAGGTGCTTGCTTGAAGAGCATGCCTTTCGCATGAAGCGCTGCCATGACGCAGCCGCCCGCGCCGGTGAGCACACCGCTCCAGCCCGCCGCATCCCCCTCGCTGATGGGTTGGAAGGTGTCGCTGCCGGAGAATCCAATAAACAACGAAACAAAGAGCAGTCCAAGCGTGAAGGGAAGGCCATCGCTTCGGTTGCTGGCGTACAGGTACGGCATCAGCAGGAGCGTGACAAGCGTTGGAATCCAATACCCGTCCGGAAGGACGGAAAGAAGGGCCAACGTGAACCAAAGGATGGCTCCCATCACCCAAAGTCCGCTTCCTTCTTCGGATCCGTCCGTCTTGTACATGCTGTAGAGTTGGGAGGTCATGTGAACCATGATGAGAAGCCCCTCAAAGGCAGGGTACGGTCCGTTGTGGTTGTTCACCAGGTAGTTGCCCACCGATGCTGGAAGGGCTTCGATGGCCTTTGCAACCAATCCTGCAGAATCGCTGCCGATATCCGCTATCAAGACCGCAAGCGGAACCAACAAGGTCAGCACGTGGTAACGATGGAGAACGGTGCGCCAGGCCACCAATACCGCCAAGGGCAAGAACAGAAGTCCGCCTGAAGTGTCAAGCAAGGCCAAACCCAGCAACATCAGGTACATCGCTCCATCAGCCTCACGGTTGAGCGATGTTTCGTCGATGCCTCGGCGCACGATGACACCGTTCACCACAAAGGGCGCGGCCACCAAGATGGCATCCAACAAAAGGCCTGCTTGGAGGACATCGTTTCCAACCGCCCCTGCGTCGTTCAACTTCCAGGAGAGCGGAACGGCGAGGAAGATGAGGAGGGCAACACCAACGGCTCTGTCGATGGAGCCGATGGTGTCCATCTGAACGATGTCCCGCACCAGCATGGCGACCGGTAGGACGAGCAACAGCACGATGTACGGGTCGCTTGCCCACACATCACCCCGTATCGTGCTGATGGAGAGGGTGAACAGCATTAACCAGCCACCGACGGACAATCGGGCCAGAGGACCCCATGCAGCCTCGGCGATTGCTTCCTCCGTGCTGGTTTCCTTGGCGTCCGGGACAATCCATGTTCCGCTTTCAGCGTCGTAAGTGGGTGCCGCGGCATTTCCCTGGTCCAACCACTTGAGAACCGAACCGAAATCAAGTTCAACGGAGCGCGCCTTCGCTGAAACCGCATAGAGGGCGATACTCAACAACAAAAATTGCGGTCGGGAGCCCAGCGCTGTAAGGTCCTCAAGCACCGCAACGTCCGGAATCGTCAAGTTGTCGAGGACGGCGAGCAAAAGAACGGTTAGGGTGGTGAAGATCATCGAGAGCGTGACGTCCTTTCGGTGTTGGAGCGTCACCGGTGTGGCCGTGCGAAGCATGCGCCAGTTGATCGAGAACATGTACGCGACAAGCAACCAGGGAAGGTACCATTCTGGGTCAAGAATGGCCCTCGAGAGGATAACCGAACCGATCATCGCCAGCGAGATGCTGGTTTGAAGCCGTTGGCGAGAGCGTCCGAGTTCAGCGACGCTGAGGAGGAACACCGGGATGAGCACATGCAGCCACGTACCTCCAAACGCCTCCTTGGCAGGAATGTCTTGGGTGTATGCATACCAATCCGTGAGGAGGTAGGAAACGCTGAAAGCCAGCATCGTCAAGTTCACGACCCATGTTCTGGCGACTTTTGAGATGAAGACCATGTAGGGGAGAATGAGCATGCTGAGCACCCACGGCACGGTTGAGGACGCCATCGGGAGGACGAGCAGTGCCACGGCTAAACCGATGGGCATCCACGGCACTCGCTGTTTCAGGACTGCGGGGAAATATGCGAGCAGAACGGTGCACCACAAGGCTACGGGGACGTTGATGTAATCGGCGATGGCGGGATAATCACCGGCTCGGAACGGACCGAGGATGAGGTTAAACTCGTTCGTCGAGATTCGGACCAGGAAGAGGGCGAACACGACTTGGCCGATAAGGAACAACGACGCTCGCTCCATGACCTCTTTTCGCAGGTCCTCTCTTGCGGCAAAATACCCTTGAATAGCGATGATGAACACCATCAGCGAGAGTGCACCGCCCGTGCCGTCGACCGGTGCGTTGGTGTTCAGCCCTTCGTAAACGAGAGGAACCAAACCTGCAACGAAGGCAACGACCACAAAATTGAGGGCTTTGTTCGAACGCAGCGACATTTCCAACGAAACCAAGGTAATGCTCAGCATGGCGATGCCGAGTTCCCAACTCACGACGTCGTTGGACCATCGGATCCACGGACCCACGCCGGCGAGGAGAATCGCCATGGGCGCATAGGTTGCAACGCCCCATCCGAAGCTGGTTTGTCCGTTGTAGCGTTGGAGCAGTCGGTAGTGCCCGTAGGTGAGGAGCAAACACGTTGCGGTTTGGGCGTAGATGGCGTTCGCATTCGGCGACCAATCCGTATCGGTGTAGGCTGAAGGGTCGCCAAACACGTCCAACTCAAATGTTCCCGTCGCAACGGCGACAAGGTAACGAGTGCCCCACAACACGCCCACGGTGGAGAAGAAAAAGGCGATGCCGAGGATGTAGTTCTGGATGTCTTGGAGGTGGTAATCGTTCTTTTTGCTTTGAAGTTCAATCAGGGCGATCGAAACGGCGAAAGAGGCCAATCCGCCGACAAAGAGCACGAGGAAATTCTCGTTCGTCGCTTCCTCGTCGAACGCCACGCTGAAAATTCCACCCCAAATGGCGAGGAAACCGATGCCCATCATCACGAGTTGAGACACTTTGAGCATGAACATGTCCTGTTCTCGAACCGAAGACCCCGGTGCGTGAACGGTCATCGGTGGTGCGCTGGTTTGACCCTCTGCCCTGAGGCCGCCTTGCATCGGAGATGCGCTTGAGGCTGCGGTGGTTGCTGGTTGTGAGGCTTGGATTTTTTGACGACGCGGTGCGGCCATGACAATCGCTAGTGCCTCGTCCGTGCAGACTTAACATTTCACCCTGCATTTTGGTGGAGAACATGAAAACTGAGGCCAAACCTGATTGTAGGGCCTCCAATGACTTGAAGACCCTCCCTCACGTCGCAAAGTGCGGTGAGATGATGAACCGCACCCTTCTCTCGGCATTTTGCTTCGCGCTGATGATGACGCCGTTGTTTGCATCAGCGGTCCCCGTCCATGCCAGTCCTGATGATGGAGAAGAGATCGGTTGGTGGGTCGACACGACGGTTGACCGTAACAAGAACGGGATTGGCGACATGGTTGAGAAATACAACGACCATCCGTTGTTTCTGGACGAAGCCAACACCCTCCCGCTCATCATCGACTTTGACCACACGCCTACTGAAGCGGACGTTTCCATGCTGGAGCGAGAAGTCGGCTTCCAGCACCAGTGGACCCTCAAGCATATCGATGCGGTTGCTGGGCGAGTTCCCCACAACATGATTTTGGAAACAACGACCCTCCCGGGCGTCGTGATGCTTGAGCTCGACGGTATTCTTACGGTTCAGAACGGAGATGCCGCCGTGATTCATGAAGTCGATTTGGCCCAACAACAGACCGGCTACGACGGCTCGGGCGTCACCGTCGCCGTCATCGATACGGGCATTGATAGCACCCATGCGGGTTTGGACGATCTCGACGACGACGACAGCACGCACGACCCGAAGGTCATCGGTTTCTACGACCCCGTGAACAATCCCGACAAGACCAACGGCACGGAAATTCAAGCCTACGACGACCAAGGTCACGGTTCACACTGTGCAGGAACGGTGGCCGGCACCGGTGCACCAACCTTTGAACACCCCGGGATGGCCCCTCAAGCCTACCTCGTCGGTGTCAAAGTTCTGGATGCGGGCGGTTCGGGAAGTTTCGCTACGGTGATGGCCGGCATGGAATGGACGGTTGACAACCGCTTCAAGTTCAACATCCGTGCGGCTTCGATGAGCCTCGGTGGCCCGGGCCCCATTGAATGGACCTCTTCGGAAGAGGACAGCGTGAACCGATACGCCAACGAAATGGTACGGGCCGGCATCACGATGCTCATCGCAGCAGGCAACAGTTTCGCTTCTGCGCAAATCGGAACGCCCGGTTCAGCCGAGGACGTCATCACGGTTGGGGCGTTGGACAAGAACACCGCTATCGCCGTTTACAGCAGCCAAGGTCCAACCGAAGAAGGGCGTGTCAAACCCAACATTGCCTTTGTGGGCTCCGACGTGATGTCGGTTCAGCACAACTCCGGGGACGGGTACGTCGCCTTCAGCGGAACGAGCATGGCCACCCCCGGTGTCGCCGGTACCGTGGCCTTGATGCTCCAAGCCAACCCCGACTTGTCGCCTTTTGACGTCCGCAACATCTTGCAGGAAACGGCAACGTATCGGCAATGCCACTACATGCTGGCCAACGAACCCTGTCTTGAAGATCAAATCCCGAAGAACCGACAGAACAACGTCTACGGCCACGGCCATGTAGAAGCGCTTGCAGCGGTGATGGAGGCTGCTCAGCGGGATTACGCCTTTGACACCTCCCGGTCGTTGGTGGTCACCACCGAGGCGGGCCTTGACGACCGCATTCACCTGAAGCCAGGCGACAGCGTTGAAGTCGATGTTCAGGGTGAGGTGAATACGGTTCAGTGGCGCAGCAACCACCTGCGTGACGATTGGGCAAATCTCCACACGTTCGACGAAGGAGACGCCACGGCTTCCCTCGATTTGGTCACCATTGTGCACCAACTTGAGCACCTTCCCGGCATCGAGGTTGAGGGCAACCACACCTTCTCCCTCCGAGGCCTCATCGCCAACGAAACCGACCCCCTTGGCTCTCCATCGTCCACGCCTCTTGTCACGCTCAACGTGATGCTCATGGACACGGCCAATGCAAAGAACGGCGGGGACGATGAAGGCGTCTTCGGAGCGCTTTCCGACTGGGCAGTGCCTGCAGCGGGCCTGTTCTTGCTGCTCCTTGTGGTTCTTGGCATGTACGTCATCAACCGTGCCGAGGAAGCCACCATGGTGGAGAAGGTCTTCAGCGTTGACGACGACATCGAAGCGGTTGTCAACGAGGCCAACGTTCCCGAATGAACGGTTTGTGCCTCCCAACCTTGGACCAAACGGGCGATTCAAGCCGATGCTTCGTCCCACTTTGCTTGGATCTCAGCGGAGTCGTCCATTCGCCCTTCGTTCTTGAAGGTCACTTCACCCGCGCCGTTCACGAACACCACCGAGCCCGGCTTCGTGATGTCGAGGGCTTGACCGGCATCACTTCCTTTCATGAAGGCGTAGGTGGTCAAACTCACCCCCTCTTCCGATTCATCCACGGCTCCATCGCCGTTGTCGTCGTTGTCGTCGTGGGCGTTCGCTGATTCATGCCATTCGGAAAGGGTGAGTCCACCGGCGTTTTCGACGGGGTCGGTCGACATCACCAGCACGGTGGTTTCTGGGATGGTGTTCCAGATGGCGTGCATGGTGGTGTAGCAAGGGTTGTTGCACCATTCGGCCGAGAAGATGACGATGTAGGGAGCCCCGCTCATGCGGGCGTTGTCGTAGGTTTCTCCGTTATCGGCCGTTTGTGAGAATGCCGGAAAAGCAACGGTCTCTGCTTCTTCATCGCCTGTGCAACCGCTCAACGGGGAGAGAAAGAGGGTAATAACGAGCAAGATGGTGATTTTGTTCATGAATCTAAAATTGTGAGCGGGTCCTATTCAAAAGTTCCTCAGCATCCCCGCCCAATAAAGCCATTAGGAACACCAAGCCTCTACTCTCCATGAAGCGTGGCGTTCCACTTGTGCTTCTCCTTCTCCTCACCAGCATCTTGGCAAGCGGCGTTGGCGCTCAATCGTCCTCTGAAACCACCGATTCCTGCGAGGTCGCCGGCGATTCCACCGAAGACAGGGTGGGGTGCTTGGACTCCGACGGGGATGGTTGGTCCGACCCGGATGCAAGTTGGAACGAAAGCAACGGCGCTGATGCCTTTCCAAACAACGCCACCGAGCATCGAGACCTTGACGGCGATGGCATCGGGGACAACTCGGATGCCGATCGTGATGGCGACGGCGCAGAGAATTCGGCCGATAAATGGCCTGATCAACCTCTCATCTGGTCCGATATGGACGGCGATGGCTACGCAGACCAAAGTCAGCATGCTCTTTCTGACGATTGTCCGTTTACCTATGGGAAAAGTCGTATCCGTTTGGTAGGCTGTTCAGATATTGACGGCGATTTTGTTCCCGACCAATACGACGACGATGCCGATGGGGACGGGATTCGAAACGAAATGGAACGGTCAGCCTCGACGGGTACGGTGCTCTACGACCCCTACAACGCCGAATCGACGCCGCTTGATTCCGATGCGGACACCATTCCGGATGTTTTGGACCACGACAACGACAACGACGGGTGGCCCGATGACGTTGAACTCGATCGAGGCTCGGACCGGTTTGACCCCGGGGAAACGCCGTTCAACATGTATTTCGGCATCAACACCGGCTTGTTTTACGCTGGGGGTTTGGGCCCAGGCTCGTTTTCCAAAGAATTCCAAGAAGACGAGATGGAATTTTCGGTCTCCGGCGTGAGTGAAATCGTTTTCGAAGAACTCGTGATTCCGCTTCTTCTCATTCCCGTGTACTTGGGCGTCTACTTCGCTCGCCGGCAAGAGTACCGCCGTTGTTTGGAAACCATCGAGGCTTGCAAATCGCTTGAAGAACTTCAAGAGGTCGAGCGGGTGGTGAACGACTTGGTGAAATCAAAGAAATTGAGGGTTTACCACGGCCTTGTTTTGAGAAACGCCATCGAAGAGCGAGAGGGTGAATTCGGTGGGGAATTCACCGGATTGCCCGACACAGAGAAGATTGATCCGTTGGGCGATGAAACGACGGACGGTTCCCCAAAAAACGAAGAAACAACGCCTTTGAGCGAGGAAGAATAAGTTCCGTTCTTCCCGGTCCGTTGAGGTGGTGCTCCCCCAATTATCAAAGGGTGAAGGGCCTACGCAATGTCAGGGACGACCATGGTGGGCAAGGAACACGTGCCGATGATTCCATCGCCGAAGGGCCGTCCATGGCTGGCAACGGTGAACGGACAGGCGGTTGAAGTCCTTGCTCCGAGCAACGCTGTGCTCCTGGACGTCCTGCGGGACAAGGTCGGAACGCTCGGTGTAAAACGGGGGTGCGACTTGGGCACGTGCGGTTGCTGCACGGTGATGGTCGATGGCGTTCCGAAGCTCTCGTGCCTCACGCTCGCCGGTCAGGTCGAAGGAGCGGACATCATCACGGTCGAAGGCCTCTCAAACGGCGCCCACCTCGCCCCCATTCAAACCTGTTTTGCGACCCACGGGGGCTCGCAGTGCGGTTTTTGCACACCCGGTTTCCTCGTGGCTTCCCAGGCTCTGCTGAACGAAAACGATTCTCCGTCTCGGGAGGAAATCGCCACGGCGATTGAAGGCAACCTCTGCCGCTGCACGGGGTACCAGCAGATCATCGATGCCATTGAAGCGGCCGCAGCCATTCACCGAGGCGACGCCGAGGCCGCAGAACCGGCCAGTTCCCCCCACCCCGACCCTCATCCATCAGGGCCCGAGGAGCCCACCATGCCACCCGGCCATGCGAAGTGATCACCATGGGCTCCTACAAGCAACAACCGGGCGCCTCGTCCTCGGAGGTGCGAAAGGACGGAAAACGAGTTGCAGGGAAGCAATCCTTTCCTCCTCCCGGCTCGGGAGGTTCCAACCCGACCATGCGTCCCAGAGACCTGGATTTTATTCCTGAAACCGTGGGAGGCAAAGAGCCCAAACCCGCTGGCGACCACATTCACGACCGTGCGAGGACGGGAACCTCCGTCGGCAAATCCATGCCGCTGGTTGATTCCAATGCGAAGGTGACCGGACAGGCCTGGTACGGCGATGACGTGCGGCTCCCCGGGGAGTTGATTGGGAAAATTCTCCGCTCCCCTCACCACTACGCTCGCATCAAATCCATTGACACCTCAAAGGTCGAAGCGCTCCCGGGCGTTGTGGCCGTCGCCACCGGCCAGGATGCACCCAATCGATTCGGCGTTCTTCCCGTCACCAAAGACGAACACGCCATGGCCGTGGAAAAAGTCCGCCACGTCGGCGATTTGGTTGCGTGTGTTGCTGCAGTTGACGAAGCGACGGCCATTGAGGCCCTTGCGCTGTTTGAAATTGAATGGGAGGAACTTGAACCTGTTTTTGACCCCAAGGAAGGATTGGAAGACCATGACGAACCCATTCATTGGCGCGGCAAATACCACCTCGCTCGAACGAATGTTCAGAAGCGGGTCTTCCAAGAATTCGGCGACCGTTCGTTGGTCAACAACCCCCACGCAGCCTCCCACGGCTCATGGACAATGTCGGGCGTGCACCACGGCTTTACCGAGCCTCACGCTGTTGTCGCTCATTGGGGGCCGAACGGGCGCTTGCAGTTGTACACGCCTCAACAGGTTCCCCATTACACCCACCGGGCGCTCTCCACCGTCCTCGACGTCCCCATGCACCAAATCAACGTGATTCGCACTTTTGTCGGCGGTGGCTTCGGCGGCAAATCCGACCCGTTTCCTCACGAGATGTGCGCTGCCATCCTGGCTCGTAAATCCGGAAAGCCGGTTCGCATCACCTTCGACCGGGAAGAGGTGTACTGGATCAACAGAGGCCGGCACCCCAGCCACATCGACGTGAAGATGACCGCGGACGATGAAGGCAGAATTTCGAGTTTCGACATCGACGCCCTCATCGACGGCGGAGGTTTTGCTTCCTTCGGTCACGTGACATCGTACTACAACGGCGTGCTGGCCACCGCACCCTACGAGCTCGGCTCCTTCCACTACACGGGCGCTCGCGTTTGGACCAACAAACCCGCTTCGGGGGCCATGCGAGGCCACGGGGCGGTCAACACGCGGTGCGCCGTTGAAGTTGGGTTGGACGAAATGGCTGAAAGCATGCAAGTGGACCCCATCGACCTTCGGCTCGCGAACCTGCTCCCGCCGCACAGCCGCACCATCAGCGGGTTCCGCATCACTTCAAACGGCATGCGAGAAGCGCTTGAGCGGGTCCGAGAGGGTTCAAGTTGGGACGAGAAATTCCGTCAGATGCCCCTTGGAAAAGGTATCGGTATTGGATGCGGTTTCTTCATTTCAGGGTCTGGCCTTCCCATCCATTGGGACCCGAAGAATTTCCCACACGCCACCGTGCACATCCAAGTCGACATGGACGGCGGCGTTACGGTCCACACCGGTGCCGCTGACATTGGCCAAGGTTCCACGACCGCCGTTGCTCAAGTGGTGTCGGAAGTGTTGGCGTTGCCCGTTGAGATGATCCACGTTCGCAGCCACGAGAGCGACACCAGCCCCGTTGATTTGGGGTCATACTCCAGCCGAGTGACCTTCATGAACGCCAACGCCGCCATCCGGGCAGCGATTGAAATCCGGGACCAGTTGCTCAAAGCCGCCTGGCAGATGTTGGGTTACCACCCCAACGTGCTGGTCTTGAACGATCGGCGCATCTACTACAAACACGACCCCGCCATCGGCGTCTCTTATCTTGAAGCCTTGCACAAGGCGCAAGAGGACACGGGTGCGCTCATCGCTCGTGGTGCCTACCGTTCCCCGCCGATGGGCGGCGTCCACAAAGGGGCTGCTGCGGGCCTTGCACCTGCCTATTCGTTCTCCGCCTACGTCGCTGAAGTCGATGTTGATGTCGAGACCGGTTTGGTTTCGTGCACGAACGTTTGGGCCGCCCACGATTGCGGTAAAGCCCTGAACCCGCTTGCGGTCAAAGGGCAAATCATCGGGTCGTGTCACATGGGTCTGGGCCAAGTGTTGAGCGAAAAGATGGTCTACGGCCGCACGGGTCATCTGCAAAACGCCAACTTGCTGGAATACAAAATTCCCTCCGTTCACGAAATGCCCCACGTTGAGGCGATCATCGTGGAATCCAGCGACCCTGAGGGGCCGTTTGGGGCGAAGGAGGCCGGTGAAGGCCCCTTGCTCCCCATTCTTCCTGCGGTTGTCAACGCCGTTTACGACGCCATCGGCATTCGTCTTCGAGACCTTCCATTGACCCCTGATGTGGTCTACGCCGGGATTGAGAAGCACCTCAAGAAGGAAGGCATCGAAGACCCGCTCGACCTCGCCTCGCCGCGACTTGAGCACGGCCCCTTGCAAAGCACGCTCAAGGTCCGAAGCGATGCCCATCGAGAGCGAGACCGTCGGCGACAACGCAGCGAAGACACGTCAGCCTACGTCAACGGCGTCTTGTTTGGCTTTGACCCCAACCGGCCGCTCGCAGAGCAAGTGGAGGGCTGGCGTGAAGCCGATGAACCGCTCCCCGAACAACTCGCCGAATTGGGCTTTGCAGGGCGCGCATGGCTCAAAAAAGAACAACGCCACATGGGAGGTGACCTCTGATGCTCATGCCGCCGTTTGAACTCCATCGTCCCGGGACCGTTGAGGAGGCCATTGCGCTTGCCGCCTCCCTCATGAACGCCGGCGAATCGTTCGATTGGGTGGCCGGTGGGACGGATGTCCTGCCGAACTACAAGTGGCGCATCAATCCCAAGCCCCATGTCATTTCTCTTGCAGGTGTTGAAGGAGCACACACGCTCACCTCCTCCGAAATCGGGTGCATGGTGCCGCTTTCATCCCTTACCGTCGCCAACGGTGCTCATCCCTTGCTGGCCGAGGCCGCTGCCAAGGTCGCCTCCTCCTTGATTCGCAAGAGCGCAACGGTAGGCGGCAATCTGTGTCTCGACACCCGTTGTTTCTGGTACAACCAAGGCGAAGACTGGCGGCGTTCCATTGACTGGTGTCACAAAGCCGACTGCGGTACAGGAGCCGATTGCCGAGTCATCCCCAATCAAAACACCCTTTGCGTGGCCACCTATCAAGGCGACCTCGCCCCCAATTTCATGGTCTTGGGTGCAAGCGTGGTGTTGATCGGTCCGGGCGGCGAACGCACCCTTCCTCTCGAGGAGTTCTACGCCTTGGACGGCATGAAGAAAAACGTGCTCGAAGAAGGCGAGTTCCTGCTCAAAGTGGTTCTGCCCGAAACGGCGCATCAGCGGACCGGCTCGTATCAGAAATTGAGGGTTCGCGACTCGTGGGATTTTCCCGAGGCTGGAATCGCTGCATCGTGGATCGAGGGCCAACCGGAATCCCTCGCTATTGCAAGCACGGCGCTTGAATCGATTCCACGCCTCCACGCCGAGGAAGTTTCCAACGTGCTCGGTGAAGAGGGCATGGACGGCGTCGCCCTCGCCAAAGCCATTCACAAAGCCGTCAAGCCCGTGAACAACACGGCCCTTCCGCCCCGGTATCGACGCTCCATGGTGAAAACCTTGACAAAACGGGCGGTCAAAGCCTTGTTGGGTGAGTGAGATGCGAGGCGCAGCACCTGCAATTTTGGTGTTCACGCTCCTCCTTGCATCGTTTCCCGTCGCTGGACAAGGCATGCAAGGTCCTTCTTGGGAAATGGGCTGGGTGACCGATGTCGACCCAAAATACATCGTTGATTTGGAAGAAGATTGGGATTTGAGCGGTTCGTTGGTGTTCTTCGTGAACAACGAAGGTCCCGGAGAATTGAACCTCGCCATCACCTACGATTACGACGAGGATGGCCCGTTCACCTTTGATGGACCCGAGAGCGTATCCGTTTCCGGGAACACCAACGATACGTTCACCATCAACATCGAGGGCGGGACCGCTGAGGAAGTCCGGGCGTTCTCGCCAAGTTCGAGCATCGAACTCACGGTGCTGGCCGAAGAGCAAGTCGGCACCTCCACGCTTCGAAGCCAAGAAGCATCGGCAGACGTGACGGTACCCCGAATGTACCGGTTGCTCCCCGAGATCACGCCTCCTACCGAAACGCTCTTCCCAGGTTCATGGGTTGAATTTTCACTCCAAGTCAAGAACATGGGGAACACGCAAGATGCAATCACCGTCGGTGAAGCCACCATCCGAAGCTGCCCCCACCTCTCCGTGGTGGGTCTCGAGGAACTTGAGAACACCGTTGTCCCCGTGACGGAATCAAACGGGAACAACGCCGTTGGGTTCACCCTTCGCCTTGAAGCCACCAGCAGCCATCAAGAGCGAACCTGCGAGGTGTCCATTTCCGTTGAATCTGAAGGGGACAACAACCTTCGGTCCAGCACCATGGACGTCGCTGTGAAAGCACCGCAAGTGGATACGGACGCTCCAACCGATGACGAGGATGAGGGGGAAACCTCAAGCAGGAACGAGACCTTGCCGTGGTTTGGCGCTCCGGACACGATTGGAACGCTGTTCTTGGCGTATCTCCTAGCCAATCGGCGGCGTCTCGTTTCAGCGTGAGCGAGGAAAAGTGTAATTTCTGGAGAATTTTCGCCGTTCTCCGGAGAACAAAGAACGGCGCTGTGGACGGAAAACTGTCACCTTGCCCTGCCCAAGGCTGAGCAACTATTATGTGTGGAATGTGTCTCCGAAGGTTGTAAATCTGTCGTTTTGCATCGGAAACAGGAGGGAAGAAAATGGCGGACGCTGAAAAATCCCGATTGAGTCTCGAAGCATGGCTCATGATTGGGCTGGTGGCTTCCGTTGCCCTCTCTACGCTGGTGATTGCCATCGTTTCCGCAGGCAAAACCACGGTCTTTTCCCCGTACCAGACCGACGAAGAAAACGCCTACCAACAACTCACGTCCATGCGGGAAACGCTTGACGATCAGAGTTTCAACATCGCCAACACGATGTCCACGCCGATGTTGGTGAACGACTGGCAGAATCCTCACCGGACGCTTTTGGTCATCGCCGCTCCCGAGAAGCCGTTTGACGCTGCCGAAGCGGCCGCTCTACACGACTTCGTTACCGAACGAGCCGGAAAGGTCATTCTCGCCTCCAACTCAACCAACGCCCAACTGGTCGCTGAGGAATTTGGCGTCAAGTACTTCGATTCACCCATTCGGGACGATATCAATACCGGGCGCTACTACGAGGTCACCGCCGATGACGGAACCCGTGTCTCGCCCGATACTCGCAAGATTTGGGCCGTCTCGAGCATTACCCGTGGCGTTGACGCCATGGGTGAGGAAAAAGCCGTCCCTTGCTCGGAAGACGATGTGAGTCAGCAAACGGTGAGCAACTGCCGAACGCCCGTTCTCTTCCACCGACCCACTGCCATTCAAGTGCTCGATGAACAAGTTGACACCGGTCGTCAGGTTCACGTCCTCGCCGCTGCCTCCACCTCGGCGGAGATCGACGCCGGCAAAGGCGAATCCAACCCGACCCTCGGCGAAGGCGAAACCGGCCTCATCATTCGCATCGACTACCCCGGCCAAGAGGTGCTGGACCAGCGTTCCATCACGGCCGGTGGTGACATCGGCGAAATCAGCGCTACGGGAAGCATTGTCTTCGTCTCCGACCATTCGGTGCTTGCGAACCACCTGTGGGACCAAGCCGTGGCAGAGGAGACCGGAAAGCAACAATGCGATTCCGAGCTCTACATCCAAAACGGGCACATGTGCTGGGACACCGATTCCGAAGGTTTGAACAAAGGACTCGGCGAAACCACCTGGCGGGGCAACGAATTCTTCTTCACGGCCCTCATCAACGACATGATGGAGTTTGACAACGATGAACTGTCCGCCACCGTCGCTCGAAACACCGGTGCCTTCAACATCGTTTTCGACGAGAGTCGGCACGTTTCCGGCACCCTTTCCATGCCGTTCACTGAAGCCATGGGAGCCATCGTTCTGCTCACCAGCGATGGCGTCCTCAAGTGGCTCATCATCCTCAATCTCTTCGCCCTTCTTGCCATCGCCATCATGGTGGTGCCAGAGAAAGAAAATTGGCGTCACGTCTTTGATTTGACCCGATTCAGGGAACGTCCAACAAAACTGGACCCTTCCCAATACCAACGGCGGACCCGTGAGGCATTCCTCTCGAAGGTCCGCAACTTCAACGACCTGACGCGCGATGACTTTGCGCGCAAGTCCCCCGCAGAGATCATGCAAATGGTCCGCGAACCCCGATTGGTCGAACTCGTCAGTTCGAACCGTGTCTACTCCAGCGATGAATTGAGGGAACTCATCCCGCACATCCGTCGTTGGGGAAATTGAAACAAGGAGGATAAGACATGCAACCCCCAGCCCCCCCAGCAGCCCCGCCCGCGCCTGTTCCTGCAGCGCCCGCAGCACCTGTGGCCCCAGCCGCCCCAGCCGCACCAGCGGCACCAGCGGCACCGGTCGCACCCGTTGCGCCTGCAGCACCGGCCGCTCCGGCCCAGCCGAAGCACCAAAGCACCCCCGAAGTCCGAGAGCGCCTGAAGGCCGTCGGTGCGATTGCTCACGCAATCTCCGCCGAAGTCCAGAAGGTCATCATCGGAAAGTCACACGTCATTGACAACGTGTTGATCAACATCCTGTCCAACGGGAACCTTCTCTTCGAAGACTACCCTGGATTGGCAAAGACGTTGATGACCAACACCTTCGCCGATGCACTTGGTTGTGACTTCAAGCGTGTTCAGTTCACGCCTGACTTGCTCCCTGCCGACATCACCGGTACGAACATCTACGACGCCAAGAAGGGCGAGTTTACGTTCAAGCCCGGTCCGTTGTTTTGCAACCTTCTCCTCGCTGACGAGATCAACCGTGCTCCTCCCAAGACCCAAGCTGCTTTGCTTGAGGCCATGCAGGAGAAGCAGGTGACCATCGGTACGGTCACGCACAAGTTGCCTGCCCCGTTCATCGTTATGGCCACCCAGAACCCCGTGGAGCAGGAAGGTACGTACCCGCTTCCTGAAGCACAGCTTGACCGTTTCATGTTCAAGATGTCCGTGGGTTACCCTGACCGTGCCGACGAAGACGAAATCCTCGCCCGCCGTATCAACCGCGGAAAGGACGCCGTCGATGTCGACGTCATCACCGACCCCGCTCGTGTGATCGCCATGCAGCAGGCTTGCGAAGACGTGTACGTCGACCCAGCCCTCCGCATGTACATGGTGGAGATTGTTTCCCGCACTCGCGAAGACCCCCGTGTCCTCGTCGGTTCTTCCCCTCGTGGCTCCCAAGCCCTGCTGAAGACCTCCCGTGCGGCAGCCGCTCTTCGGGGTCGCGACTTCGTCACCCCCGACGACGTCAAGGCCATCGCAGAGTTGGCCATCGCTCACCGAATCATCTTGAAGCCAGAGCACCAAATCAAGGGTCTTGAATCCGGAGAGGTCATCCAGACCATCCTCCGTGAAGTCCCGGTGCCTACGGTTTGAAGTTGAAACGCACATCGAGGTGAATCAAACATGTGGAGTCGTAAATCAGCATTGCTAGGAAGCATGGCAGTTGCCATGTATCTTCTTGGCTTAACGCTCCGAAACACCCAACTCGTCACGATCGCTGTGGTCATTTTTGTGTTCCTCACATGGGCTGCACTCTTGGGGAACCATGCCGACGTTGCATCCAGCGGTCGACGAGCAGAGGAATGGTCGGGAGAAGAAGGCGCTGCCCTAGGCAGCGTTGTTTCCATGCGCAAACTCTCGAGCGCCCGCATGTTTGAAGACGGCGAATTGAACGTGACGCTGAGAATGCAAAACACGTCATCGTTGCCGAAGATCTTGGAAGTCCGCGACCGTGTTCCCGAAGTGATGCGCATCAAGGAAGGTGCAAACTACATTTTGATGGAACTCGGTCCTCGACGTGAAACCTTCATCGAATACACGGTGGAATGTCCGCTCCGAGGTTTTTACAGCCTCGGCCCAGTGACTGTCCGCATTCAGGACGCCTTCGGTTTGTTCCACAAGGAGAAAGAATTGCATGTCTACAACGATTTCCTTGTGTTCCCGAAGATGGAGGACCTCAAAGAGACCTTTGTCAAATCCCGTGTGCCCAAGATTTTCACCGGTGCCGTGAACATTCGTCAACCGGGTCCCGGTTCCGAGTTTTACTCGCTGCGTGAGTATTTCGAGGGCGATTCCTTCCGTGCCATCAACTGGTCAGCCTACGCTCGGTCAGGGAAATTGATGGTCAACGAGCGCGAGCGAGACGCCGTTTCCGACGTCATCATCATCGTGGACTCCCGAGCCGTTGCCGAAACGGGCCCGGTGTCTCGAAACGCTTTGGTGTACTCCACCCGCGCTGCTGCGTCGCTCGCCAAGTATTTCCTCGGCCGACGTGACTCCGTCGGTGTGATCGTGTACGGCGATGAAGTCGTCAGCGTTGACCGCGATACCGGAAAGAAACAGCTCTACGTGATTTTGACCAAACTTGCTGGAGCGGTCGCCCGAGGCAACATCCCCTTGCAAGTCGTGGTGAACCGTATCTTGCCCCACATCAACAAGGGAAGCCCAATCATCTTCCTCTCCAACCTCGAGGACGACCCCACCATCGTCAACGCCTTGCGCGACTTCCGGGCTCGTGATTTCGACGTCACGGTGCTTTCACCCTCGTCGCTTGAATTTGAGTTCGATGCCAAGCGCATCGACCGCACGGGATACGAGGTCATGAAGACCGAACGAGACGTTCTCATCGGGGAGCTTCGCGGTTTGGGCATCAACATCATGGATTGGGAGCCGGACATGTTGCTCTCAACCGCTCTTGCAGGTGCACGAGGATTCTGAGGTGAGACCATGACGATCAACAAGCCATCGGCCGACACCTCCCATCTCTACGACGGCAAGACCGTCCGGTCATCCGCTCCTTCGCGCAAGAAGGCTGCCGGCCAGGTTGGTAGCGGGAGCGATATTCCCAAGGATGCCATCCCAACCGTCGAGATACCCTCGTTCATTGAAAGCCTCTTGGGCGGACCTCTGGTCCCGAAAATGAAGTTCCTTCCTCCTGACAAGATGGTACAAAACCTCCAAATCGGCGTCTACGGTGTTTTGGTAGCTTTGGCCTTCCTCACCTACATCATCTCGCCTCCTCAAGGGACCATGTGGTACATCGTGACCGGGAGCCTCGGCTTCGCCAACATCATGCAGTTGTTGGTCATCGCTGCTGCGACCGTTCTCGGCTTCATGGGCACCTTCAAGCGAGACGCTCGCCTTTCGTTGGGCAGCAACTTGCTGTTCATTCTCGCCATTCTTCGCTTCGCCTCGTCCACGACGGCCCTGTCAAACGACCTCTTTGGTCTTCAGGACAGCCCGACCATGCTTTCCATCCTCGTGGTGGTGTATTCCGTGTTGCTCATCATGTACTTTGAACTCAGCAACGGTGTGATTCGCTACTCCATGCTCGACACGAGTATCCGTACCAACGAAGTGTACGTTATGAATCCGAAAAAGATCGTTTCGAAGTACCACCGTTCGCTCGTGATCAACCCCGTGCTCGCCACGCTCCTGGCCTGGTTCGTCCTCTCAGCGAACACCATCTTGCCTGCGATTGTCGGCATCTTTTCCGAAGACACCGCTTTGCGAATGCGCGAATCGGTTGAGTTGACGTCCGTTTACGGCGTGGCCCTTGGCACCTTGTTCGTGTTCATCACGGTGGGCATCTTGTTCGGATTGAACTTGCCCACCCACCTGCAGCGTTTCCGAGAAAAGCAAGCCGAGTGAACGGATGCTTAGGCTCTTGAAGCCTTGATTGAGGTCATTAATTCGTCCAACATCGCTGAGATGTCGACCCGTTGCGTGAGAAGGTGCGCTGACGTCTCCGTGACGTGGAGGAGACCTTCCTCAAGGGGCGTGTCTTCACCCATCAGTGCCTGAACTTCGGTCGCGTCTTTGCAACCGATGAAGGTGAGCATGGCGGCGAAGTAAGCGTACGTGGGTTCGAGGTCATGGCCGTTGAGAAGTTCAACACACCGTTTGACATCGTGCTGAGGGATGATGAGACGCCATCGGTTGGGTGTCGTTTCAAACGAGCAGATTCGCACTTCGTTTTCCTGCAATTCGCTGAACACTTTTCCGAGAACGGTAGCGGCATCTTGAGTGTACTTGAGTCGGACATGCAAACAGGCTACCCGGGGAATGCAAGCGACGCCTTTGACATACGAGGCGCCTTCAATGTCCGGGCCGATCACGGTTTTCATCTTGCTTTGTCCGTGCCCGGCAAGTTGCCGAATCTCAATGGGAATGCCGATGTTGTACACCGGTTCAACCGTTGCAGGATGGATGATGGTGGCGTCCGCATTGGCGAATTCAACGGCTTCTGCATAGCCGAGGTAGGGAATGGGGGACGAGGTGATGCCCCAGCGAGGGTTGACGGGATAGATGCCGAGAACGTCTTTCCACAACACGACCCGCTGAGCCTTCAATAAGGCGCCCAGCGCCGTCGCCGTGTGGTCGCTGCCCCCCCGGCCGAGGAGGGCGACGTTTCCGTCTCGTCCTTCGCCGAACCAACCCGTGACGACCGGAACACCGGTGAATGAATCGCGGTCAAGTTTCTCGGCCGACCGAACGAGGTCGACCGAACGCGCCGTCCCGATGCCGTCCAAACTCAGGCCAATGTCTTCTGCACCCAGAGGATGGGCATCGATGCCTCGCTGGACAAGGCCGTGGGCAATCACCAATGCCGAAAGCCGTTCACCAGCGGCGAGTAAACGGTTGTAGGCAACGGTGTCCCTGTCGTTGCTCGCAAGCGAGGCGAGCGACGTCTCAATGCCAGCGAGCACCCGCTGAAAGAGTTCGTACAGCGGCGAATCAACGAGGGAAGGAGCGAACCGCAAATGGTGGCTGGCAAGGTCGTTCACCAGGCGACCTGCATACCTGGGTTCCTTGGCGGCCCGAATCAGTCGGTCCGTTGTACCCCAAAGGGCCGATACGACGAGGACAACCGGTTGGTCGGCCTCGTGAACGATGTGAGCAATGCGTTCAAGGTCGCTGCGATCCCGCAAGCACGAACCTCCAAACTTGTGGACTTCGGGTGCTTCATGCATCGTTGAACCCTCCACGGACCAACAAATCTGCGATGACCACGATGGCCATGGCTTCGACAACAGCCACGCCACGGGGCGCAAGCACCGGGTCGTGACGTCCTTTGACCAACAAGGGTTCTTGTCGGTTGGATGCCAGATTGAGGGTGACTTGTTCTTGAGGGATGCTTGAGGGGGGTTTGAGGGCCACTCGCACGTGAACCGTTGCACCGGTCGCAAGGCCTGCCAGAGCACCGTCCGGCCGGTCACCTTCCAAAGCAGGGGCGTCTGCGCTGCCGCCCCACATGTCGTTGTGTTCGCTACCGTGCATGGTTTGGACGCCAAAGCCGGAGCCGAATTCAACTCCGCGGGCGGCGGGGACGGCCATCATCGCTCGAGCAAGTGCAGGTTCCAATCCATCAAACCAGGGTTCGCCAAGGCCTAGGGGAAGGCCACGGATTTCCAAATCCACCCTTGAGCCGATGGAATCCCGCTGCTTTCTCGTCGCTTCAACGGTGTCCGCCATGTTTTGAGCGGCGCCGGGGTCTCGACAACGCAACGTTCTGCAGAGCTCGGAGGCCCATCGAGGGGGGCATTCTTCCATCGGCTTGGCTTGCACGTCACCAATGGCGCCGACTTGGGCTTCGATGGTGATGCCGTTGGTAAGCAGCCAAGGACGCAACAGAGCCGCCCCGGCTACCAAAGGGGCGGTCATGCGTGCGCTGGAGGTTCCCCCTCCACGGAGGTCGGCTTCACCCTTGGTTCGCTTGTGCATCACGAGGTCTTGGTGGCCGGGTCGCGGATGGTCGGGCAAGAAACCGTAATCCTTCGCCCTCGCATCCGCATTGGCGATTTTCAACGCAACGGGGCCTCCGGTTGTCATGCCGTTTTCGATTCCGCTGATCCATTCAACGCGATCGTCTTCCTTTCGCTTGCTGCTGTAGGTGTCGCCGGTTTTCCTCAACGCCATGTCGGCGTTGATGCGGTCCTCGTCGACGGTCAAGCCGGGGGGGACGCCTTCGAGAACTGCCCCGACATGAGGTCCATGGCTCGACCCGTTGAGGGTAATGCACACAACTTCACCAAGGCGCATCTGCATGATGAACGGATTTTTCCACATCTTTGCCCTTTTAGAAGGTGTTCACTCAAGTTCGTCGTCACCTTCGAGGGAGAGAAAGGAGGTTTCAAGAATTTCAATGCCCTTGTAGCGCCCGGTGTACCACGTCTTGATGCGGTCAACCGCTGCACGTTGATTTTCCGGAATCACCAAGGCCAAGGCGGGTCCAGAACCCGTGATACCGGCAGCTCGAGCGCTGTTCATGAACGAGTCGTTGGTCATTTTTCGACCATCGATGTCCCGCAGCGCGGCTGCAATGCCACGACCGTTCCACGTTAGAGCCACGAGGGGGTTTCGGGCTTGGAGGGCATCAAGTGCCTGCTGAAAGGCGGGGAGATGGGGTTCAAAGTCCGAAAGTTGGGGTTGATGCTCCCGCGGTCCACGGAGCACCAAGATCACGATCCATTCGTCGCTCGCCAGCCCTTCATCCTCAAGCAAAACGCCCTCCTCAATGGGTGCTTGAACGTCCACAAGTTTCCATCCGGGGGTCATGCACCCCCATGCATCGTCAATCGAACCGGTCAACGACACGCCCGCTGCCAGCTGTGCCGTGGCGGCAAGGTGCACCCTTTCGTGGTCCTCCAAACGGATTTCGGTGGCGTTTTCAAGCGCTCGAAGAGCCGCAATGCAAGTGGCTGCGGAAGACTTGAGGCCTTGTTTTGCGGGGATTTTAGAGTTGACCCCCCAATGAAGTTCCTCAGCGTTGTACCCCTCCGGGAGGGGTTGACCGGCGGCCTGCCAAGCCTCAAGCAATCGGTCAAGAAGCCCGTCGGGGTCACTGATATCCCGTTTGCTCGGGCGGTCGAGGAGGCGCACGGCGATCGGAAGGTTCAGCGCCATGCATGCGCCGTAGCCGAGCGGGGCTGCGTGCAACAGGCTGCACGCACCGTGGGCAGAACCCTTCCCCAAAACCGCCATCGTTACCTTTCCTCCACACGGCTGTCAATGGTCTTCCCCAAGTGACGTCTTCCGTGCCCACTCCATCCCAGCGCAACATCGCCAGCGGCGATGTCGGTTACGGAGACAGGTGTATCGAGATTGGCCATCAAACGAACCGTCTCTGCTTGTTGCATGAACACATGAGACATTTGAGGTTTCCGTTTGCTGTTCCCGGTCGGTTTCACCGTGATTTTCAACATCGGACGTTGTTCAATTTTGATTCGGCCAAGCACAACAGGCCTCGTGGTCCCGATGGAAGTCACCGCCAAAAGAGCGTCTCCAGCACGCAACTCAGCCATGTACTTCGTTGAACGGTCGGCCATCAAGACGTAGGCGTGCGGTGCTCCTGCATTGACGCGAAACGGGCGGGTAGGAACAAAGGTTGAGGGCACGGTTTCGCTGTGAACGAGAATGAGCGTGGATGCGGACGAGCCGATCAGCAGGCCTTCTCCGGGTTGAAGCAGGGAGAGGAAGTCCAGGCAATAGCGGTCACCAAGACCGGCTTCCTCCACGCTTTCAACGATCATTTCGCAAACAGGAAGCTCATCCCCGTATTCAACCGGGACGGGCGAAGGATCCTCGTGCTGATGGCGTTGCGCTTTCACCACGGCAGCGGCCTCGAGGAGGGCAGGGGCCCGCTCCACAACCAAGGCATCGACGCCTTGTTCAAGGGCAAATCCTGCTCCTTGTGCTTGCAGCGGTGTCGTGATGACGGCGGCGATTTTTGTCGGGCTACCGGTGCGGGCCGCGATGAGGTTCTCCAAGGGAATCATCGACCACGATTCGCATTCGACCAAAATCCATTCCACACTACCGATCAGTTCAATCCCGCTGGCTTGAGAGGCTCCATCCTCGATTCGAACGTAAGCGCCCAAAGGGCCATCCGGGCCAACAAGGCTGCCGGTGGAAACATGGAGGTGGTGGTCGGTGGGTTCTGGGAGGAGGTATCGGTCAATGCCCTCGTTCTCCAACGGAACTTCTCCGGGAGCGAGACGAAGCCAGATTTCCATGCACTCACCTACCATTCACAAGCAGCGAGGGCTTCTTCGACGGTCGCTCCTTTGTGAACGAGCAACACCAAGGCCCTTGCCATCGATTCGGGGTGGGGGTGGGCGAACACTTGACGCCCCATGCAAACGCCTCCCGCCCCCACTTCCAAAGCCGAGGCCACCATCTCGAGCACCGCTCGTTGGTCGCCGCTTGCAGGGCCACCAGCGACCAACAGCGGGATTGGGGCCGCAGCGACCACGTGTGAAAACGAGGCTTGTGTCCCGGTCCACGTGGTCTTTGCGGCATCGCATCCCAATTCAAAAGCCAAGCGAACTGCGTGGGCTTGGCAGCCCGTGAGGTCGCCTTCAACGGGGTTGAGGTTTGGGCCCCGGGCATAGACCATACCAAAGGACGGGAGGCCGAGCAGGTGTGCCTGCCGATTCAATTCACCCATTCGCTCGATCATCTCGGGTTCGGTTTCGCTTCCCATGTTGACTTGGCTTGAAACGCCGATGCCCCCACGACTCAAGGTCTCGTCCGCTCCGCCAACGAGCACCTTGTTGTTGCTGTTGGCTCCAGCGTGGCGGGTTGAAACCGAGTAGTGAATCACCATGTTGGTTTTCGTGCCTTGGCAGAGATGAGCATACCGGCTCACCACGCCTTTTTGCGCAAGAATCACGTCAACCTCAGCACGAACCAACTTTTTGATGAGCCCTTCGAGGTCGTCAAGACCGGCGTTTGGAAAGTCGGATGCTCCGTGGTCAATTGGAATCCAGACGCCCTTGCCGCCGGGAAGCAGAGCCTTGAGCCGTTCGGCTTTGTCCATGGTGATGGGATGTCGCCCCGTTCATCAAAGGTTTGTATCTCCCTCAATTGTCCATTTGGTCGGCCAACCATTTGAGCGCTGTTTGTTCAGCCGTGCTGAGGTGCTCCTGGAACGTTGACCTGGCGATGCCCTTGACCTCGGCAAGGCCTTGCATGGTGATGCGTTTGGGGTCTTCGTAGAATCCGTGTTGTGCGGCGAGACGAAAGCATTCCAATTGCCGGACCGTGAGGTGATCTTCAAAACCTTCAAGCTTCTTTTCGAGGTGTTGGACAGTTACCGTTGAGGGAGGAATGAAGGTTTTGCTCATACGGACGAACCGGGCCACTGCGTCGGGAAGTCCTCGTATGGTGAGGGAGAAGCCCCCGTCCTCGTAAAGGCACGGAACAAGGATGTGGATGTTCTCGGTGGTGGTGGCCAAACGCACCAAAGGGTGGGTGTTAAAGGCGACCAAGGCGGCCACGCCGTTTTGGTTCAGGACTTGTTCCACCTCAAGGAACGGTAACGCTCGGAGGTCGTCCACGCCCTTGCCTTCTCTGTAGACCGGGGCGAGGAGTTGGCGAACCCCCTTCTCGTTGATGAGGAGGTTGCCAGTGATGCTCAATCGCTGAACGATGTCGTCCATGACTGCCATCGGCGTCCCAGCGAGGTCGCTTCTGCTCCACGCCATCATGACCTCTCGCATGATTCAACCTGCCCTCAAATGGTTGTATAAACTATCGCCGTCCATTAAAGATGGTGGATAGCCGGGTTGCGTATGTTTCAAGAGGTAGTTCGGTATGGAGAAAACATGGCGTTGACCGATTACATGTTGACCTACGCTCTTGGAGGGGCGTTCGTGACGGGTTTGCTGTTCATCGTCATGCGTCGCGAGGCACAGGTCAACATTCAAAGTGGAATGAATGCGGAAGGCCTGATGCAACAACATTCCGGTATGGGTTTTGGGAAAGCCAAGAAGAACCTCGATCGAAAACTCGCCACGGTTCAAGAGATGCTTCGCCAACAAAACCAAGGCGACCGAGCGCTCGCGGAGGAACGGTTCAACGCAAGAAGGGAACAGCAAGCGTCGGCCGAAGCCGAGGCTCGACGTCAGCGGGAACTCGAGGCTGAGCGTCTGCGTGCTGAACAAGAAGAATCCCTTCGCAAGGAGCAAGAAGAAGCCGACCGTCGGGCCGCTGAGCGAGAGGCTGAAGAGGCCCGTTTGGCTGCTGAACGGGAAGCTGAGCGACAGCAAGAACTCGCTGACGCCGAAGCCGAACGTCTCCAAGAAATTGAGGCTGCCCGGGAACAAGAGGAACTCGAATCCCGGGAGGCTGCACAGCGGGCCATGGCCGAACTCCGAGCCCGGTTGGAACGCGAAGGTGCTCAATCTTCCGACGTCCAAATTTCCTTGATGTGGAACAACTACAACGACCTTGACATCCACGTTGTCTGCCCGTCCGGTGAGCGCATTCACGGCGGCAACAAAACCTCCGAGTGCGGCGGTGTGCTGGACGTCGATGCCAACGTTCGGGCCGAAACCCGAAAGCCCGTCGAGAACGTGTTTTGGGAAGATGGAAAAGCCCCGGCGGGGAAGTACCAAGTCTACGTCCACTATTACAAGAAGCACAAGAAGCGACGCAGCAAGGACCCAACCAAGTTCCAGGTCATCATCAATCAAGGCGGCGACCCGCGTGAATACAACGGCGAGTTGTCCGCCGGAGACCCGATCATGCTCGTGGCTGAGTTCACCCTTGCCTCTCCCGAGGAACGGGCTGCTCGCCGGCGAGAACTCGAAGCCGAACTCAGGGCTGAAGGCATTGACGTGCCGGAGGCGAACGAAGAGGCTGCTGAGGCGGAGGCTCAACGGCAGGCAGCCATGGCAGAGGCTGAAGCCGAGCGTTTGGCCGAAATCGAGGCTGCGCGGGAGCAAGAGGAGTTGGAATCGCGCCAAGCGGCTGAACGGGCAATGTCGGAATTGAAGGCTCGACTTGAACGAGAGGGTGCGCAGTCGTCCGATGTTCAAATCTCGTTGATGTGGAACAATTACAACGACCTCGATCTCCACGTTGTTTGTCCGTCCGGGGAACGCATTCACGGCGGGAACAAAAAATCCGCTTGCGGCGGTGAGTTGGACGTTGACGCCAACGTTCGAGCCGAAACTCGAAAGCCCGTTGAGAACGTGTTTTGGGAAGATGGCAAGGCTCCCGCAGGGACGTACCAAGTCTACGTTCACCACTACAAAAAGCACGATAAGCGGCGTAGCAAGGACCCGACCAAGTTCCAGGTCATCGTCAACCAAGGCGGCGACATGCGGGAATACAACGGGGAATTGTCAACCGGCGACCCCATCATGCTCGTGGCTGAATTTGCCCTGCCCTCTGTTGAAGAGCGAGCCGCCCGCAAGCGAGAACTCGAAGAACAACTCCAGCATGCTCAAAGCGGCGCTGAAGATGATGCTCCCGATGCAGGTGACGGCGAAGGTGCGGAGTCCAAGGAAGACGATGCGCTTCCGTCTGCACCCGACCTTGACGCTCTCTCAGGCGACGAGTGATCAGGAAATGATGTCGTCAAGACGGTCGTTGTCCAAAGCGTTCCGGATTGAACGGGCGATACGTCGTCCGGTTGACATGAACCGTTCGTTGATGTCCGAGTAAGGCGAACCTCCGATGAAGGGGTTGGAGCCGGCGACGATTCGTGCGCTGATTTCAAACACCTTGAACTCGAGTTGGTCCGTCACGATGGTTTCGAGACAGAAGGGCCCGAGCATGCCCCGAGACGCCTCCTCCAACTCGTACGAAGCCGCAACCGTACCTTCGGCCATCTCAAACGCACGGGGGAGCAAGGATTCTCGTATGACCACCGGCTGGTTTCCCGTCACCACGAAGGAAGGCTCTAGGGCCATCTCACGGAGGTCACGAAGGGAGCCGAGTTTGTAGAATTCATCGACGTTGCTTTCGTCACGTCGGTCCATCGAAAGCAACTCAAGACGGCCAAGATTCTTCCCAGCGTTTGCGCCTCGTCCCTGAACTTGGTAACCGTCGCTTGCGGTGGGGTCGAAGAAGAAGTGAAGATAGTACCGGCACCCGAGAACATATTCTTGAATCGTGAATTCCTCTTCGATGTCCACGTTGCGTCGGAAATCTCGGTAGTCCCGAGCGATGAAGTAGCCGCGTCCACCTTTCGCCCCTGCATACTTGACAATGACAGGGCCGGCGATGTTGTGCGGGTCTTCGATCACCTTGGGCATCGTACAACCCCCATCCTCAAGCCATTGGCGTTGGAGGGCTCGGCTGCTCTCCCAATGGAGGATGTTGCGGTTGCCGAACGTGGGGACCTCAAGGTTTCGGAAGTTGTTCGCACCGAGGTATTCGACCAACGACCCGTGGGGGACGATGATGACGTTCTTTTCCCGGAACCATTCAGCGTGATCAAGCATTTCTCGGTAGTCATCAAGCATCAACCATTCATCGGGGTCGGCGCCTGGGAAGGCTTTGTAGAAGCGACGTCGGTTTTCGCCAACGGCGATCCCCAGGGTGCGAAAGCCCTCTTGCCGGGCGCCGTGCAGGATTTGGAGCGAGGAGTGCGAGGCTACAACACCGATGGTGATGGCATCTCGGTCGTACGCACTCAGCCAGCTTTTCACGGTGGAGTAGGGTACGCCCATATGGAGGGGTTTTGTAATCGCTCTATGAGTATTATGTCCGAGTTTGATGTTCAGCAAGGATTGAGTGGCCCGGATGGACCGTCCGTAACGAGGTTGGAACAAACCGGGATGGTTTGGGTGAAGCATTCATTTGGCCGTTTTGCCTCGTGCGAGCATGGCCGATGGACCCAGCGATGCTCGGATGACCTACGGGGGCTATCTTCGTCTCGACGAATTGCTCGCCTTGCAGGAAGGCCCCGAGGGGTATTCGCCAGCACCCTCGAACGACGAGTTGCATTTCATTATCGTGCACCAAACCTTCGAGTTGTGGTTCAAACTGATTCTGAGGGAACTCAAGGAGGCCAGAACCTTGCTCACGCAGTCCAAAGTCGAAGAATCGCAGATACCTGTTATCGTCCACCATCTCGAACGGGTGAGCGAAATTTTCCGCTTGCTCGCCGACCAATGGAAAGTGATGGAAACGCTGTCGCCTCAGGACTTTTTGGCATTTCGCGACCGATTGGGGACTTCGTCCGGTTTTGAGTCATGGCAGATGCGTGAACTCGAAGTCCTTCTCGGACTTGAGCAAACCCAACGGGTTGGTGGTATGGATCCGTTGGCCCACATGCAGAAGTTGAGCGAGGAAGGGAAAGTGACCGAAGAGGTGATGAAGGCCTTCGAAGACACGAACGAAAAGCCATCGCTCAACGACGCCCTCAACGCTTGGCTTTCTCGGACCCCCATTCATGCATCCTTACCAGAAAGCGAAGGCGACGAGGCCACGGTTCAAGCCTACGTCGACGGTCATCTCCAAGCCATGATGGACCACGGTGAGCAAGTGATCGCTCACATGGTCCGAATTGGCCACGGAACAGAGGCCGGTGTTCGCCCCCGAATTGAGGCGGGAATTGAGGGAGCCAGAACGTTCCTTTTGCCTGACGGAAAACCTCATCGCGGAAGAGCAGGACTCCTCTTTATAGAATCGTACCGGGATTTGCCGCTGCTCTCCTGGCCACGTCGACTCTTGGACAGTTTTGTCGAACTGGAACAAGCGATGTTGCTCTTCCGCACCCACCACGCCCGCATGGTAGAGCGGATGATCGGTCGACGAATGGGGACCGGAGGTTCCAGCGGCGTGGACTATCTCGATGCCACCACGAAGTATCGGGTCTTCGTTGATTTGTGGGCGGTACGCACCCTTTTGGTCAAGCGAGAGGCCTTGGCCGACGTAAGCAACGCCGAATTCTACGGGTTTTCTTCCGACACTCAGTCTTCGTGAGGGTCAATGTCGATGGGAATCAAATGGTTCTCGTATTCGTAGAGCGCAATTTTGAGCGGGTCGAGAACGAAGCGGATGTTGGCCTCTTCCAGACCGTAAAGGGAGACCAACTCTTCCATGAATTGGGCACGAAGAACTTCTTCGGTAGCGTAGAGGGGTGCGCCCATGCCGATTTGGAGAGCACGAGCCCCGATGATTCGGGCTCGCTCGAAGCGGGTATGTTGTCGTGCAGGTTTTACCATGGTCATCACGTGCGAGGCTTTCGCACTCCGCCGACATAGCGACTCTTTTTGAACCTACCTCATTCGCTTTCCAAGGTTGCAGGCGTCTTTTTTGCGGGCAGGTCTCGCATCAAACCCCGGTGCATCAGAAGGGCGGGCGTGAGCGTCGCCGCCAAAGCGATCATCGCACCCAAGGCCCACCATCCGTTGCCGAAATTGAAGGTGTTTTCCGTTGAATCCACGTCGCCCTCGCTCAAGTCCATTGCTCCGGTTGGCGCGAGGGAAGCGATGTTCAGCGCTCGAACCCCGGGATCCTCAACCATCACGACCAACGTTCCGTTTTCGTTCAAGTTGAACACCGTCGTGTTGAGGGTGCCATCGCTGGCGTTCACCTCGGCAAAGGCCCGGGCCAAGGTTGGGTGGATACGGTCCTTGGTTTCGTGAGCCGTGGGCTCAACGTACCAAACACGGACCTTCTGGTCGCCGCTGACGTTCCATGAAAGGGAGGTGCCGTTCGCCGTTAGGGAATCCAAATCGTTGGAAAACGGTGCTGAACCGTTGAGAACGCCGTTCAAATCCATGGCCTGTCGCGACCCGGTGAGCAGGTCTGTCCCGTCCACGACCAACGAAGGAATGAACAGGAGCCGAAACTCGTGGTCGTAGCGAAGTTTTGAGGCTGACAGAAAGGTTGCATCGCTTGGCGAGGCGTGGTGTTGCAACACAAAGCCTTGTTCGCTCGTGAGGTTCCGTAGTTCATCGGCCACCGGTTCGCAAGGTTCGCACCAATCGGCCCCGTAATACTCCACGAGATGTGTTGGTTGCGTGATGTTGCATTCACCGCCAAGAAGGCAGGTCGCAGGGACGAGGCGAACGTCGTACAACGCTCCCTGTTCCGCGTCTTGGGCTTGGTCGGAGGCTTGCGCCGGGGCCACGCCGGCAAGAACGAGCATCCCCAAGGCGAGGGCGCTCAAGCTTGCAAGCCGGGACCAACCCATGCACAGGGGGTGAGGCATTTGTTCAAAAGGGGTCTGCTCTCACCCTATTTCATGGAGCCCTCGTGGTGGCGTCGCCCCTCAGCGCTCCCGCTGCTGCTTGTCGTCATGGCGCTGCTCATCGTCGTCGTTGGGGGCTCGATACGCATCAACGACGCCGGAGAGTCCTGCCCGGAATGGCCGACCTGCTTCGGAACTTGGCACTTCGATGTCTCCGATGACGAGCAAGCGGCGTATTGGGCAGCAAACCCGGACCAGATCGACTCTCGGGGCGAAGACCACCGCTACACGACTTTCCAGATCTTCGTTGAATGGTTTCACCGTTTGCTCGTGGGGATCATCGCCGTTCCGATCGTGTGGAACGTCGTCTCAACCCGCCGTTCACGTGGCGTTCACGGGGATGCCGTTGCGAACGCAGCCGCTTTTTCCGCCGTCTTGTTGTTTATCCAGGCTGCCGCTGGATACGTGACCGTACGTTTTGACAATGCGGATTGGACCGTAGCGCTTCACCTTTCCTTGGCCTGCATCTTTGCTTCGGGTTTGTTGTGGCAGTACATGGCCATGCGCATCCACGAAGGGGTGAAGTGGCCTTTTTTGCATGCAGCCACCGATTATTTGGACGCCCACACCAAACGGGTGTACAGCATGACTGCAGCGGTCGGCGTCTTGTTGGTGCTCGGCGCATGGGTGTCGTCCTCTGCCGGGGGTCAATACAACCAGAGTTGTTCGGTCGGGTTTCCCAGCGGATGGCCGAAATGTCAAGGGTCCTTCCTTCCTTCCCTCGACGGGCCCGGGATTTTCATTCAAATGATTCACCGTTTCGGGGCCTTGGTGGTGGGTTTAATTCTCGTGCTCAACCTCAGCAACATGCGGTCGGAAGCGTACGAAAACGAGGGCAATCAAGCGCTGCTCCGCTCGGCGGAGATCACGACGGGGCTCTGGGTTCTCAACGTCATCGTCGGTGGCTCGTACATTGTCTTCGCCAAAGTTGGGGACTTCCCCGAATGGCTGTCTTTGCTGCATCTCGTCGTCGGCGTCAGCGCTTTTCTTTCGGCTGTTTACGCCATGTTTTGCCTTCAATTCGCCCGCAAGGCGAACCGGCAAGGCGCTGGTTCGGTGACGGCCAAGGTTGGGGTTGAGTCGGAATGAGCGAAGCATCCTCTCCGTCCCCTCCAAAGCCAAGTCTCTTGACCGTGATGATGCGATTGATGAAGTTACGAGTGATCGTTCTGCTGCAAATCACGGCGCTGTGCGCCATTCTCGTCCACGACACCCTCGCCCGAAACGGCACCCTCGACATCACCCGAACTTGGGGAGACACCTTGACCGTCGCGGTCGTGACGTTGGTGGGCGGAACGCTCTCCGCAGGGGGCTCAAACGCCATCAACATGTGGTACGATGCCGACATCGACCCGCACATGCGGCGAACCATGAATCGCCCGATTCCCCTCGGGCACGCTACGCCGCGATTTGCGCTGATTTTTGGCACCGTCATCGCCGTCCTCGGTTCGGCTCTCTTTTTGGTCGTCAGTCCCAAAGCAGCCTTTTGGTCGGCGTTTTCGGTGGTGTTCTACGTGTTCGTATACTCCATTTGGCTCAAGCGTCGGACACCTCAAAACATCGTCATCGGAGGCATCGCCGGCTCCACACCTCCGTTGATTGGGTGGGCTGCAGCGGCGGGGGATTCGATTGCCGGATCAAACGTGTTTGACCTTGGCTCGCCCATCCCGTGGATGCTGTTTTTCCTCATCTTCTTCTGGACCCCCCCTCATTTTTGGGCCCTTGCCCTTTACCGCTCGGGCGAGTACGGGAAGGTGAACATCCCCATGATGAACGAGGTTCGGGGTCCGGAGTACACGGTCTTCCAATCAAAGGTGTACTGTGTTCTGCTTCTTTTCTTGGGCTCCGTGCCCTGCTTTTGGCCCGACTCAGGCTTGCCGTTGTTGTGGGCCTTCGTCTCTGGCGGCCTGACGCTGTGGTACGCCGCCTCGGTTTGGGCGATCGACCCGAACGAACCCTTCGACGACAACGGTCGCATGCCCAAAGCAGCCTCCTCCTTCTTCCGGAGTCTGTTCTACCTCGGTTGGATGTTCCTTTCCCTCGTTCTCATCACCTTCATTCCAACCGATTGGTTGGGTTTCCTCGGTCCGCTATGAGCCGAACGGTGGGGTTCTCCAAGCACCCGTTCAAACCGTCATGTTCATGTGAACTTGTCAGGTCGGCGGGTTGCGAGCGGCAGTCGCATAGCCTGGCCATTGCGCCGGATTGCTAATCCGGTGGTGTCTCACCTCGGGAGTTCGAATCTCCCCTGCCGCGCCAATGCTCATTCGAAGAAGTCGTCGAATTCATCGGTAGCCGCCGCCATGTTTCGCTTTCGGGCTTCCATGACGCGCTTCAGGCGCTTTCGCTTCTTGAGAATGAGTGGCAAGAGGATGAAGTTCAGCAAGATCGTGGCGAGGAGAGCAACGCCGGCAACCTGGAATTCTGCAACTTGCGTGGCGTCGTTGAGTTTCTGCAACCATGGCATGCCGAGCGGAGGTTCAGGAGGCTCAGGTTCGGGGGGAATCACGTGTTGGTTGTAGGTCCACCAATCGTCGTCGATGTGGACCCGTTCGATGTTCGGAGAGGGGTAATCTGCGATGAGTTGCTCGTTGCCGACGCTGTCGATCGGAGCGAGGATGTAGTAGTAGGTGCGGTAAGGCCGCAAGCCGTCGTTGTCAAGACCACGCTGGGTGTAGGTTGCCGACTCGCCGGGTACGCCCGAGAGCCCCTCCACAAGAGGCTCAATGAAGCGGAGGTTGACGTTGTCGGGTGCGTTCTCGACGCGATACAGATTCCAACTGAGGTTGCCTTGAGCTTCATGGTCTGGCCATACCCAAGTAAGGGTGACTTCGTAGCACAGGGACCAATCCTTGCGCAAGTCAAAGCAGGTCGAACTGTTCGTGAAGACCCAGTCGTGGTTGAACTGCTCGACGCTGGTGCTCGGAGCGATGGCGTCACCGCAAAGCAGGCCGGCTTGCCCGTTGACTCGGGTGATGTTGATCATGTCGTAGTTCGGCAACCCCTCGCGGTCGATGGGCGCGATGGCATAGGATGCACAAATGCCGGTTTCAAGCGGCTGAGGGTCGAGCCATTCCGTTGCATCGATGGCGAGGGTGGTGGCCAGCGTGTCGGCGGTCAATTCCTCCCAAACGTTCTCAGACACGCCCGTGACGGGGTCGGGGAACACCGTGGTCCCTTCGATGCCCGAGATTCGGTAGATGTTCCAACCGCCGACGTATGGATTGGTCGTGTCGCCTTGAGCCTCCCAACCGAGGTGGATCTGTCCACCTTCGCGCTGCGTCCACGCAAAGTCAACCGCATGCACATCGGTGGGTGGCAAATTGCCGATGAGGAGAATCACGCCGTCTTTGGTCAGCGAAAGGGAAATACGGTCGCCGGTCGGGTTGAATGCATAGGTATCTTCACCCTCGATTAGGCTCCAGAGTTGGGTGTCGGTGGAGGGAAGGTAGCGAACATCAACGGTGGACAAGTCAATGCTTTCGGGCAAGAGTGCGCTGAGGTTGAGATCAAGCTCGATGCTTCGAAGCCCGTTGTCGGCCCCGTTGACGCCCTCGACGTTGAGGTCGAGCAACATCAGCGGGGATTTTCCTTGGCCGATGCTGTAGGACACGCCGAGTTCAGGCAACAAAATGCTGTGTTCAAACGTGGCTTCGGCTTCGGTGGTGGCTCGACCGGTGAAGAAGGGTTCGTTGGAAATGTCCAAGGCGTTGAGAACATCGAACTCCACATAGGCGTATTCGGTGTTCCCCCACGGGTCTTGAACTTGGAGGGATATGTTGTGGTAGCCCAAACCAAAGTCCTCGCCGGTTTGGTTCAACACCTGTCCGTATCCCCAGACATAGAATCCTTCGCGCCAGGTGTAGTTGAGGGGCTGTGAAGCCACTTCGCTAAATCGACCAACCAACTCGACATCGTCATCGCTCAGGTACACCTTGCTTTGGGAGTTGACCTGAATGTTGGGGTTGATGGGTCCGATTTCCACATCGGCGGTCACCAAGTACAGGTTGTCGCCCATGCGGATGTCCTCGCCAACCGAAAAGATGGTTGGAAGTTGGGCGCGTAGCAAGCGGGCGTTCCCTGTTGTGGTGAGGTTGAGCGAGCACGACACCGATTGCCCGGGATGCATGGTAGGGAGGTCGCAGCTGTCTGCAACTTCCAGTTCATACTGTTCATCGTAGACCTCAAAGTTCAGCGTTGCTCCACTCACGGTGGTGTTGCCGTTGTTTGAAACTTCAGCAACCACGCGCTCAGTACCGAAATAAAACACGCTTGCTTGCTGGTCATGGCTTGGATACACGTCGTCAATCTTGAGGTCAATGCTGTCGTTGAGCACGATTTCAAACTCGGTCAAGTCGTTGAAGGCATTCAAATCTCCAGTGGGGTTGCCCGTGCTGTTGAAGAGGCCGTACTTCAGCAAGAAGCGTCCTTCATCGGGGTGGCTGAACGCAGGAAGATCGAGGTTGAACGGGCTGAAGCCACCCCATGCAGATGGCCCCGACCACGTTACGATTCGGTAGTTTTGGCTCAACAGAAGGGTTTCGTCAAGGGTCCACAACTGCCAGCCAAACTCTGCATCGAGGACACAACCCGAACAAACACTCGCTTGGCCTTTGCTCTTGAGCACGTAGTCGGTGTTTGAGTTGAGGACCTGTTCGTCGTCGTAGACGGAGAGGTTGGGGAGATGGTCAAGCGGGTTGTGATTGGTTTGGACGATGGCTTCGATAAAAGCGTTGGTGATGTTGATGTGGAAAAGATATGCATCGTCGGAAGGGTCTTGGTCGACGTTTGAAAAGGTGTAGAGCACGGTGAACAGCCCGTTGGCACTCCCGCCAGGGCTCCACGTGTTGGCCGAGGTGATGGTCTCGGTCGCCCCCGCGGCGATGCTCGGCATGGTGAAGGTCCCGGTAGCAGCGTGGACGGATTTGCAAGAGGGGATGTCGACATCGCCTTCGCAAGCGTACCATGTCAGCGTTCGTGATGCCCCTGAGGCGGTTGCGCGATGGTTGGTGACATCGGCGCTGAAGGTGAGCAGATCCGTGTTCTGGTAATAGGCGTCACCAAGAGGTGAGGCGCTGTCCATGATGCCGAGGTTTCCGCTCACGGCGGCGCTCGCTGTTGGTGCGACAGCGAGGCTGGCCATCGTCGAAAGCACCAGCAGGGTGACCAGTCCGACCCCCTTGTGTTGACGCCAACCGTTGCGTTGCTTTCGCTCGCTCATCAAGGTTCCCTCGCATCCGTGCTTCAAAGACTCATCGCTTTTGCTTGTCCCCGAGGGCTCTTTTTTTGCGCGCTCAGCGTCATCGGTTTTGGGATTGCCCGCAGTACCCGATGAACATGCGGTAACCTCATCAATTGCGAACCAATGGTTAGGGCATGCGTAGCCCAGCGTTCGTTTCCGACGAGCGGCGTGAGGGTGGCCTAACGGCGGTCATTGAGTTTCTGTCCGCCTTTACGTTGTTTTTGATGATCCTCACGGCGTTTATCTCCCTGGCGCAACTGCAAATGGGTTCCAACGACCCCGAAGTCGACCGCTTGGACCGTGCAGCGGCCCAAGGCTTGGACAGGCTCACTTCCGGCGAGGGGTGGTTCGTCCCGATGGGCGCTGACCTCGACTATGCCAACGCGACGGATGCATGGCATACTTTTGACGCCGAGGCGCTTCAACAGGGGCGCGTCCAAGCCGGGTTGGTGTCCTCGTACCGATTGGACATGGATCGCATCGCCGCCCTCCACAACGTGACCGAGGACGGCATGGCCGCCGGGCTTGGTTTGGCCGACGACATGAGCCTTCATCTCTCGGTCAAGGTGGTGGAAAGCACGAACGAAAGCCGAGAAGGGACCTTCCTTTTCTCGGGCGGAACGGAGCGGGGCACCGCCCCTTCGTCCTCCACCGCATACCGTTCCTTCCAGCAGGACGGGGAGTTGATTCGGGTGGTGCTTGAGGTTCACGACGGGGGGCGCAAATTCAACCAGCTCCACATCACCGAAGTGATGACCCGCCCCTCCTCGAACGGTCCGGAATGGATCGAGGTCCACAATCCCAACGATTTTGCGGTCGCCCTCAAGGGTTGGTCCTTTAACCACACCTCCGGCTCATCGGGAAGCAACGTTTTACTCCAAGAAGGGGTGCTGTCAGGGGGTTCATTGTCTCTTTTCACCGGTGATGTCTCAACCCAAGAGCGACGCAACGCCACCCACGTCATCGACCTCGGCTCGGCGGGCTTCCTCGGCGTTGGCCAACTCAGTGGACTCGCTGACGGTCAGGGTGTTTTGCGCCTGCGTTACACCCAACTCGACGAAATCACCCCCGCAGACATGGTAAGAGTGGAATGGGGCGGTAACACCGGTTTGTTCATGGTCAGAGGGCAATCCTTGGTGTGGGACGGCGTCGACACATTTGACGCTGCTTCGTGGAGTCTTGAGGATGCACCGACCCCCGGCGAATCCTCCATGGCCTGAGCCGCGATTTTCAGCAGCGGCGGTGCAAACACTTCATCAACCTGCGGTGCCTCCTCGTGTTTGGTCCCATGCAACCCAGCAGCGTTTACACACGAGACCGATGCGTGACGGGCATCCACGGCTTGGATGAGATTCTTCGAGGGGGCATTCCCTACGGCTCAACGGTGCTCGCAGCAGGAACCTGCGGCTCCGGAAAGACCACGTTGGGCATGGAATTTCTCGTCAGAGGAGCCCTTGCTGGCGAGGCCTGTGCCCACTTCACCGCCACCGAACCCTCGGTGAAGCTATTGGAGAACATCCGCCAATATGCCTTCTTCGACATGAACATGGTTGACTCCGGCCTCATCAACGTCTTCGACATGGACGTGCTGTATTCGTGGCTTGGGCTGGACAAAGCCTCCTTTGAACTGGACGACGTTCACGCCCTCATCAAGTCCATCGTCGACATCGTCAACACCATCGGCGTGACCCGCCTTGTGATCGACTCGGTCACCACACTTTGTTACAAGATCAAATCCGAACAACTGATTCGAGATTTCCTCTTCACCCTCGGGAAGAAATTGGCGACCCTAGGCTGCACCACCATCCTCATCTCCGAAATCACCTCGGCCACCGAGAATGCGCACTGGTCCTCGTTCGGCGTGGAAGAAGCCATCGCTGACGGCATCATCGTGATGGGCGATTCGGAACGGATGGGCCACCTGTTGAGGTTCTTGCAGGTTGTCAAGATGCGGGGTACCTCTCACAGCCGTGCGAAGCATGCCATCGAACTGACGCCGTTGGGCGTGATGTTGATTCCGATGCTGAAATGGGGTGCATCCGCCGATAAAACATCCAGATGGGGGCAATGACGATGTTTGAACTCGACCAACGGATTGCTGAGCAACTCACCCAGGTGTCCCTCAACAGCTCGGTGCAGGTTCGTATGAGCGCAGCCAACACCTTTGCCGTGACGGCGAGCACGATGGTCCCCCTCATGCAGATGTTTGAGATGGGCGGCGTGTACATCTCTGCGAGCCGCGGAGCAGCCGAAATCATCCAGGCCTTCGAAGCCATCGGCATCGACGTGTCCAACATTCATTTCCTCGACCTCGTCTCCTCGGGTGTGCTTGGCGGAACCGATGTTCCGTATCCAAACATCACCTTCGTCGACAGTCCCATCATGCTTGAGAGCATCCTCCTTCGAACGCTCTACACCTTGCGAACGGTGAACAACCAGCGAAACTTCGTCTTCCTCGACAGCGTGAATGCGCTGGCCATTTACAACGACGATCGCATGTTGGCCGAGTACCTTCACACCTTCATCAACACCTTCCGCCAACGGGAGGTCCTTTCGGTGATTCTGAACGTACCGGACCAAACGCCCCCGCTGGTGTTGGCCAACCTCGACACGTACTGCACCGACCTCATCGATCGCGGTCAGGTGGTCCTTCTCTGAGGTGATGATGCATGGCACGGAAAATGACGTTTGATGCAGAGGACGAGGAATTCTTTGGCACCGTTGGCTCCTTCGGTGTGCCCAAATTTGACGCTGAAATGCGCGGCGGTGTGCCTCGTGGTTTCACGATGATCGCCTTTACCGAAACGGGGTCGGGCAGCGAGTTGTTTGCAAAACAGTTCACCTCTCCAGCCGAAGAGCCCGAAAACACGCTCTACATCACCACCGACGAGGGTCAACAGGAAATTGTCAGAATCTTCCAAAAATATGGATGGCCCCTCGACATCAACGTCCGTACCATTGGAGAGGAATATAACGCCAACGTGTTGGAACGTGAACTGTTGGCCAGTCGTTACCGGCTTGAGGGCTTCCAACTTGCCGACATCCAACGCTTGGCTCAAACCCGTTTCGTTGACGACAGCAACCAGGATTACTTGACGGAAGTCACCAACGAAATCATGGGACTAGGTCCGTATTTCCGAGCCGTTTTGGACAATTTGGACTTTTTCCTGCAGCGTGACGACCCCGCCCGTGTGATCTCAATGGTGCGAATGCTCCAAGCCCACGCCCAAATGGTCCGGGGTTTGCTCATGATTTCGGTCTCTACCGACGGGTTGGACCCGTCCATCAAACAGGAACTTTCCTCAATCGCCGACATGGTTCTCTCATTCAAGGTCCGAACCATCGGTACCGAATTCGAGAATTCGATGATCGTTTCAAAATTCCGAAACGCTCCAGAGAACCTGAAGATCTTGGTCTTCCGCGTGACCCCCGAAGAAGGCATCACGCCAGAAACCGTGGAACGTATCGCTTGATGCTCGTCGTGGACAAAACGACATGTCCAAAACGGACGGGTGTTCGGCACCACCATGGGCAAGCGTTCAGCGACGGGGGGATTTGACCCCTCCGGCATCGATGCAGATGCTTGGGAGGTGCTTGAAGGCCAACTTGAGGCCACCATACCCAACTACGACCGGGTCAACACCTGGATGACGTTTGGGCAAGACAGGCGATGGCGACGGAACGTCCGCAACCACGCCAAGCCCGGCATGAAGGTCCTCGAGGTGGGCTGCGGCCCGGGCTCGTTCGCCGAAGATTTGGTCGGTCTTGACGTGACGTGTCTCGATCCCTCGCCTGAAATGCTCGCCGCAGCCCAACCTCGCGTCGATGCGGCTCGTGCTGGGCGTGGCGAGGGGCCTGCTGAGTACGTGGAAGCCATCGCCGAGGACATCCCCTTGGCCGACGATTCCTTTGACATGGTGTTTTGCCTCTTCTCCTTCCGAGATTTCAAGGACAAGGCCCAAGGTTTGCGAGAGATTCTTCGGGTGCTCAAACCGGGCGGCCGTTTGGTCATCTGCGATGCAGGAAAAGCGAACAAGATTCACGGCTTCTTCGGCTATCTATGGATGAACACGGTCGTTCAGGTCATGGCTCGGCTCATCACGAAAGAGAAAAACCATCCCTGGAAAGGCCTCGCCGCCAGCTACACCCATTACGGCACAAACGGCTACTATCGCAAGATGTTGAAGGAGGTCGGTTTTGAAGATGTTCAAGGCCGTTTGCTGTACCCGTTCGGTATGGCGAGCCGTTTCCGAGCAACGAAGCCCGAAAAACCCGGGCATCCGAAGGGGTCGTTAGACTGATAAACCCTCCTTCGGTGGCGCAAGTACAAGGTGTCCTCCATGGGTATGTCTGAAGTCCTTCGAAGCATCAAATCCGCCGAGCAGGACGCCGAAAAGCGTCTTGCAGACGCTCAGGAAGAAGCGTCGAAAATCATTTCAGATGCGCGTCGCAAAGCCTCGGAGTTGGTTCAGAAAGCCGCCGACGACACCGTCGCCATGACGCAATCCATCCTCGAGGGGGCCCGCTCCAAGGCCCAAGGCGAGGCGGACGACGTAAAGTCCACCGGAGGGGCGGAAGTTGCGAAGATCGAATCCAACTCCGCCAGCAACCAAGAAAAAGCCGTGCAAATGGTTGTCGACTCACTAAAGTCTGCTTGAGGTGACGCCATGTTTGACACCGTAGCCATGTCCCGTTTGACCGTGGCTGCTCCTGTTGAAAAAATGGCTGAGGTTCTCCGAACATGCACGAACCTCGGTTGCGTTCACATCGAATCCTACACCAATTTTGAGGACGGCGTCCACGTCGGCCAAGCCACCGCCTCCGAAGAGGCTGACAAGGTGAGCTCTCTCTTGTCCAAGGTTCGTGCAGCGGTCTCAGCGTTCAAACCCGTGAACGCCGACGGACCCGTGTCCATTTCAAGAATCAGGGAATCGCTCGACGGCTCCTTTGGTGACGAACTCCAAAAGGGTCTCGACTTGCTCGACACCCAACGGGATGCCGAGGCCGAACTCAGCGTTCTTGACGAGCAAATCCACCTGCTTCAGCGCCTAGCTCCACTCAACATGGACCTCGACCTCCTCGCTGGCTCCTCGCGAGTGGAAGTCTACGTTTCTGAAACCAAGAAAGCCAGCAAAGCCGGAAGCGTGTTCGGGGACCTCATGGGCAAGGTCCAGGTGGCCTCCGCCCCCGGCATCGTCGCCGTTGCGTGTCTCCCTTCCGAGGGTGCCGAAGTCCAGATGGCGCTTGGCGAACTCGGCGGCAAGCCCGTCCAAATCCCGTCCATGAGCGGGTCGGCATCGGAGGCCCTCAAGGGGCTCATGGCCAAGCGCAAGGAAGTTGAGGGCACAATCTATTCCGCATCAGAGGACGCCGGTCGCTGGGCTCGCAACAACGGTCGAAACATTCTCGCCGCTCACGAATACTTGTCAAAGGAGGATGAAATTCACACCGCTCCAACCCATCTCGCCGTAACGGGCCAAGCCTTTGCTCTTGACGCATGGGTCCCCTCGTCAAAGGAAGGTGAAGTCCGCACGGCCCTGAAATCGTTGGCCTCTCACATCGAGATTGAAGCCTTTGTGAACGACCATCACCACCATCACGACGACGGTCACGACGATCACCACCACGAAGAGCCCACGCCACCCGTTGCTCTGGAAAACGATGCGGTCTCTCGTCCGTTTGAGTTGATGGTCGGTTTGGTTGGCCGCCCGACCTACGGCACGTTTGACCCGACCTTCTTCCTGATGCTCACCTTCCCGATGATTTACGGTCTCATTTTGGGTGACTTCGGCTACGGATTCATCATCTTCCTGCTCGGTTTGTGGTTGGGAACCAAACCCTTTGCAGCCGACCCCGTGGCGAAAAACGGCATCACCATTCTCAAGTGGATGGGCGTATGGTGCATGATTTGGGGCTTCTTGTTTGCCGAAGGCTTTGGCTTTGTGTGGGACAAAACCGGACAAATGGGCAATGCTTCACCGCTGGCCGGCATCTATGCGTGGACCTACGACAACATCCACTTCCCCGCCTTCGTGACGGACACCCTCAACATGGACTACACCCACATTCCCTTCCACCGAGCCACAAGCTCGCTCAACGAGTACGTTCTACTCTCCGTGTACCTCGGCGTTGCCCACCTGATGTTTGGTTTCATTCTCGGCTTCATCAACGTCGCCCGGGCCCACGGCCTGGTGGCCGCCTTCTTCGAGAAGGGCAGTTGGATGATCATCCTCGCTGCCGGTACCCTCCACATCTACGGCTTCCTGACCACCGACCAAGGTGTCTTTGATGCAACGCCCTACGCCTTGGCTACCCTCGTTGGTGTCGGCTGCCTCATCATCGGTTTGGCCGTCTTTGAGAAGTTTGGTTGGGCCGGCGGTTTCATCATGGGGCCCATCGAAACCTTTGGCTTGCTCGCCAACACGTTGTCCTACCTTCGGGTGATGGGCGTCGGCGTCGCCGGTGTCAAAATCGCTGAAGTGTCCATTTCGATGGGATGGGACCTCATGCTCTCGGGAGGCGGCATCGTATCCATCGTCCTCGGCTTCGTCCTCTTCGTCTTCATTCAAGCGTTTGCTCTCGCTCTTGGCTTGCTCTCCCCGAGCATCCACGCTGCCCGTCTCCACTTCGTGGAATGGATGGGCAAGTTCTACGACGGCTCCGGTCGGGTTTTTACCCCGCTCGGCGGTCGCACCCTCCACACGGAGGGGCAATCATAGTCCCCATGGACAAAAAGGAGGTAGAAAACATGAACAAAAATACCCTGAAAATGAGCCTACGCACGCTGATCGTTCTGGCAACGCTCGCCTTGGTCGCCCAAGGTGCAGCCGCAGCTGAGAACACCACCGATGACAGCAGTGCAACTGACGGAATGACCGGCGACGTTGGTGTCGGACTTGCCCTTGGCCTTGCGGCCATCGGTGCAGGTTTCTCCCAAGCCGCCATCGGCAGCGCTGCTGTCGGCATGCTCGCCGAAGACGGCAGCAAGTTCGGTGTCGCTTTGATCTTCACCGCTCTTCCAGAATCCATCGTGATTCTGGGTGCTCTTCCTCTCTTCCTCGGTTGAGGAAGCAGGTCGAACCGCTTCACGGGCTCTGCCCGATTGAACCACAAACACACTGGAGAAGATAACATGACCCTAGAAACACTTGCGAACGATATCGCTGCGGCGGCAGAAAAAGAAGCCAAGGCGCTGATTTCCAACGCTCAAGCCGAAGCCAAGAAACTCTTGGCCGACGCTGATGCCATGGCCAGCGCACTCCGTGAGGAGGCCCAACAGCGTGCTGAAAAAGAAGCCGTACAACTCGCCCGGGAAACCGTGGCCAGCGCTCGGCAGTCCAATCAAAAGGACATCTTGATCGCCCGCCGGAAGGTGCTCGACGCCACGTTCGATGCAGCACGCCGACACATCGCCGATCCCGGCATGAAAGGACGGGCAGCCTTGCTCAAGTCCCTTTTGGCCGAATCCAAGAAATTGGCGAAAGGCAAGTTCGTGATTCGCCCTGTTGAAATCGACCGTGCCGCCATTTCCAAGGAAGCCGGCGACCGCACGGTTGGTGAAAGCGTCGATGGCCTCGGCGGATTTATCCTCGAAGCAGAAGACGGGTCTGTGTCGTTTGACATGCGATTTGACAACATGTTGGACCGGGCTTGGTCCGGCCAACTGTCGGCCATTAACGAAACGCTGTTTGGATGAAGAAGGTGAAGACATGATGCTCGGTAACACTCCTTATGTCGTCTCACGTGCCAAGGCACGGCGGCAGAAGTTGGCTGACCGAGCGCGTCTGCGCCAACTCATCAACCAATCCGTTGACCAATTGACCGTGGCGGTTGGCGACATCGGTTACCGAAACGAAATTGACCTCTACGCAGGGAAATTGAGCGGTGGCGATTTGGTCGAGGCGGCGTTGACGCACAACCTTGAGGCTGAGTTGACCGAAATCCTCAACATGGCCAATTCAACGATTCGCCCGCTGATCGAGATTTACACCTCTCGGTTCGAATACCAGAACGCCAAAGCCGTGTTGCGAGCCATTCACAACGAAGTTTCGGTTGAGGAAGTCGGAAACTCCATTCTCCCCGAATTGAACGACGTGAACACGCCGTGGCTGAAGGTGGTGGAGAGTTGCGACGATTTAAAATCGGCTGCGACCCTCATGCGCCGGAAGTCCTTCGGTTCAGCCCTCGCTCGTGTCCCCGAAAACGGGACGCTGGCCGATTACGAAGACGCTCTGGACCGTCACTACTACGCTTCAGCACAGCGAGCCCTTCTCCAATCAAAGGGAGCACCGGCGAGGTTCCTCTCCCGGTTGTTTGCGGCCGAGATTGACCACAAGAACATCGTCAACATCCTCGAAGCGAGCGCTGTTGGCATCACCAGCGAACAATTGGTATCCCTCCTGATTCCAGGCGGGCGATTGATTCCAAAACGAGCGTTCTCAACCGTTGCAGCCAGCGGCCGCGACGGCATGATGGATTTGCTCCGTGCCGGTGATAAGTTCGACATGGCCGCCTTCGAAGCCACGCTTGCCGAAGCCGAAGCAACCCGCAGTCTCGACGCCGTCGTGACGTGGATGAAAGCAAGAGAATACGCCATGATGCAACGGATGAGCTACCTCCATCCCGTATCGGCCTTGCCCATCATTCACTACGTGGCGATGAAAGTGCAGGAGGTCTTGGACCTGCGACTGATCGTTCGTGGCCGTCTCGCCGGCCTGTCCCCTGAAGTATTGGAGGCGCACGTCCTCTGAGGTGATATGATGGAGATAGCAGTCGTCGGTACTCCCGCCTTTACGTTGGGCTTCCAGCTCGCTGGTTTGTCCGACCTTTACAATCCCGAAGGAGAAGAGGAATTGCATTCCACCCTTCGTCAACTACTCACCAACAAGTCAGTGGGTATCATGGTGGTCGACTCCGCCATGATGGCTACACTGCCCGACAGGTTGCGAGATCAACTGTCGGCATCCGTCTCCCCAACCGTTCTTGGTATCGGTACGGAGGAAGACACCACTTTGCGAGACACCATTCGTAAGGCCATAGGAGTCGATCTATGGAAGTGATGTTCCAACCCAAAACAGGAGGAAGAAAAAATGAGCAATGAAGGAGTGATTTACAGAATTTCCGGCCCGGTCGTGACCGCAACCGGAATGAACGCTGCGATGTACGACGTCGTTCGTGTCGGCCACGAAGGTCTAATGGGCGAAGTGATTGAGTTGCACGGCGACAAAGCCGTCATCCAAGTGTACGAAGACACCTCAGGTATTCGACCCGGTGAACCGGTGTTGAACACGGAAGAGACGCTCTCCGTCGCCTTGGGTCCCGGTCTCTTGACCCAGATTTACGACGGTATCCAGCGTCCTCTCGCCACCTTGGAAGAGGTCATGGGTGTGTTCATCACCCGTGGTGTTGACGCCGACGCTTTCGACATGGAAAAGGTCTGGACCTTTGAGCCAAAAGTTGCGAAAGGCGACACCGTCGTCAGCGGGCAGGTCATCGGCCACGTCCAAGAAACCGAGACCATCGTCCACAAAATCATGGTCCCGCCCGGCAAAGGCGGTGTCGTGAAGTCCGTCGAATCGGGCGACTTCAACGTGACCCAAACCGTCTGTGTCCTCGAGGACGGTACCGAACTGCAGATGATGCAGAAGTGGCCTGTGCGAACCCCACGCCCTTTCACGCAGAAGTATGCTCCCGACACCCCTCTGGTGACGGGCATGCGCATTCTCGACTTCCTGTTCCCGCTTGCAAAAGGCGGCGCAGCCGGTATTCCCGGTCCCTTCGGATCCGGTAAAACGGTCACTCAACAGTCCCTGGCCAAGTACTCGGACGCTCAACTCGTGGTCTACATCGGCTGCGGTGAGCGTGGCAACGAGATGACCGAAGTGTTGGACGAGTTCCCTCACTTGATTGACCCGAACACCGGGAAGCCCCTGATGAACCGGACGGTCATGATCGCCAACACCTCCAACATGCCGGTCGCTGCCCGTGAAGCATCCGTGTATACGGGCATCACCATCGCCGAGTATTTCCGTGACATGGGCTACGACGTCGCTCTCATGGCCGATTCGACCTCTCGATGGGCCGAAGCCATGCGTGAGATTTCCTCCCGTTTGGAAGAAATGCCCGGTGAAGAAGGCTACCCAGCGTACCTGTCGTCCCGAATCGCCGAGTTCTACGAACGAGCGGGCCGTGTTGAAACCCTCAACGGGGACGACGGGTCCGTTACGGTCATTGGTGCTGTGTCGCCACCCGGTGGTGACATTTCCGAGCCGGTGTCCCAAGGAACCCTCCGAATCGTCAAGGTGTTCTGGGGTCTCGATGCAGGTTTGGCTCGCCAACGCCACTTCCCTGCCATCAACTGGCTCAACTCCTACTCGTTGTACCCACAGAGCCTCGACCAGTGGTTCCGGGACAACATCGCTCAGGACTTCCCTGAAATCCGCACCCAGATCAGCGGTCTTCTGCAGGTTGAGGCTGAGCTCCAGGAAATCGTGCAGTTGGTCGGTTCCGATGCACTGCCCGTTGACCAGCAGTTGACCCTTGAGGTTGCCCGTATGATCCGTGAGTTCTTCTTGCAACAGAACGGCTTTGACCCCGTTGACGCCTACTGTGACATCAAGTTGCAATACGAAATGGCCAAGGCCATTCTCTCGTTCCAAGACGCTGCCAAGTCCGCCATGGCCGACGGTGCATTGCTCAACGATGTGGTCAACGTGCCTGCCCGCTCAAACTTGATGCGCGGTCGGTTCGAACAAGGTTACATTGAGCGCATTGAAGCCATGGTCAAGGAAATGACCGAACAAATTGCCAACGCCGTGGAGGCCAACTGAGGAGAGGATGAAGATGACTGGAAAAGAATACCGAACCATTACCGACGTCAAGGGACCTCTGGTCTTCTTGAACAAAACCGAGCCCGTCGCCTTCGGCGAAATCGTGACGCTTCGTTTGTCCAACGGCGAAATCAAGAACGGACAAGTGCTTGACACCTCGGACGACCTTGTCATCGTCCAAGTCTTTGAAGGAACGGCAAAAATTGACCGGGAAGCCGGTGTCACCTTCATGGGCGATGTGTTCAAACTCCCCGTGAGCACCGACCTTGTCGGTCGTATTCTCGACGGTGCAGGGCGCCCCCGTGACGGCGGTCCCGAAATCGTTGCCGAAGAGAAAGCCGACATCATCGGTGCGGCCATCAACCCCTACAGCCGCCAATCGCCACACGACTTTATCCAGACGGGTATTTCGGCCATTGACTGCTGTACGACGCTCGTGCGCGGACAGAAACTTCCCATCTTTTCGGCATCGGGTCTTCCCCACAACGACATCGCCTTGCAAATCGCTCGTCAAGCGAAACTCAAGGACTCCGATGAAGAGTTCATCGTGGTGTTCTGCGCCATGGGGATCACCGCTGAAGAATACAACTTCTTCCGTTCCGACCTGGAGCGCACCGGTGCTCTGGAGAACGCCGTGCTGTTCGTCAACTTGGCCGACGACCCGGCGGTTGAGCGAATCATCACCCCACGTCTCGCCCTGACGGCCGCCGAATACTTGGCGTTCGAGAAGGACTACCACGTGCTCGTGATTTACACGGACATGACCAACTATTGCGATGCGCTTCGCCAAATCGGTGCTGCTCGTGAAGAAGTTCCCGGCCGCCGTGGTTACCCCGGTTACATGTACACGGACTTGGCCATGCTCTACGAGCGAGCCGGTATCGTGAAGGGGAAGAAAGGGTCCATCACCCAATTCCCAATCTTGACCATGCCCGGTGACGACATCACCCACCCCATTCCTGACCTGTCGGGATACATTACCGAGGGTCAGATCGTTATCAGCCGTGAGCTGCACCAACAGGGTATCTATCCGCCCATCAACGTCCTGCCATCGCTGTCCCGGCTGATGGGTTCGTGTATCGGTGAGAAAACCACTCGAGACGACCACAAGAAGGTCAGCGACCAAATGTACGCTGCCTACGCTCAAGGCCGTGAACTCCGCGGTCTCGTTGCGATTGTCGGTGAGGACGCCCTCAACGAGCGTGACAAGCAACTGTTGGATTTCTCCGGTGTGTTCGAAGACAAATTCCTTCGTCAATCCCGTGATGAAGACCGCACCATCGACGAGACCCTCAACCTTTGCTGGGAACTGATGTCCAGCATTGACACGAAGTACTTGGTCCGTCTTGATGAAGAACTCATCAGCAAGTACCACCCGGAAAACCGAAAGTGAGAGCGGATTCGACCATTCAACGAAGGAGGTGAGGAAGCATGGCTTTGGATATCAAACCGACCCGTAGCGAACTCATCAAGCTGAAGGGCCGCATTAAGCAAACCAAGAACGGTTACAAACTGCTCAAAATGAAGCGAGACGGGTTGTTCCATGAGTTCCGTACCCTCCTGTCCGAGATGATCGAGGCCAAGCGCGAATTGACCGAGGCCTACCGTCTCGCCAAGACACGCATCGACTTGGCCAACGCCATCGAGGGAGGGCTTGCCGTTCGCGCTGCAGCCATCGCCAATTCAGCCCATCCCGAGGTTGAGGTCGAGCGCCGCAACATCATGGGCGTTGTCGTTCCCAGCGTGACCGGAAGCAACCTCAAGTCAACCTTCGCCGAGCGCGGTATCGGTTTCATCGGCTCGTCGCCTTACATTGATGAGGCCAGCGATTCGTTCAGTGAACTCATCGAAAAAATCGTCATCGCCTCCGAGATGGAAGCCACGTTGAAACGCCTTCTTTCCGAGATTGAAGCCACAAAGCGACGTGTAAACGCGCTCGAGTTCAAGGTCATCCCTGAACTTGAGGAGGCCAAGGTGTTCATTCAACTCCGTTTGGAAGAAATGGAACGCGAAGAAACCTTCCGACTGAAGCGGTTCAAGAACAAGTGAACTCGCGTCCACCTCGCCTTCAACGAGGGATTCATGGAGGATGGGTCATACCAACAGCACAAGGGGGGTTCGTGATGGCTGAAAATTCACCCGACGCCTCCGCTCTCCCACACCAAAAAAAGGCGTGGTCTCAGCACGAATTGCTGGCCTCCATTCTCAGCGATCATCTCAACGTCCACGCCAGCGACGGGGGTCGATGGCCTTCGTGGTTCGTCTCAACTTCTTCCGATTCAATTCACGACGACGTGGTCTCGGTGAATCAGCATCTCGAGCGGCTTGGATGGATGGGGAAACTCACGCGTCATGAAGAGGGGTGGAAATTCACGGTCTTCCCTCGTCCGGAGCGCCAATTCCCTCGCCTCAACACCTTGGTGGCGTTTTGGGGCCTGTCCTTGCTTACCCTCACCCTCGCCGGCAACCACTGGATGTCGTCCAGTCGTCCGGAAAACGGCTGGTTGCACCCTTCTTCGCTGGTTGACAGCATGCTGGGTTACGCCTTGCCGGTGCTGTCGGTCCTGTTCATCGCATCGGTTGTTCAGCGGAAGGTTTGCGCACGGTACGGGGTCCGCAGCGGCCATCTCATGCCCGTGCCCGACTTCACCATCGCTCTGTACGCCTTGGGTCTTTTCCCCTCCTCTTGGCTGTTCTGGCCGTTTGGCCTTCTTTTGATTCCCACGTTGCCTCGCATGGATGCACGCCCTTGGCCGGACCGTGCTGCCCTCGGATTCTCTTCGCTTACGGTGCCGGTTGTCTTGGGAGTTGGAGGTGTCGGCCTGTTCTTGATGGGGTTGAGCAACACCCCCGAATACTTGGTTTCAAGTTCCATGCCGTTCATCACCGACCCCCCGGTCTTCCTCAGTCTGTTGGCGCTGGAAATCGCCGGTGCAGACGCTTGGGTCCGCCTCATTTGGGCGCATCCATGGGTGCATGCAGGCGGCATGCTGATGTTGTTTGCATGGATTTCCATCCTTCCAATTCCGACCCTCCCGGGCGGGCGTCTGTTGATTGCACGCATGGGTCTCTTGGAAGCGCGCAGTTCGAGCACGCAAAGCCTCATCGTGATCACCATGTTGTTTTGTGCCTACGTCTTTGGCGTGTTTTCCTCCTTTTCGCTCTGGTACCTCGTCTTCGCCCTTTTGCTGCCGTTGTTGTTTTTCTTCGGAACCGATCTCCGCATTCCGATGCTGCTGAACGAAACCACGGGCTTGAGCGAGCAAGACCATCGGCGAATGGGCACCGTCCTCTTGCTGCTGTTTGTTTTCCTTCTTCCTGCGGCTCAACCCGTGGTTCATGACGAAGACTGGGATGCGCCGATGACCTTCGAAGTCGTTGAACCGGAGGTGGCTGTTCTTTTGGCCAACGGCTCATGGCATTCAAGCACCAAAGTGTCGTTCACGAACCCTTCTTCCATTCAACAACCCTACGCCGTAAAAGCGGTGTTTGCGAGTGAACATCACGATTGGTCCATTCAATGGAACTGCGATGGAGAAGAGGGGTTGCGTCTCGACGGGCAGGGGTGCGGTTCACAACTTCTTCCGCAGCGCACCGCCTTTTTCTGGATGAATCTGACCTGGACAGGGGCGTTTGCCCCAACCGCTGCAGAGGGAAGTTACCTCGTTGCCATCAACGGTGGGTACGAAGCGGTGCCCTTCACCGTTCGACCCGCCCTCGAGGTGGTCCCCTCCGAACGCTGGTACGACGAACTCGAAGGGGCCACGGCCCTGCGATGCATCGACCTCACCGGACGGTTGGTCAATTCTTCCTGGCTTGACATTGAAGTGCTCGGCCAGGAAATCGATGGCCTCCAAACCCCTCTTGTAACGCTTGATGAGGGGGTGGGACTGACCGACAACCGTTCTGAAGTGCCGGAACGGGTGTGTCTTTCGGGCCTTGACCCCTTGGTGTTTCAATCGGCCATGACCGGTTTGCGCTTGAACAACGATACGTTTGCGCCGTTGCTCCCAGAACGCCGCCCTCTGGTCGCCTTTGTTCCCTCGGATGGATGGACCGTGGTGGCTGATGGAGGGTCCCCTTGGGGTGCCCTGTTTGAGGACGGAGGCATCTTGCAAGGAAACGGAGAATCGTGCCCCATCAACGCCAGCATCAGCACACCGCCTCGACCGATGGACGGGGACTGGGTCTGGGACACCTCGCTTCGGGCCTCGGGTTCGATTCCACTCGTCGAGTCTGGACAAAACCTGACCTTGCTTCTGACCGACGGAGACAACGTCTCGATTTGCAACGATGCCTTTTCGCCGTACCCCAAAACCCGGTTTACCGTCGTCGAAGGGCCTGAATTGTTGGTTGAATGGATGGGAACCTTGACCAGGTTCTGGTCAACGCCGTGGGCCGTGGCTTCCAACGGGACCTTGTTGAACACCGGCATGGGTGAATTGAGTTTCACAAATCCAGGAACGGAACCCGTCCCGTTCCGACTGGCCCGCGAGGGGAGTTTGGGCGAGGACTGGCAACACAACTGGGACGGTCTCGCCCTCAATCCGGGCACCACCAACTTGTCGTTCGTCCCTCCGGCCACCCCGTTGTCGACGATGTGGGTGACCTACGAGTCGGGTTCGGTCGTCGTCCACTTGGCGAGTTATGCTTGAGGTCCAACCATGCGTATTTCCATTCTCGGTCTTGGTGCGCTAGGTCGTGTGTTCGCTGCAAGCCTCGCACAGACCGAACACCAAGTTCACCTCCACGTTCGTGGAGAACGAGGGGCACATGCGATGCTTGAGGGACTTGCCGTTGATGGGGGGCCGATGAACCACGTTCCAGCGGACCGATTCTTGTTCACGTGTGAAGAACTTGAACGCCCTCCATCGTTTGACCAACGGTCTGACCTCGTGATTTTCGCAACGAAATCCTACACCATTCCCTCGTTGCTGGACGTCGCTTCTTCGCTTCTCAAACCCGACGGGGTGGCTCTTGCGTTGTCCAACGGTCTGGGCCATCCCGAAACCTTGGGAAGGGCCCTCGGGCCTCACCGGGTTGTTGCGGCAACCACCACCCACGGCGCATACATGGGGGCTGAAAACACGGTGGTCTGGGCGGGGAAGGGGGCCATCCAACTCGCTCGCACCCCCCTCGGACCGTCCTCTGAACGATTGGAGGCGATTTTCACCGTCTTTGAGCGGGCGGGGCTTGCACCGTCCATGAACGAAGATGCGGCAACGATGCTTTGGAACAAAGTGCTGCTGAACCTCGCCATCAACCCGATTGCAGCCCTTGCCGGCCTTCAAAACGGCGAGTTGCTCGCTCCCGATCGTTTTGATACGTGCATGATGGTGTACAGAGAGGCGGTCCGTGTGGCCCGGATGGAGCGAATAACCGTCCCGGACGAGCAGGAGTTTGAGCACGCTCTTCGAGCGGTGTTGAACACGACCGCTGAAAATCAATGCAGCATGCTTCAAGACATGAAAGCCGGAAGGAAGACCGAAATTGATGCCTTGAACGGTGCATTGGTCGACCTTGCAGAGGCCCACGGCGTCTCCGTGCCCGTGAACCAATTGCTCGCCACGCTTATTCGGGCGTGCCATCCTTGACCAGGTCCACGTTGAAGTGGAGGCCTCGGTTTTGATGTTGGTCGAGGGCGTCGGTGACGACGAGATGGCCGATGAGGGCTAGATTTCGCAATTCAACAATGGCACGGGACGGCAAGCTCCCTTTCCAAATCAATTCAATTTCCTTGTTGAGCAAGGCCAACCTGCGCTCCGCCCGTCTCAATCGTTGGTTTGAGCGGACGATGCCAACTTCTTGCGACATCGTGCTGACGAGACTTGCTCGGTCGTGAACGATCGGTGCGTGTTCCTTGAGCGCGTTCAGCCCGTCAGCTCGCCAAGGAGGATGCTGACCTTCGTAGGCTTCGGGAGGCTGGTCGATGAGGTGTTTCGCCACGCGATGGGCGTACACCACGGCCTCAAGCAAACTGTTCGATGCGAGCCGGTTGGCGCCGTGCATGCCGGTGCAGGCCACCTCGCCGATGGCGAAGAGGTGGGGCATGACGGCGCCGGTTTGACGAACGTGGGCTCTGCCGATGGCGTCCACGCGGATACCTCCAACCATGTAGTGCGCAGCAGGGACGACCGGGATGGGGTCCACGCCCAATTCCAGTCGCTCTTTCGCCAACCTACCGGCGATGGTTGGGAATTTTCTGGCGAGGCCTTCCTTGTCAAGGTGAGAGGTGACAAGATACACGTGCCCCGTTCCGGTTGTTTTCATCTGTTGGTCAATGGCTCGGGCCACGATGTCCCGCGTGGCCATTGAACCCTCGGGCGAATGCTTGAGGGTAAACGAATACGGTTCGGGCGAGGGTTTGGCCTCTCCCTTGATTTCAGCCTCCTTCGTCGCCTCCTTCCATGCGGTAAGCCCGACGTTGTCCATCAAGACCCCCCCTTCGCCCCGAACGGCTTCCGAAATCAAGAACGGACGTTCTCGGCTCGACCAAAGCGCGGTGGGGTGGAATTGAATAAACGCGAGATTGTCCACGCAGGCACCTGCTCTATAGGCCATCGCCAAGCCGTCGCCGGTGGCTACACTCGGGTTGGTGGTTTGCCTCCAGAGTTGCCCAACCCCCCCCGTGGCGAGCACGACCGCATCCGCCTCAAGCGTCACCACCTCCTTGGTGAGTTGGTCCAAACACCAAACGCCTGCAACGCCGTGCTCAGGTTGACGATGATGGCGCTGAATCAAATCGATGGCAAGGGTGTTCGGCCTCAGGTGAATCCGCTCGTGTCGCTCTGCATAGGAGGAGAGGGCGCGCTCAATTTCCCGGCCGGTTGCATCTTTGGCGTGCAGGATTCTTTTGCTGGAATGGCCCCCTTCTTTCACAAGAGAAAAATCGCCGTCGCTGTCTTTTTCGAAGCGAACGCCAAGTGCAATTAGATCTTGAATTCGCTCAGAGGCTTCCGAGATGATGCTCCGGACCACGGCTTCATCGCATTGTCCGTCGCCGCTTCTCAAGGTGTCTTGGACATGGGCCTCCATCGCTTCGGTGTTTGTTTTGTCCAAGATGGCGGCGATGCCGCCTTGGGCCCAGTTCGTTGAGGAATCCTTCGTGCGTTGTTTGGTGGCCACTGTGACCTCATGGCCGGCATCGGCCAACATCGACGCCGCAAATAAGCCAGCGATGCCGCTCCCGACGATGACCACATGCACCATGGACTCCCCTCGTTTCTGTCCTCGTGTCTCCCCTTCTTGACCGTGATGGCTTTTTCAGAAACGCTTTCATCTCAAAATCACTATGAAGCAGGGCGGGCTCGAGGAATCGAGGCCCACCGATGGTGTTTGGATTATCGACCCGGAAAGTCATGACCGTGGTGGGTGCCGCGATTCTGCTTTTTGTGGTCGCAAACGTCCAATTTGGAGCGGTTGCCCCCCGGCTCATTGACGGTGCAGACGGGTACAAGCTCGACTCCTTGTTGATGCTCGAACCCTCCTGCTCGCCCAGTGTGGTAGAGGCCGAACTCCGTGATACCGGGACGTCGTACTGCTTGGGCGAAACAGGGCAGTGGTCCGGTGCTGACATTCTCATGTTCATGGAAGGCTTGTTTTTGTTCGTCTACGGCTTCGAATTGCCGCAGAACAAGGCTTGGGCAAAGCGATTGCGCAAAGCGGGCTTCGTCATGGGGAGCGTATTGGTGGGTTTGGCCGTTCTCGACCGCTTGGGTTGGCTGCCGACCTCCGCCAGTTCACAAGGCCTTGCTGACCTTGCGCCGATGCCGATCGAGCCCTGGGTGATCCAAATTCTCTTTGCCGTCTTTGGGGCTTTGATGATTCGGGGGCCGAAATATTGGGAAGCCGAAGCCGTGGTTCAGACGCGTGAAAAATTGGAACGGCGCCGGGAGAAGGCGGGCCGGTTCAGGCTTTCGTTCTTCAACAAGGGCGTTCACAATCAGAAACACTTGGAGCGAACCGATCGGTCCCGTTTGATTAGCGGTGACAAGGATTTGGCCATGAAGCGGCGGCGGAGCAAGATATTGGTTATGGCGACCTGCCCGTACTGCCGTGGGGCAGGATGCAAACATTGCAACGAACACGGCGTGTTTTGAGCGCTGTTCGGCGTCGCTGACGCCCTGTCCAAAACCGAGTGACTGAGGCTTGATTGTTCGCATTGTTTAAATCCTGTAAGAGACGGGTGTTCAGAATGTGGTGGAAGAATCTTCCACCCGTTGGGGTATAGGGATGTATCTGAAGTCACTCGAAATGCTGAATTTCAAATCCTTCAAGGGCGAAGTCACCGTTCCCCTTGACCGTGGTTTCACCGCCATCACCGGGCCAAACGGCTCGGGCAAATCGAATTGCGGGGACGCCATCCAGTTTGTTCTTGGACCAAAGTCCAACCGGGTGATTCGGGCCCAGAATTCCACCGACCTCATCTTCAACGGCGGGAAAAATTCCAAACCCGCTCGGGAGTGTTCGGTCACCTTGGTCTTCGCCAATCCCGTGATGGCCAGCGGGCGCCGTCGCCTTCCGCTCGACAGCGAAGAAATACGAATGGCGCGCAGCATCCGCCTCACCGCCTCAAACAACCCCGTGACAACGTACCAGTTGAACGGTGAAGACAGCACACAGAAAGTGTTCCACCGATTGCTGGGCGCCGCCAACGCCCGCCCTGACGGATACAACATCGTCTTGCAAGGGGACGTGACGAGCCTTGCCAAGATGACCGCCAACGAACGGCGAAAGGTGTTGGACAACGTCGCAGGGGTGACGTCGTACGACGACGAAATCCGAAAAGCCTCCAAACAAAAGGACATGGTGGAAAGTTATCTTGAGCGCATCGGCTTGCTCGAAAAGGAACAACTTGAGCGCTTGTCCACGCTGGCCAAAGAGCGACATGTCGCCCAGAAAGCGAAGGAAGTAGCCGATGCCATCGCCATGACCAATGCGATGTTGCTCCAATCCCGTTACGCCACGCTGAAGAACGAACTTCAGTTCCATATCGACCAGCGCCAAACCTACCTTGACGAAAGTCAAAACCTCCTCGATGAACACAAAGAAACCGAAAAGGCGTTGTTGGTTCTCGACGACCAAATCGGTGAACTCCAAGCGGAGATCAACCGATTGACCGGAGGTGAAACCTCCGAACTCGGACAGGCCATTCAAGCCCTGCAGGTGGCGATTGAACTCAACGCTGACCGCATTGCAGAAGCCACGAAGGAGGCGGAAGAAGAGGCTGAGGAAGCGATCGTTTGCGATAACGAACTCAACGAAGCAAACGCTGAATTGGAGGCCTTCAAAGCCAACCTTGCCGCTGCAAACGAAGCCCTTGAGGAGGCCTTGCTGGCCTTGAAGGAGGCGCAAGCCGAGGAGGATGAAGTCCGACTCGCGCTCGAATCCGCTGGCCAAAAGAACCAGGATTTGAGCAACGCTCTCACGGAAGCAGAAGCGCAACTTGAGCGCCACCAAGGGCATCGAAATCAAGCCCAGAGCGACGTTGACCGGCTCGCTGTCGAAGCGGACTTGCTGAGCCAACAACTGGCATCTGCACAAGAGGAAGAAGAGAACATCCGACTTGCTTTGGGTGAACTCGACATCAAACTGGAGCGCATGGAAGAAGACGCCCCTGAATTTGACCGAGAGGCGCTTGCAAAGGCGCTGCTTGATGCTCAGCGTACCGAAGCTCAACTCACTGAAGACCGAGGGCGCATCGAAGTCAAGCTCCGTGAAGCGGAGCGAGCGTTGAGTCTTGCCAAAGCGGAAATGGAACAAAAATCCGGCGCAAAGGGCCTCGCAGGGGGCGCCAGCGCCGTGCTCGCTGCACGGGACCGGCAAGAATTGACCGGCATCATCGGGACCATTGCAGAGTTGTGTGCTCCAAAAGATTCCACCCACGAGGTTGCGCTTGCGACGGCCATCGGTGCAGGCATGGCCTCGGTCGTCGTCGACACCGATGAAAACGCCGCCCAGGCCATCCGTTGGCTTGCCGAGAACAAAGCTGGGCGAGCCACCTTCCTTCCCCTCAACAAACTCAGCAGCACTCGGCCCGCAGGGCGTGCCGTCATCACTGCTCGGAAAGACGACGTGTTGGGTTTTGCACACGAAATGTTGGATTTTGATCCACGCATTGAGGTCGCCGTTCGGTTTGCGCTCCGCAACACCTTGGTCGTTGACAACATGGCTGCGGCCCGCAGGCACATGGGCGGTATTCGATTGGTCACGCTCCGTGGCGATGTCGTCGAAGCCGGAGGCGCCATGGTTGGCGGTTCAAAACGGAAGATGTCGATTTCCTTTGGCGGTCGCATCCAAGGGGCTTCGGAGGTTGAAAAATACACGGCGCAAGTCGAGCAGTACACCCTTACGGAACAAACGGTCAACGAAGCCCTTCGAGAAGCGCGTGGTCGGCAACAAGATCTGCGCAACAAAATCAATTCGCTCGTTGACGATTCCCACGCCACCGGGGTTCGCAACCTTCAAGCCGAAAAGAAGCAGGTCATCTCAACTCAAAAACGAGCTCGAGAGGTCGCTCAAGGACTCGAATCAAAACTCGATGATGTTCGTCGCGATGCGCAGGATGCGCTACGGGCATTGGATGCGGCAGAGCGCACGTTCCAGCACGCCATCGAAACGAAAGACGATGCCAAAGCCGCCCTCGAAGCGGCAAGCCCGGAGCACCTTCGTGACCGCTTGCACAGTGCCAATTTGAAGCGGGTTGCCGCAACAGGCGAGCAGGAGAAAGCCCAGGAAACCTTGTCCAGCGGCGCCAACCACCAAGCCGTCCTTCAGCGCCGGGTGGACGACATCACAAAACGAGCCCAGACGCTGCTTGACAACAAAGAGGCGAGGTTGGAGCGAATCGACGAATTGGAGGCCACCCTGGCGTCGGATCGCATTGAATTGAAGGCCAAAAAAGACGAACAGGCGGTGTACCTTGAAGAGAATCAAGGGCTTGAACAAGAGCGCCAAGAACTCACGGACAGGCGAGCAACCCTCCGTGTTCGAAACGAAGAACGTCTGACGAAGGCCGAAAACCATCGGCGCCTCGCTCACGATTTGGGGCGAGTGATGGGTGAAAAAGAAGCGGAAATCCAAGCCATGGCCCAGGAGTTGATCGACGCTGGGCTTTCGCTTACCGACTTGCCGGAACACCTCGAGAACGTGGGTGAACTTGAACGCAAATTGCGTGGCTATCAACGGACCATGGAAGGCTTTGGAAACGTGAACATGATGGCCATTGAGCAATACGATGCCTGCCAGGCGCGCCTCGACCTGATGAAGGATGAATTCGCCATGCTTCAAGCCCGCCGCAAACACCTCATCGACATCACCGAACAACTCGAAAGTCAGCGGAAAGAGCGTCTGTTGACGGTGCTCGAGAAGGTGAACAAGAACTTCCAGAAATCCTACGATGAACTCTCCGACGGTGGCCGTGCGGAACTCTTCCTCGAGAACCCCGATGAACCGTTCAAAGGCGGCCTTGAATTGTGGGCACAACCCCGCGGTAAATCATCTAAGGTCAGCCGGCAACAACTCTCTGGCGGCGAACAATCGATGGCGGCCTTGGCCCTCATTTTCGCCATTCAAGATTACGACCCAAGTCCGTTCTACTACTTTGATGAGGTTGACCAAAATCTGGACGCGTACAATGCGGAGCGTATTGCGAAGATGTGTCAGCAACGAAGTCAACGTGCCCAATTCATCATGGTGACGCTGCGAAAGGTGTCGCTCAAACTGGCCGACCATCACATCGGCATCACGCACGGAGGCGACGGGTGCAGCCGACGCATTCTCGACTTTGACCGGGAGCGAGCCATGGCTTTGGGCGAAGCGGCCCTCAAGGAAGCAGAACGTGATGTGAAAAAGAACGAGAGCCGGATCATGGATGCCGTGGCCGCTGCAGAAGACATGCCGCAGGTTCCCGATGAACTGCCTGTCCCGAAGAGCCTTGGGGGTTTGCTCCCTCATCTCTCTTCAGACGAAGATACCGATTCCGAACCACGGCTCGAAGGCTTGCTTGAACGGGCGCAAGAGACCACCGAGGACATCAACGAACGGGCAGAAATCGCCTCGCAGTTGATGGAAGTGAGCGAGGGCGACCAAGCCGAGGCTGAAGAAACGGTTGAAATCACGGACGAGTGAGGTGAGCGGATGGTGGAAGAGCAGACCGGTTTGGACCGATGGTTCCTGCAACAGGAGGTCATCGATGAACTGCTTGCTCACGGTGAGGACGAAGCCGAGGCGGCGTTGTTTGGTGAGCGGATTGCCGCAATCGCCGCCGCAGAAGAAGCCGAACACCAAAGCCTGCACGACCCCTTTGACCGTTCGGTGGCCTTGGTGCTCTCGTTGGTACGGGAAGAAGCGTTCAATCCGTGGAACGTCGATCTCTCGGCCTTTCTCACGGTGTTTTCGCAACGCGTTCGTGAGGGAGAAAACCTCGACCTGCCCGCTTGTGGCCGTTTGATTCGTCTCTCGTGGGAGGTGTTGCATCACCAATCTGCGATGCTCTTCGAGCGAATTCAGCCCGTGGAGGAAGAGGAAGTATGGGATGACGACGGCATGTTCGGTTGGGAAAGCGAGTATGACGACGAAGCCTTCTTTTTCACGCAATCCGTTCTCGACGGTGCCGCCGATGATGTGCTGCCAGGCCTGTTTGATGAACGTGTTCGCCGCGATGAGGGCCGACCGGTCACGCTCGCTGAACTGCTCTCGGCGTTCAAGGACGCCGCCGACGATGCGGCGAGCCTCAAACAACGGGAAATCAATCGCCTGGAGCACGAAAAGGAACTCAGCGAGTACCTCGAAAACGTTGGCGGACGAATGCACAACGAAGACCTCGAGGGCGACATTGAACGTTGTTGGTCCGCTCTGCGAGCAACCTGCAACGAGCACGGCAGCGAAACGGTGCCGCTCGTTGATGTCATCTCCAAACTGGAACCCGTGTTGATCCGGGTTTTCGGCCTCGACGCCGAGAACGCTCAAAGCGAGGCCTTCGTTGCTTCGTTCATCGCCGGCTTGTTCCTCACGCACCGCCGCATCGCCAGCATTTCACAAGAAGGCGAAGAGGTGGCGAACATCATGATCACCGACCTCTGGCCCAAGATTGACGCCTTTGAGGACATCCTCGAAGAGGTTGAAGCGATGATGGCGAACGACTCGGACGATTTGGAGGGTCAGGCCACGGGTTCGGACCACCGAATGGAGGCCATTGCGGCCCGTGCACGCCGTGCAGAGGAGCGCGAAGCCCGTCGTCAGGCCAAATTGGCTGCTGAAGAAGAAAGCCTGCTCGAGGAATCGACCGGGGATGATGGCGAGCCGTTAAGTGAAGTCGTTGTTCAAGAGTCATCGTCTGAAGGTTTTGATGAACATGCGTGGCTGGTTGAGTAGGAGGGTTTGCAATGTCAGAAATGCCGCTTGAGACGCTGATTGAAGCGACGTTGTTCAGTTCTGGGAAGTCCATGTCGGGCCCGGAGTTGTCCGAGGCCTTGGGCTACGACGAAGACGAGATGTTGGATGCTCTTGGGAGTCTCCAAGCCACGCTTCGCCGCCGAAAAGGAGGGGCTCTGCAACTCGCCGAGGTCGGTAACCGATGGGCGCTGGAAGTGAAGCCCGCCATTGCGACCCATCTGCCCAAAGCAACGAAGACCGACATGCCTCCGAAGTTGCTCAAAGCCGCCGCCCTCATCGCCTATCACCAGCCGATGCCCCAGTCAAGGTTGGTTGAATTGTTGGGTCAGAAGGCCTACGATTACGTTCGCGAGTTGGCCCAATTGGGCATGGTCGACCGGCGAAAGGACGGCAACACGCGACGTCTGGCGACGACCCGGCGATTTTCGGAAGCTTTTGGCTGCCCTCACACCGACCGGAAGAAAGTCAAAGCTTGGTTCAGAGAGCAAGTTCAAGCCTCGGGCTTGCTCGACGACCTTGGGGCGAACGATGTTTTGCGTGAAGAAAGCGAGGCCGAAGGCACCGTTCAGACGTCGCTTCCTGTACGTGAGGAAGAATGAACTTCATCCTTCGCGTAATTCATTGAGCCATTCCTCAACCAAACTCTGGGTTCGGTGACCCTCGTGAGCTTGGAGCCTTGCCGCCAAGAGGTCGATCTCCTCGCCCACGGCACCAGCGCTCACGGCCATGTTCTTGGCGTGGAGTTTCATGTGGCCTGCCTGAATGCCTTTGGTTGATAGCGCACGCAGAGCGCCCAAATTCTGAGCGAGCCCTGCACAGAGCATAATGCCGGCCAACTCCTGAGCGCCCTCTACGCCTAAGATGGCCAGGTTCGCCTGTGCAGCAGGGTGGACCTTGGAAGCGCCCCCCACGACGCCGACAGCCAACGGCAATTCCATGCTCCCGACGAGATTGCCTTCATCATCTTGGGACCAATTCGACATGGAGGTGTAGCGTCCGTGTTCCACGCTGGGCCAAGCATGACATCCTGCTTCAATCGCCCTCCAATCTTGTCCGCAGGCAAGGGCAACGCTGCTGATGGCGTTCATGATGCCTTTGTTGTGCGTCGTGGCTCGGAACGGGTCTTCCACGGCGAAGGCGTGGGCTTCGAGAATACCTTGTATGACGGCTAAACCGTCTTTCCGTGAGCCGTCCGAAGCCAATTCCTCGGGCGTGAAGGTAGCGGATACTCTTGCGAGGCGGTGGGCGGCGAGGTTGGAAAGGATGCGGAGGTGGGCACGGCCACCGCAGAGACGCTCGATGCGTGGGGCGACGCGCTCGGCCATGGTGTTGACGGCGTTGGCGCCCATGGCGTCTCGGCAGTCCACCAGCAGGTGAACGATGAGCATGTCTCCCAATGCCGTTGTCAGTTTTCGTGATTGGATGTCCTTGCATCCTCCGCCAAGGGCGATCATGCGGGAGGGGATGTCGTTACAGAACGCCATAAGGGCTTCTTTCTCGCGTTCCAAAGCCGCCACGGCACCGTCGAGGTCGGCAACTTCGAGCAGTTGAATCTGCCCGATCATCACGGGCTCGTCGTTGTTGGTGGTGAATCCGCCCAAAGCCCTGCATCGCTTGGCCATGTTGGATGCTGCAGCGACAATGCTGGATTCTTCCACACAAAACGGAATGAGGTAGGGCTTGCCGTCGATCAAAAAGTTGGTCGCTACACCAATGGGCAACGACATCGTCCCGATCACGTTCTCGATCATCCGGTCGGCCGCTGCCTCGTCCAATTCGCCATGCGCTGCAAGAGCAGCGACGTGTTCGGCCGTCAGGTTGCAGGCTTCAGCGACGATGGTTCGCCGTTCCTCCACGCTTTGGTTGTACAAGCCCTTGATTCGACTGTTTTCCACCGGCACGACTGTCCCCTGTTCCGAGGGTAGACAAGGCGTTCTTTGAATGAATCGCATGGGCTTTGGCGGGCTTGTGTTAACGGGTTTAACGCTTTCATTAACGCGTTAACCGTGCGTTAATTTGGCGTTAATGCAGTCGGATGAAGCGTTACCGCTCCACGATTAACAGGTCCTAACAGGTCTCTGAGTGCACCCTGATGAATGAAACATCAAATACGTGAAGTGCGGTTGCTTGCCATGGTCCAGAAATCTGGTCTTTTTGGCTTGCCACTTCTCGATATGAATCCGTTCTCCACCCGGCCGCTTGAGTCAGGCGATGCTGGGAAGCTCATCGGCAGAAGCGAGGAGTTCAACCTCCTCAGGACGTATCTGAAACTGGGCACGGCCCGCCGTATCATGCTCACAGGGCCGTTGGGCTCGGGGCGAACGTCGTTGGTTCGATGCCTCAAACCCTACGCAGGGGCCTACATTTCCATCGATCACTTGCCCGCGCAGGCCCCTGCGCAAGCGATGTTGGAAATGTGCTACCAGCAACTGATTGGAGGCGACACGCTCCCGGAGCGCACCGAACTGGTGAACCAACTTGTCACGGAAATGTACGCCTATACGGACAAACTTCCGCTCGTGGTCATCGACGTTCCAGCAAGCGATTTCTCGGTCGTTGATGTGGCTCTCAGAGATGCGCATTCTTCCCTTGAACGGCTCAACGCCGTCGTTGTTTTGGTGTGCGATGTCCGAGAACGAAATCACCTTCCTGCAACGGTGGTCACCGGTTTTGAACGGTTTCTCCTCTCGCCGTTTGGCGCAAGCGATGTCGTGGAATTGGTGGAGCACCGGTTGCGTGATGTCGGGGTCATGAGCAGCAATTTTTCCCTGCAGGATGCCGAAACCATCCTCGAGGAATGCAGCGGTTACCCCTCCGAGGTGGTCGCAACCCTTCGCGATGCTGTTGACCGGATTCGCATTGAGCACGCTGAAGGGGTTGCACCGCCGTACAGGGACACGTCTGCACGTCTTCAACCCCGGGATGAGTCACAACCGCTTGATGCGTTGAGAAGCGGGGGCCAGAATGAACAACCGTTCCTTGCAAAGCAAGACGAAGGCACGAGCAACCTTGGTGCAGAACTTCAACCGGCATCCCAAACCCCTCCGGGTGATATCATCGACGCCTCCACGCCCTGGAACGAGCGCCAAGACGCCGTGCATGATGCAACATCGGTCGAAACGAAGACGAGCGATGAAGAAAACGCTGAAGACAACGATACAACGCTTGGTCGTTCGTCTTTTGAATTGGACATGGACGATCTTGACCGCTCCATCACCAAAGACGACCCGCTGAAACCGCCTAAGTTCACCAACGACATCATCGATGCCTCAAGTTATCCACCAGCCCGTCAACCGGTGGCGAGCGGCGGATTTGGCAACCTTGTGAACCGAAACAAAGTCTCCCTTTCATCGGTTGATGCCATCAAGAAAGACGCCATGAGCCGTCCAACGCGACTTGAAGATTATTCGGAGGCTGCGGAATGGTGGGTTGAGGAAAGAAGTTTGGCCGATGAACCGGAAGAAGAGGTGCCTGAGGCCGAATCAGCCGCCTTGATCCACGATGAGATCGGTTTACCCGCTCCCGAACCCGTTGCGTTGTTTGAGTCCGAGGTCGAAGGATTTGAAACGAGCGATGAGGAAACGGTGGGTCCGTCGCTCACGAACCCCGTTCCAGTCCACCCTGTCCTTGACGAAACAACCCTCTCCAGATTGCTTCAGTTGCTGATGGGTGAAAGGGAGAACACTTCGAGTGGCGAGGTTCAACACCTCGTTGACTTCTTTGCAAAGCGTCGCGTTGAGCGTACGGGGCCGAAGGAATCCTATGCACTCGACAAGGTCGCCCTCGGCACACTCACCATCGCCGAGACCTACGTGGTTGGCATCTCCAATAGCCGTGCATTTTCACCATCGGACCCCGAAATTTTGGGTCATCTGGACATCAAACGGTCTCGACTTTCCCAGATCAGCAACCGTCTCCTGAAGTTCGGTATTCTCCAAGTACGGCCTTCAGGACGGGCGAGAAAGTATTCGCTTACTCAGGCTGCTCGGGCGCAACTTCTTGCGTGGGGCGCTCTCAAAGGAGGTGAGGCCTGATGTCGTGGAACGTCGCATGGTCTTGGCAGGCATCCTCCCGTATCGCCACCATGGCCTCGGTCGAAGGCGGGCTTGTGGTAAGTTCAGGTTTGGATCTCGTGTTTTTGGAGGCGGACGGAAGTGTCCGTTGGCAGATCGAAGTTCCCTTCAAAGTCCATGCCGCACGAGCAGTGCAGGGCTCCATTGCCTTGCTTGCGGCTCATGGATTTTACATCATCAACAGTTCAAACGGCGCCTTCGTGAGCGAAGGGCGAAGCACGCCAGGGGGTTTCCGTGACCTCGCGGCTCGCCCCGGAGGCGGTTGGGCGCTTGCAGGACGCCACGGACAGATTCACCTCTTCTCCCAACAGGGCCGAGGCATCCGCCGGGTTGACAGCGGGCCTGTTCGTCGTATGGTGGGTTGGCTTGACCGAGAACATCTGCTCTGGCAAGACCCGCAAGGATGCCTGTGGTGCGGCCGATTGACGGGCGAAGACAGGAAGCGCCGCATCGAAGACCGCGCATGGAGTTGGTGCTCAGCCCTCAAGGACGGCCGTTTGCTTTTGCAGAGCGCCGACGGTGGGCTCTGGGAGGGCGTCCCTCATCCTTTTGGATGGGACCACTTGGAACGCTTGGAAAGCGATTCTCTTGAACCGATGGAAGCCGTACGCTCGGGCGACGGTTGGTGGGTTCTGGGCATTGAAGGACACCTCGTTTCGTTGTCCACCGCACGAAAGGACGAGGGCGAAGAGCCTCCGCTTACCGAGCGCATGAACCTCGGCGACCTTCTCGTGTTGTGCACGCCCGATGCCATGGCGACCGCTACACGAGAAGGCCTTGTCCGGCGATGGACGGCCCCCCATCTTTCGGATGCCGAGCGTGAAGGGAGGTACAAGGCGGTGGCGGAGGCGGCTATGGCCCGTAACTGGGAAGAGCGACGGCAAATGTTCCTCCGTGCGCAGGAAGCCGAAGACCTTGGAAAAGTGTCCTTGGCCATCGAACTCTACGAGGCCTTGGGGCGAACTGAAGACGCCCGCCGTTTGCTCGGGCGCATCAAGGAAGGCGATGCGTGATGTCGGAACTCACCAGCCTCACGGTTGAACGGGTGGAACACTACCTCGATATCACCCGTCGAGCCCGTCAGAAGGCCACACGAACGGTTGATGAATCAACGGAAGAAGGTCAGAAATTGACCGTGATGCTTCGTATGGCCGATGATTACGCAGCGGATGCCCGCCACTTTCTCGAAATCGGTGACCTCGTTCGAGCCTTTGGAGCCATCAATTATGCACACGCATGGATCGATGCAGGCGTCAAGATCGGTTGGCTCGACGGTCACGGCGACGATGTGTTGTTCACCCTTCCTTGATGCCCTCAAAGGGCCTCGATGAGGGCCAGTCGGTTGTTTTGTTTGACCTCGACCACCGGTACGTTGGCTTCAAACAAGCGTCGCTTGAGCTCGGTGTCAACGGTGAGGACGGGCCACCCTTCCTCGCTGGCCAGGGAGAGAAGTTGGTTGTCGGTGTGTCCGTCAAACGGCGCCTCCACCAAGGTTGCTTTTTGTTCGAGCAAACCGAGCAAGAGGGGTTTTGAGCGAGGGCGTTGGGGCTCAAGGCGTTCCAATTCCTGCATCATCGACGGGATGACGGTCCATGAACATGGGCCGAGCAGGGCCTCCAACTCTTGTTCGACGTTCAGCCGAGCGTCCATGCAAGCGACCCAGCCGCAAGCGTCGATGAGGACGGGCTGCATCGCACCGACCTCTCATTCGATGGTGCCGTAGCCAATCAGTCGCCAGCGGGATCCGATACGACGCGAGAGCGAAATGCGCTGCCCTTTGTCGGCGCAGATTGGAAGGCGAAGTTCGAGGTCGGTTCGCGTCTTCTCAGCGTTTTTCGTCACGCCAACGGACGTCGCTGTGGCCACGTTGAGCATCAACATCTCGTTGTTGCGCAGAGGTTGGATTTTCTCGGGCGATTCGCCGTCACCGGCCACCATATGGCTCATCAGATTGACGCTGATGGCCACCGAAGAGTGGATTTCAGGGAGGTCGCCTTTTCGGGCAACGACTTGCCCGGAGAGGTTGTCCGAGGTGGTGATGGAGGGGTCAAGGTAGGTGGCCATGCCGCACAAGCCTCCAGCATGCATTTTTTTGAGGCTCAGACCTCCACCTTGCATGCTGCTGACGACGGCTTCGATCGGTTCCCACGTGGCCTTGTTGCCTTTCTCGATTTTCCGTCCCGGTCCAATCACGACGGTGTCGCCTTCGTTGAATTCCCCTTCAACGATGCTTCCTCCAATCACGCCGCCTTTGAGTTTTGAAGGCCGGGTACCGGGTCGGTTGATGTCAAAGGAACGGGCAACGTGCATGATCGAGCGCTTGTCCTTTGAACGGTCAGGTGTTGGAATGGTGGCTTCAATCGCCTGAATCAACACGTCCAGGTTCACATCGTGATGAGCGGAAACAGGGATGACGGGGGCGTTTTCTGCGATGGTCCCCTTGAGGAAGGCTTTGATCTCCTTGTGGGATTCAAGCGCTCGTTCTTTGGACACGAGGTCGATTTTATTCTGAACGATCACGATGTTCTCAATGCCGGCGATTTCAAGCGCCATCAAATGCTCTCGAGTTTGAGGCTGCGGGCAGGTTTCGTTGGCCGCCACCATCAACATTGCTCCGTCCATGATGGAGGCACCGGTGATCATGATGGCCATGAGGGTCTCGTGCCCGGGTGCGTCAACGAAGGAAACTACACGCTTCAACTCGCCTTCAATATCCTCGCCTCCATCGGGTCGTTTTCCGGTGGCGTAAAACTGCCCTTGGTCGTCTTGGTAGAAGGCCGTGTCAGCGTAACCGAGTTTGATCGAAATTCCTCGCTTGCGCTCCTCGGAGTGGGTATCGGTCCACACGCCAGAAAGCGCCTGCGTGAGCGTTGTTTTTCCGTGGTCAACGTGACCGACAAGGCCGATGTTCACTTCGGGTTGAGCGGGAAGCTTTCGTGCCATGCTTCCCTCTCTCCTTCATGCCCGTCGAACGCCCTCTCGGGTTCACTCCGAAGATTCCTCAGCCTCTGCTGAGAGGATGGTTTCGAGTGGTTTCTTTCCGGCCTCGACAACCCGGAGGTTGATTTGGCGGGTGTCTTGGGTGATGGTGTTGCCGCGGAAGTTTCGTCGCTTGCGCAGGCCGTCGGGCTTGTATCGGAAACGCTTCTTGCCGCCTCCTTTTTCCTTGTGAACGACGACTTGACCCTTGTAACCCGTTGACTGGGTCACGAGGATGGACTGACGGTTGCCGCCTTCAAGGTCTCGACGCATGGGGGTGCCGGTCTTGTCGGAGCCGCCCGTGATTTCGAGTTTGTAACCGCTGAGGGTCTTGTCGCCTTCGCCGACGAACAAACCGTCAACCACATCGCCAATGCGCTTTCCGAGCATTTGAGCGTGGTTGTTTCCTGTGATTTTGAGGGCGTAGGATTTCCCGCCGTTCTTCGGGTCGGTATCGTTGACCACTGCGATAAATTCTGAATCGTTGCCAGCCATGAGAGCACCTCTTGGGATTTGTCCGACTGATGACCCGTATTTAGCCCCATCGTCTATGCACAGAAGTTCAACGACGGGCCAGTCGCTTTGGAAGAAGCAATTCAAGCCGCTGAGCCAAGTCTGCAGGGAGGAAATGCGGCATGCTCAGATGGGTCGTGCGACCTCGGCCGCCGGGGACGGTGGCCACTCGGCTGGCCACGATGCCTTCTTGCTCGATATTTTTGACGTGTTTCCAGAGCGTCGTGTGGCTCTTCGGACGCTGTTCGTATTCTTCGCAAACCACGTTGTAGAGGCGCTCCACGTCGCCCATGGTCATGGATTCCTCGGTTCGTAGCCGACGACACATCGCCAAGAGAACCAGCATTCCTTGGGCGGATAGATCGTCAACAATCTCCAACCGCTGCTTTGTGTTTGTCGCCAATTCGTCGTTCACGACATGGAGGTCATCGACGGTGATGGCCTGTTCCGAATGACCGTCTTGGCGAAATTCAGCACGCTCGGCGGCGCTGCTCAAGTACTCAATCACCCGACGAGCATCGCCGCTGTTTCCCGCTCGCTCGGCCACCAAACGAAGGATTCCATTGTTCCAGGTTCCAGGCACCAAGGCCAATTCCGCCCGTTGACGTGCAATGGCCTCGAGGCCGTCGACGGTGTAGGGCGGAACTCGGATGTGATTTGATTGGCCGAACTTTGACAGAACCGCCGTCTCAAGCACGTCCAGGACCTGTTCTTGGCTAACGAGAATGAGGGATACCGTGCCTTTTCCTTCTTGGTCCTCATCAATGCGAAGCAGTTGGTAGAGCAGTTCGTCACCTGAACGTCGGAGCATGTGGTCCACCTCATCGAGGACAACGATGAGGTGCGTGGATGTACGGCGCAACATCTTCCGCAGACTCATCAACAGTTCGCCCATCGATAAGCCACGGTCGGGATGACCCGGGTCAAATTGGTGGAGGATGCGCTGAGCAACCCGCATGCTGGTGGAGGCGTTTCGACAATTGACGTGGGCGACGTTGATCTCTCGCTTGCCCGAGAGGTGCCTTCGGAGGTCACGGCAGAAGGTCTTGGCGAGCACGGTTTTCCCGCTCCCCACCGGACCCGTGATGACGGCTCGGGCGGCGCCTTCGGGCGAGCCAACGGTCGTGAATTTGGAGGCCAAGGCTTCCTGAAGGTCTTCTCGACCCACGAGTTCTTCGGGGAGGTGGTCAAAATCCAGAATTTCAGGATGGGCGATGATGAGCCCAGCGCCAATCCGGTCCAAGTAGCCCGTCATATCAAGGGAATGCTGATGTCAACCGTTCTAAAAGATGTGGTAGGCTGTTGGGCCATTGTGCGGCTTTTTTCACAGGAGACGTACACCAATCAGGGGATTTCGTCGAACTGGTAACCGGTTTCCCATTTCTTCTCGCCCAGCGCCACCTCAAGTTCAAACGGCGTGATGAGCGGTTTGCGGTACTTGACGGCGTCGTCGATGGCGATGCGCGGGCAGGCGGTGTTGACAAAGGCGTCAACGGGATAGAAGTCGATGAGCTCTGGACCAACGTGCTCCAAGGCGAGCAGGTACCCTTTCTTGCCGTGTTTTGCAAGCATCCGCTTCATGCGAAGAGCGAGGGTGCGACGCATTTGTCCGGGCTTTTCGCCGATGAGAATGCCGAAGGTGGAAGCGTCTTGGACGCTCATGATGAGGCCAAAGCGCTGGCGCAGGATGCGCTCGATGCGCTCCAACGACATTTCCTCCGCGTCGCCGGTGTACGGGTCGAGCATCGCCAACGGTTTTCCGGTATGCAATACCAAACCGATCGGGTGAAAATCGCCGCTCCCCAGGAACAAATAGTGTCCTATAGAAGGGTCGTCTCCGGAGTAATTGCAACCGAGGACCTGGCCGGGGAACGAGAGTCGAGCACCACCGATGGGTACGGTGACATCAAAGCCCGCTTTTTCCAGACGGTCGTGAAACTCGGGAAGGAGATGCAAATGTTGGATGGAGCCGACCAAGCCGAGTTTGGTGTCCGTGAGCGGGGCCATCCGACCCACAGCGTCCATGAATTTCTCTTGAGCTTCGGCCTCGCTTAGGGGCGATGCCTCGTCTTGAGTGGCCAAGCGTTGTTTCGCCATACTGCGGTGCTGTTCAAGCCAGGGAAGGACCGGCGAGAGTTCGGGGTCGCCGTCGTAGGTGACGTTGATGAATTGCGTGGGCATGCCGGAATCGATGTTCATTTGGGAGTGACCCATGTGAGCAACCAATTCCACGCCCATTAGTTTCATTTTGTCGTGAACGAGGTCGCACGCACCGTAACAAGGGTCGGCAGCCAGAACCACTTGAGCGCTGGTTTCGGTCTCGATGGTGTCCATCATCTCCAGGGCTTGCATCTTGAGCCCTTCGGGCACTTGGAGGGCGATGAGTCGGTTGTCGTTGGAACGAATGCGTTCCATCAACTCCTCGAGTTCGAAGTCGTGACGGTCAAGATCCATGCTTCCCCTCACCTTGACGGCGGGGCCACCCCCTCATGAAGCCACCCGTTCTCGTGAAGGAGGGGGGAATCCCTCCCTGCGGTCGATGGCGGATTGGAAATTCTCAAAGAAGGCGGTCTTCGGCCTCGTCGAGCAGCACGACTTTGTCCCCGTCCATCTCCAAACGGACCAGCGATTGGATGTTGATGTCGGGATATTTCCCTTGCAATCGGCGCAAACCGCCTCCTTTCTCAACCACGGCCACGATGTTCGTGACCTCGGCACCCGCTCGCCGAACGCCTTCCACGACCGCTTCCAAGGTGCCTCCCGTCGAAAGCACGTCATCGAGAATGGCGATGCGCTCTCCGTCACCGAGGTCGTTGAGGTACATCTCGCCCTTTGAGTAGCCGGTGGCCTGGTCGATTTCGACCTCCCCTTCCAAACCGTAGGACCGCTTTCTTGCGATAACGAGGGGAATCCCCGTGGCCATGCTCAGAGGAGCGGTGAGCGGCAACCCCATGGCTTCAATTCCCAACAGGACATCGACCTCGCTCCAATCGACGCGTTCAACGACCAACTCGATGATGGAGGTCAGCACGTCGGGATGCATTCGGGGGACGCCGTCGGTGATGGGGTGGATGAAGTAGGGGTACGCTCCCTTCCAAATGACGGGTGCGGCTTGGAGACTGTCCCGCAGTTGTTGCATGGCGTCGCTCATGCGATTCGCTACCGGTGTGAGTTAATCATTCTTGAGGCGGCCTCAATGGGCCTTGCCAAAGCCTCACAACTCGGCGAGGTACTCAACGTATTCGTCGTGTTCCATGAGATTTTCAAGCAACTGCTTGTCCTCGGGATTGATTTGGAGGTCGTGCGGTTCGAACAGGATGATCCATCCGTCGTTGTAAGCGGATTCATTGACGAGATCCGGGTTGATCTCCACCTCGCCGTTCACGTCGGAGATGACGCCCGAAAATGGTGAGGTGAGCGAGACTTTCTCATCGGCGCTCCAGAGCGAAAAGAGGCTCCCGCCTTCGTCCACTTCGGTTTCGGCTTGGGGCAGAATCACCCGCAGGACATCGCCGATCTCGACGCGCATGAACTCGCTGACGCCGATCATCAATTTCTGTTCTTTTTGCTGAAACCACAAGTGGTCCATGGAGTATTTTCGGTCTTGGGCAATCACGAATTCAACGATGTCATCGTCCATAGGTCTCCCTCGTAATCGCGGCTTCCACAGGTGGTATATGAAGGCTGAGGAAGAAAGTGTTTTTTTGAGCGAACCAACGGATTAAGAAACTCCCCGATGTGGGCAGGTTAGTGAGCGCATGATTTTTGGCGAAACCGACGAACAGCAGATGATTCGCGAACTGGTTCGAGACTTTGCAGAAACGGTGCTTGCTCCGACGGTTGAGCACCGCGACCAAAACCAAATTCCGCCTTCACAGGAATGGGAAGCCTTCCTCGAATACGGTCTCCACGGCATCACCATACCCGAGGCCTACGGGGGCTCCCCCATCGATGACGTGTCCGAAGCCATCATCATCGAGGAGTTGGCTCGCGTTGACCCTTCCTTTGCCGTGATGTTTTGCGTTCACGTTGGTTTGTGCTCCATGACCATCGCCCTGCACGGCGACGAACACCAAAAGAGCACCTACCTGCCTCGCCTCGCTGCTGGAGAAGTCGGCGCGTACTCGCTTTCTGAATCCGGAGCCGGGACCGATGCAGCCGCCATGGTTTGCAAAGCCAAGCTTTCCGAGGACGGCCGTCACTACCTGCTCAACGGCGAAAAAATGTGGGTCACCAACGGTGCCCAAGCCAACATTCTCGTGCTGTTCGCCAAAGATGTGGACCACCCCGATTACGGCACCAAGAAGCACGGCGGTACAACGGCGTTCATCGTTGACGCTGACTTTGAGGGCTTTTCGGTTGGAAAGAAAGAAGACAAACTCGGGATTCGTTCATCCGATACGTGCACCCTCGTTCTCAACGACTGCAAGGTTCCCGTCGAGAACGTCATCAAGGGGGTTGGAAACGGCTTCCCCATCGCCATGAATGCGCTTGACAACAGCCGAATCGGGATTGCCGCCCAAGCCCTCGGCATCGCTCAGGGTGCGTACGAGTCGGCTTTGCAGTACGCTCACGAGCGAGAAGCCTTCGGAAAACCCATCGCTCACCACCAAATGATCATGGCTTATCTGGCCGACATGGCCACGCAAATTGAGGCCGCCCGGTTGTTGGTTTACAAAGCCGCATGGACCAAGGAACAGCACTACCATGCCGATGGCCCCCGACATTCCAAAGAAGCGAGCATGGCCAAACTCTTTGCGGGCGACACGGCAATGTGGGTTTCCGAACGAGCCATCCAGGTTCTCGGCGGTTACGGCTACACGAAGGAATTCCCCGTCGAGCGCTTTTTCCGCGATGCGAAAATCACTCAAATCTACGAAGGCACGCAAGAAGTTCAGCGCATCGTCATCGCTCGAGCCCTGAAGTGATCAGCGTTCAAGGCACACCAATCGCCGAAGGGCGACCGACCAAGCGAAGGGTTGGACAACAGCGTTGCAAACCTCGCCTTTTGTAAACGCCCGGCCCTCGTCTTGAACGGTCATCAATTCGAACACCGTCCCGTCGTCACCCGTGCACGTGAGTGTCGTGCCGTTCTTGTAGGGCCCTTCCCCGAGCAACGTTCGCGCCGTGGAAAGAACCGTGAACTGAAGGTCGTGCGAGCCACAAGAGGCGATGTAGGCTTGCGTTTCGCTGCGCAAACGCATGGCGGCAAGCGATTCATTGACCTCGGAAAACGAACGCGACGAGGGCAGCACGGGTTCAGTCGCTTCGACGCTTTCCGTTTCGGAAGGGGCTTCTTCCTCGACCGGAGGTTCGGGGTCAACCGCAGGCGCCTCGGTGATGACAAAGGAGCCGGTGTCCAAGCGGACGCCCAGGTGGAGGAGTTCAACGGTGTAATCGGCGGCGTTGTTGCCGTCCAGGAGGAACTCGTCAAAGGTTGGTGAATCCATCATGGCTTGCTGAGTAACGAAGTTCTCACTTTCTCCAAGCGAGGACGTCACTTTCAATTCATACGCTTCGACCGGTTCGTTGAAGGAAGCCGTGATGGTCACGCTTTCTCCGACTTGAATTTCGGGTTTGTCAATTAACAACGAGCCGGTGATAATCACCGGCGCAACAAAGAGCGAATCGGGCACTTCAAGTCCACTCGCAGCGAGGAAGGCCATCCAGTCCGCAATGGGTATGCCCTTCGCCGTATCGGCTTCAACGAACGAAAAGACCACCTCAACCACCCATTCAGGGGGTTTTTCACCGGTCATCTTTCCGAGCAGCGTGGCGAATTCATCCCCCGAAATCATCCCGTTCTTGTCTTCATCAAGGTCTTGCGTGAGCTTGACGGGAGAAACGGCGGATGAATTGAGCCAGTTGGTGAAATTGGAGTGGAGCAATTTCGCCATGGTGTTGCTCTCGCTGATGGATGAGATGCGTTGCGAAACGGCATCCACCCGGCGTTCGAATTCTTGTTTCTCAGGCAAAAGAATCTCTGCCATGGTACCCTCCATGGACTTCATCGTCATGAAGATGATGCCTGCGCTCAAGGGAATTCCAATTGCGGCCAGTCCTCGCATTCACCGTGTTCAAACGGAAGTTGACTCAGATGCCGTTCCATGTCTTCAACGCGAACCAGGTCGTGCTCAATTTGCAACCGGTGCAGCCAATTCTTGAGCCTGCCCAAGCGAAGGCCCTGTTGAATACCAGAGCGTTGCATCAGCCAATGCCCGTCGACGAGACACGCATCGGGACTTTTCCTTGGCGGAAGCGCCTCCCAAGCGGCAAGCACGACGTCAACCGGCGTTTCAGTATCCGCTTGGAGTTCAACGCCGTGGATTGCGAGGCCTTTCCGGGCGGCAAGGTGCAAGGCTGCCGAGGGTCCCAAGACGTAGGAAAAGACCCGAAGGGAGGCCGGCAGTGGAGCGGGGAGGTGTTGGAGTTGTTCGTGGAAGGTGGCTGCTTCCCGTTGTTCTTCCCGTGAGGTCCGTAGGTTCCGCAGTTCCTCCAAGAAGGTGGAGGTCGGTTGTTGGATGAACAAAACAGCGAGTCGCTGCATCGGGCTGAGGTTGCGGAGGTGTCCATCGTCAACGGCCCTCAGTAGGGGTGCCTCAATCGTGCGGGATGCAGGAAAAACGACCGGGAAGACACCGTCGTCCTGCATCATCGAGACGATGGCGCCTGAGAACGGATTTTTCAAGACCTTCCTGATTTCACGCCAGTGCCGTTCCACGGCCACCATGGCGAGTCGGTCTCGGTGGTGGCGAACGGCAAGACGAAGTTGAGGCGACATCGACCACAGGGAAACCGCATCTTGTGAAAGGAAGCGATAGGCCCGTAGGATCCGCAATGCATCCTCTTCGCATCGCTGCATCGCTTCTCCAACGGCTCGAACGCACCGTTTTTCAAGGTCGCTTTGGCCTTCAAACGGGTCGTAGAGTTGCTGGCGTGCAACGTCAACGGCCATGCTGTTGATGGTAAAATCTCGGCGGCTCAAATCGTCTTTCAACGAGCGCCCCCACACGACCTTTTCGGGGTGCCTGCCGTCTCTGTAAAGCGATTCGGAACGTAGGGTGGTCACCTCGTATGCTTGCGTCTCTCCCTTCACGGTCACGGTTCCAAACTCAACACCGGTCGGAACGGCACGGTCGCCGAACAGCGCCAGCATTTCTTCCGGAGGGCAGGAGGTGGCGAGGTCGATATCGGTGTTTTCGACCGTCTTTGCCTGCAGCGCATCACGAACGGCTCCGCCCACCAACCAGACCCCGTAACCTTCGGAACACAGACGGTTGGCGATGGTGCACAACTCGTCGGGAAGGGTTTTGATCCATTGTTGGAGGTGAGGTGGAGCATCAACGCCGGGCAGGTCCGCTTCCATGCCCGCAATCCACCGTTCGCCGACCATCGTATGTCCGCCTCTCCGGGCCAATCCACGGAACGGCGTGAAAAAGCATTATGGGAGAATCAACCGTCGCAAAGGCATGGAGTGGACCGAATCCGATGTGACGCTGGTCCCTCTCACGTGGCTGAAGGCTCATGAAGAAATCAAGGAGAAGAACCGGGATAAGTTGCTCGAGATGACCAAACGGTGGGACGGCTACACCAAACCGCTCATCGTTGACCGAGCAACCGGGGCGATTCTTGACGGCCATCATCGGCATTCCGTTGGTTTGCTCCTTGGTTTGAAACGCGTTCCGGCCATCTGCCTTGACTACCTTACGGACGACCGAATCGAGGTTGATGTTTGGCCGGGATGCGGCCGGGAGAGCATCACCAAAACCGACGTGATCGAAATGAGCCTCTCGCCAGAGGTGTTTCCTCCAAAGACCAGCCGGCACCGTATCGCCGACGAGACGCCTCCGATTTTCTTCCCTCTCGAGACGTTGCGGGAGTACCCGCCGTTCACGGGTCCTGACGGGTCGTGATCCATGCCCGCCAACGGTCGTTGCCTTTGCCTTTGAGCGTGACGCCGTGCTGAAGCGATTCACCGATGGTGACCTCCGTGGACTTGAGGATGCCCTCATGAGAGAGATCGAGGTTGATGCTTTCGCCTGCTCGCCCTGCGATCAACTTGTTGAGGTGGCTGGTGGAGCGGACACGCACCCCGTCCACGGCGACGATCTCATCGCCAACGTGCGTGAGCAACCGGAGCGGGGAGCCTGCCTGATGGCTTGAGACGATGACACGACCTCCCGCTTCCTTCAAGTTGATGCCCAGCCACCCGGTTCCCGGTTCATCCGATGCGTGGGGGGTCAGTTTGAGACGAAACGATGACAAGGCCTTCGCAACGTTGGGCAGCGCCCGTTTCTTGACCAATTTGTCCAAGAACGGCCCCATGTTTTCGCCCCCTGGACAGGTTTTGAGGGTGGACCGGATGTCACGATACTCAACGCCGAGCTCTTCCGCTTCTTCGGATTCCAGCGCATACTTGCGGACCATTTCCGCCATCAAGTCGCAAGCCCCAAACGCGTTTTGGTTTCGACGTCGGAGTTCGACATCCAAGCACATTATGGCCAACTCGCCCTCAAGGTAGTACGAGATTTGACTCTCACGAGTGTAAGGGCCGCTTCTATAGAGGTGAATCCAAGCATCATGGCTCGACTCGGCCAGGGATTCTCGATGCATGCCGTTGCGAACGGTATGCCGCTTCATCTTGCGTTCGAAATCAATTCGCCAATCCTCCTCGCTCCAAGCGCCGGACCGGACGCACATCATGTCCCCCAACCAGGATGTCCCTCCCTCAAACCACCAAAGCAGGTCGGTGTGGGTTTCCGATTGGAGGTCGTAATCCAAGAAGGCCTTGGGGCGAAGGCGTTTGACGTTCCATTGGTGCAGATATTCATGAGAGAACAGACTCACCAGATCTCGATATTCATCGGGATGTTTGGGGAACAGGCACGAACGGGGCATCATGGAGGTTTGTGAGTTCATGTGCTCCAAGCCTCCTCTTGCCGTATCGGTGAGGTGAAGGACGGTCGTGTAGGCCGGCCAAGGAGGGACTCCGAAAAGGGCGTGGTGTTCTTTGATGATGCGTTTGGTGTCCTCTACAAAGGCATCAAGACGCTTTTTGTCCGGTGCGTGGCCGCCGCTGTCCCACCACTTGAGACGGTGTTCTCTTCCGTCAACCACGTAGGTGATGGCTGGGTTTTCGTTCACCTCAATGATGCTGTCCAAGAGGAAGTCTCTTCCATTTGCACGGTACGTCCAACGATTCGATTCGTTGTCGCCCGTTCTTGTTTCTCCTTGAAGTTGGGTTGCCGGTGTCCAGGATGACGGTGCGGTTAATTCAACGGCGTGCGTTTGATGGAGTCGTGCAGCATCGATGCCTCGCTCAGGCCAAAACCAAGTGAAAGGGGGCATCAAATGAAGGTGTGTTGCGTCCAAGTGGTTGGATCGGACGGAAAGTTCCTTGGCCAGCAATCCGTACGTTATCTTGACCCTCGTTGTGGTTGTTTTCATGCGTACGGTGATGCCGTCCACGCCGACACGTTTCCAAGACAACAGGCCGTTCTCGTCTTCTGCCTCAAAATCGAACAGGTGTTGAATGGGTTCTCGGAGGAAATAGGAGCCGGGCACCCAACGAGGGAAACGGAGGACGAGCGAGGTGGACGTGAACGGTCCGTCGATGGTGAGTCCGGCCACCAATCGATGTTCTGCCCCGTGGGTTGCGTCAGCGTGGAAGCAGAGGCCCGAAGCGTTCGTGCTCATGGGGACACTTCGTCTGCGGCGGTTGATAGGTTCTCGCACGCCACTTTGAGCAGTTCCTCCGGCTCGGAAGCCAGCAAAGCCTGAACTTCAGCACGAACCGTCTGCTCACCGGCTCGGCCGACCAAGCGTTCGAGCAACTTGCAACGCTCGATGAGGTCGAGGTCGTTGTTGTTGATGAGCGACCATCGCAGTGCATCCTCCACCGCTCCCTGTTTCGCCACCCAACGGGCCACGGGGGTAAGCAGACCGGCACTGATGAGCGCTTGAAGCAGCGGGTCGTCGCTGGTGGAAACATCGTTTCGCAAATGGTCGGTCAACGCCTTGACATGGCCGACTTGCAAGCCCCCGGTCAATCCTTTGAGTTCCTCTGGTGCATGGCGGGCCGCCCAAACCAAAATGGAAACGGGTTGGGCATTCGCCTCAAAAAAGGGCATTAAGGTTGACAACGAGGTGCCCAAATCCCGCTTGAAGACCACTTCAAGCGCCATGCTTTGGACGTTGGACGACGGGTCGCTCAATCCTGCAAGCACGGCGTCTTCTGGGGTGAGAGGGTGGCGCATGGCCATGGCTCGAACGGTTGGCGAAGCATGCTGAAGCAAGGCGGCAACGCCGTCTGCACCGCCGTGGGCAAGAAGGGCTTGGCTTGCTTTCTTCTGGACCACGCGGTCCTCGTCGCTCAACGCTTTCAGCGCCAGCCCAACGCCTTCCTCTCCCAGGGCGACCAAGAGATTCGCTCCACATCGGCGAACGTCCAAGCTTGCATGCTCCATCAACGTTCCAACCGCACTTGGACCGGCCTGGGGAGCCCATAGGCGGTATGCATCAAGCGCTTTCGTGACGAACCACGCATCCTCATCGTCCAAGAGGGTTTCAAAGGCCTCAAGCGTGGAGGGGTCATCGTGTTCAAACAACGTCCTCACCGCCCGCCGACGGGTACGAACATCGCGGTGGCGCAACCGAGCCATCGCCTTGCCGATGTCGCTCGCCATGTTGGATGGAGGTGGCCGTCCCTCATA
>JAURDA010000030.1 GCA_030828165.1 Candidatus Poseidonia sp.
GAACTCGTTGACTACAAATGCGCCTCCTGCGGAAGCCTCGAATCGTTTCACCGAGAGCGGAACGGCATCAGCTGCAAAGGCTGCGGCTCCCGTATTTTCATGAAACTCCGCCGTCATGGCACCAAGCGTCTCTCGGCCGAGTGAAACTCGCCTCGCAGAGTTCAAAGACCTTGGACTCAGCAAGTCCACCATGTCGGTATGGCTTGAAACCCACAAGCCACAATACTTTGACGAATTGTTGACCTCCGCTTCCGTGGTGGACGCCTTCACGCACCTTTCGTTGCAAGCCAACCCCCCTCACCTGCTGCTCTCCGGAGCGTCCGGTTGCGGGAAAACCACCGCTTACCAGCTCATCTGCCGTCAAGTTCTCGGCCCTTCTTGGCGCTCAACCACGCACGTCTTGCAAGCGCGCGACCTCGCTGGCTCCGCGGGCGCCATGGCCAAATTCGAATCTTTTTTGCGACCTGCCGGCTCAAGTTCCGAGGATACGCTTGCCGGCCGAACGAGCCTTGACGCCTTCGACCACACCCTCAGCACAACGGGCGATGCAACCCCCTCGCCGGCACGAAACGCTTCAGAAGCGATCGTCGTCGGTCAGCGTGCCCCCGTATCCCGGATCATTGTCATCGAAGACGCCGATTACCTCGGCCGTGCTCGCCAATCCTACCTTCGTCGCATGATGGAGGAAAGCAGCCGGAGTGCGAGATTTATTTTCACGACCCAAACGCCCTCTCGGGTCATCGAAGCATTGCGCAGCCGAACCCAACATATTCGCATGCCCAACCTCACCCGGTTGATGATCGAACAACGTCTTGAGGCCATCAGCGCCGCTGAGGGACAAACGCCCTCCTCTGGAGTGCTTGGTGATTTGGCCCACGTTGCAGGGGGCAACCTTCGAAAAGCGATTTTTATGCTTCAACTTCTCGCTGAACGCTCGCTGCTTAACGATCGGAAAAACGTCCAACTCCTCGTTACAAACAGCACGCGAAGAGAGGTTCAATTCGTGTTGGAAGAAGCCTTGCGGGGCCGCGTTCACCAATGGGAATGGGACCGACAAGGCGAGAAGAACATGCGCGTGCTGAAAGGAGCCATGGGCGCCTTGGATGCCACCATGGCTGCGCATGACCTTGACGGAAGGGGCGTCGTCGATCGCATCCATGCGTTTCTTGTCGCCGGCAGGAGCCATTATCCAGAACCGATGTTGGCTGCCCTTCTCGACGCGGTTTCTCGGTGCGACATGCGCCTCCAGCACTCAACCCAACCCCGCATCCAGTTGGAAGAACTCTTGCATCAGGTGGCGGAAATCGGTAAATCTCAACCTCTTGGAACGGCGTAAGCGTCATCTAAGGTCGCCGGTCAGCCGGGTTTGGGCGTGTAGCACAGCTGGATAATGCACCGGCCTCCTAAGCCGGAGATCGCGGGTTCGAATCCTGCCGCGCCCGCTTTTCCATGGACAAGAGCCATATTTGGGCAACACCACGGTTCACTCGGGGAACGCATGGCGAGCGACGACGAGGATGCCTCCAACAGCCTACCCGACCCGTACGGTCATGGCTTTGTTCGGGCGGAAAACCCCGTTGAACGAACCATGGAAAAATGGGAGAACCAAGAACGACTCAGGATGCGGTTCGGCGTGCTCGCGCGGCGCCCAACCATGATCTTCATCCGACTATTCTTTGGTATCTCCGTTGCATTGACCGCCCTGATTTCGGTTTTGTTCTCCGATCTCGCCCCTCCCAACCCCGGTTACGTGGTTTTGGTCGGTACCGTTCCCTTTGTCCTCGCCACGGTTCCTTCGTTGCTGGCTGGCGAATCGATGTGGCAAGCGATGCAAGCACGAATCTCGTTGCGTGAAATTGACGACAAGAGTTCGACGGGAAAACTTTCCTTGCGCTCGCAGCCCGGAATGGACCGAATTCTCGAAGCTCTCAACGACGTACGTCGGGCCAACATCATCAACACCTTGTTGGCTCTTGGGGGCTTGTTTTTACTCGGCATGGGGACGGTCATCAACGAAGGTTCTTTGGTTTGGAACCTCGCTTTCTTGGTCTCGATGACGATGGGCTTTGCCCACTCGTTTCATTCGTTCTTCACATCGGATTTGGTCCGGCAACAAGGCGACAAAATGGCCTGCCTCGTCCACCACGCCCCCACTCACCACCCCACGCAACTGGGGTCCATTTTGGGCGAACTCATCGTTCTTCACCTTGACCCCGATCTGTATTTGGATTGGCTTGATTGGCTCACCCTCTTCCGAAAGAGCATCCTTCCCGGATACGACAAAGACCAGGCTTGGGAACGGGTGTTGTACATCCTCCACCTCCACGCAAAGAACGATTTGTCCGACGAAATGGCGGTACGGGAACTGAGCGAGTTTATCCGCCCGGACGCCCTGAACGAGGTCTTGCTCAACGAGGAAGCGAAATTCAACTGGCGTTCCCTCCAGCGCCTTCTCGCGCACGCCCGCGTTTGGCAACCCAGCGCCTTCCGCCTGCTCGAGCGCCTGCAAAACGACCTCTTGGCCGGGACGCCGATCATGTTGCGCGCACCTTGGCGAATGGACGTATCCCTCGACGCCGAGTGCGACGAAGGCACGGGTCATTTGTTCATCGCTCTGAACAATCAAACCTTCAAACAGGCCGTGGCGCGTATCGAAGTCATCTGTCCCGGCGGGGAACCGTTTGCCCGAGACCATCGCTTTGAGCTCCAAGCCTGCCCTCCGCCCCGGCAATCCATTCGCCTCAATGCGGAAGGCGAAGACGACGCCTTGGACTGGGTTCCCCGTTACCTCCAGCAAGGCGTTGTTTTGTGGTTGGGCGTGGCTTGGCCCGAACGGGTGGACGGCGACCGCTACGTCCAAGTGATCCTCAGGGACGAAGAAGGGGTCGTCCTCGAATCGAGGGTTCTCAGAACGGTTGTTTCACGGAGGACGAGCACCCACACGCTCAAGAAAAACAAGAACCTTGAACGCGCCAGGGCATGGGCTTCAAGGCCGATGCCCAAGGTCACGATGCCCTGAGGGTCGCCGATTCGCCCCCTCGCTTGTCGAACGATGCAAGCGCGCACCTTATGGCGGTCCTCCGTCTCGCCGAGGTGAGGGGCGTATCAACATGGAAGCATGGGATATCATCGTTCTTGGCGACGGACCGGCGGCACTCTATGCTGCAGCAGAGGCTGCAAAGGGCGGTGCGAGCACGTTGATGATGTCGGCAACGGGACTGGGCAACCCCGGAAATGCGGCGCTGGAAGGCCTTTCAGCACCGATTCAAGAAGCCAACAACCGGAGCCACCGAGAAGACACCATTCGGGCCGGAGGCTTCCTCTGCGACCAAGACATCGTCTCCGAGACCACGGCAGGAGCCGTCAAGCAGGTCGACTTGCTTGAACGGCGAGGCCTGAATTTCCGTCGCGACCAACAAGGCCTCCCCATGGTGCGCAAGGCGCCCGGTCACGCCCAACAGCGGACAACGGACGCCGGAAGCAACACCTCCAACGGTCTCCAACAAGTTGCCGAAGAACAATGCATGCGGCACGGCGTGATTCGCCGAGGCGACCAACTCCCGCTGACGCTCGTTCACACCGACCAATCGGTGGAAGGCATCGTGGCGCTTGACATGATCAACGGTCGCATCATCGGCCTTCAGTGCAAAGCCCTCATCATCGCCGACGAGGGCTTCGAAGGGGCCTTTTCAAGCGGCGTTGTCGGTTTGGGCATGGACATGGCGTTCCGTGCCGGCGTCCCCCTCCGAGACATGGAGTTCATGACGCACCACACCCTCGCCATCAAAGACACCAACATCGTTCTTCCCGCCGGCCTGCTCAACGACGGAGCGGCTTTGCACGAAGGCTCGGGCGCCCCCATTGAAACCGCTGGAAAATCCTCGTTGGAAATCGCTCAGGCCGTCCAAGCAGCCGTTCAACCCGTTCTCGATGCTCGGAACATGGGCGAGTCTGCGGCATGGTGGGGGTCCGTTTTCCGACTTGTCAAACAAAGGACGGGCATCGACATGAACCGACAAACCGTTCCCCTGTCATCAACGGTTGGCCACACCATCGGCGGCTTGCCGGTGGACGGGATGGGTCGTTGTGTGGTGGGAACGTGGTCCCGATGGTTCACGGGCCTCTACGCAGCGGGCGATGCTTCCTGTACGGGCCTTCACGGTGCAGCCACCCTCCCCGGAAATCGCTTGTTGGACGCCTTGACTTCAGGCGCCTCAGCCGGCCATTCGGCAGCCCAATGGGTCGCCGAACGAAAATTCAGCACCTCTGCACGGCTGGAAGGGGCGTTGGCTGAAGCCAAGGCCGACCTCTCCGCCATGATGGAAAGCGAAACCGAGGGGCATGTCGTTCGCAGCGGCTCGGTGATGGCCTCCCTGCACGCTGCTCTGGCGAGTACGCCGACCTTTGACGACGGCTCCTTGACCGGCCTCCTGACCAAACTGGAAACGGTCAGCCTTGCTGCAGAATCCCTGCACCTCGACCAGACGTCGCTGATCGCCAACACCAACCTCCTCGAAATCCTTCGGGTTCAAGCCGCCGTCCGCATGGTCACGGCTTCCGTCCAGAGCGGTTTGGCCCGGCGTGAGTCTCGAGGTTCTTTCGTACGAGAAGATTACCCGGAAACCGACGAAAACTTCCTTCACCACCACACCGTTGACAAGGACGGCAACGTCGCAACGCTGGCCCTCAAGAAAGGGACGGGCGGTCATTGGGTCCTTGCTCCACAATGAACAAAGACATCGGCGGAACTCGTCGTTTGCATGGCGACGCTGTTCGAGAAGATTCTCAGCGGCGAAATTCCCTCTCATCGCGTTGCAAGCGGCGAAGGCTGGTACGCTTTCCTTGATATTTTTCCACGCCGTGAAGGCCATACTTTGGTGATTCCAACCGCACCAAGGCAACGCCTCGGTGAACTCACCTCGGTCGAGCGCCATCGGCTCATGGACGGGGTTGCAAGCGTCCAAACCCTTCTTGCCAAGCGGTTCGGAACAACCGACTTCACGGTATGTCTTCACGACGGTCCTTTGGCCGGGCAAGAAGTCCCGCACGTTCACGTCCACGTGCTTCCACGAACGGAAGGCGACGGGGGTGGAACGCTGATGTCCATGTGGCCCCGCCAACCTGCGGGTGAACCGGACCACGAAACCCTCGGTGCCTTAGCGGCAAGCCTGCAGGACGTGGTTTGATGGCCACCATCGTCACCGAACACGAGGAGTTGGAGCACAACGGCGAAGCCTTGCCCGTTCTTTCTGCTTCGGCCAAGAAAATGCGAATCGACAAATTGCTCGCAACGCCTCTGCCCACCGCCACGTCTTCCGTGCCCGGTTCGTATCTTTGGACGAAAATTGCGTTTTGGATGTGCCGAAGGGTGTCAACCGTTCAGTTTCGAACCACCTCGTCATCAAGCGTTGAAACGCTCGAACGGGACGGACCGGGGGCCATGTGCTGCGGATGGCACACGAATGGGCTGATGGATCCCCTCGGCATCTTCCTTCAACATCCAAAGGAGTTCGTTGTCGGGGCGCGACATGATTTGGTCACGAGGCCCCTTCTTGGATGGTGGACCCGAAGGCTGGCAGTCCAACCGGTGGTTCGTAAGGCGGAGTTGCTTCGGGGCGGGTGCACAGAAGAAGAAGCGATGCACCTGAACGGTCGCTCCCTGCTTGCTTTGTCAAGCGGTATTGCGCACGGTTTCGGTTGCGTGTTGTTTCCAGAGGGAACCAGTCACGACAACTCGCACATGATTCGCTTCAAAACCGGACCGGTTCGTACGGTTCTCGCTGCGGCCGCCTTGGCGAAAGCCAACGACCTCCCCCTTCCGCAACTCGTGCCCGTTGGCCTCCATTTCCGGCGGCGAGAATTGTTTCGCACCGACCAGTACATTGAATTTGGACCCGCCATTTCCCTCGATGAAAAGCAAGTTCCCGATGCGATGGTGACCGCTGTCAAGCAAGGGGGGTGGGTAGAGCCTCCCGCTGAAACCGTTCATCACATCCGCGATGCTCTCCAAGAGGTGCTGCCCGTTCTCACGCCCCACGCCTCGACCTGGGAGGAACACCGAGCCCTGCATTTGATCGCCCATGTTCGCGCCCGGGCCAACGGTACGCCGCTTGAAACCTGGCAGCAAGAAGTCCACGCGGCGAGAACGGTCCGTGAAGGATGGCCGGACCGAAAACCGTCGTTCCCGCCCGAGCCATTGCAGGGAGGCAGCATTGAAGTTGCAGCGCAGGCCGCGGAACTCCTTGACCAACACGGACTGGACGGTCGTGACTTGGACGGCACTGGGCTTGGCTTGCGGCGAGCGAAGCTCTTGAGCGCCCCGGGCGGCCTGGTGCGGATGGCGCTGTTTGCGGCGATGCTCCCCGTTTTCCTCACCTCGCTTGGACCGCAGGTTGCTCTGGGTCGCTTGCTTGGCGACTCCACCGACGAAGGCTTGGATGCAAGGACGAGCTACCAATTTCTTGCGGCCTTCTTTGGTTCGCTTCTGGTTTGGCCCGTCGTCGCAGCCTTGTGGACCGGAGGGATTTGGTGGCAGCAGGAAGCCGTTGCTGCGACGTTCGGCCTTTCTGCCGATTGGCTGACGGGACTCACGGGAACGACGGCACTGAGTCTCCTGACCGTGTATGTTTGCTGTTTCCCGGCCTTCTGGCTCAGCGGAAAGTTGTTTGCTGGCGCTTGGGATGCTTGGGTGGATGCCAAGAAAGCGTGGTCTCGCATCGCCATGCCTACAGAGGACAAGGAGCGCTTAGCGAAATGGTTGAACCAATTGGCCTCCTTGGAGGGTGGGCTTCAAACGGGATGAGGGCTTCGGTTGACCATGACGCCCCAAGATGCAGTGGACCAACTCAAACAGTGGCTCACGGAAGAACGCTTGTCGGCGAAGGCGCAAAACGACCCAAGGGCGCATGCGCATTTTCTCGTTCGTTACCCAAGCGGGAAACAAGGCCACATGTTTGCCATCGTGATTCCCAAAGAGCGGGACTTGGTGGCCGTCTCGAGCATGACGCGTGTTGATGAGGGTCAGCAAAAGGAGATGACCGACCACATGAACGACGAGGACAGCGATTGGTCCGAATGGATTCACGAGAGCCGCCTCCACCTCATTCGAACAGGGGTGGATTGGGTGATTCATATGGGGCATGTTGGTGACAAGAAACCGGGACCTCTTCAGGCCTTCAACGTCAGCCTGCCCATCTGGTTCGACGGCTTAACGAAAAACGAATTCATGAACAGTCTTCGGAAATTATGGCTCGCAAAACTGGCGCTGATCCACGAAATCAAGTATTCCTACGGCCCGGGGGTTGGAAAACCCGGACCGGTTGACGACTGGTCGAAATCAAAGCAAGCTTCCGGTGAAACACCGCAAGAAAACTTGGGGCCAACTCCGGAGATCGAGTTTGATGAGAAGATGTCTTTTGGCTCGGGATTCAACCCCTCTGAATGGGCGTAAAAACCTCTTCTATCGGTTTCAAAAGAGTTTGACGGCAAGCCAGCCGCACGCTGGTGAAACTGACCGATAGGGAGCGCGGTTAAGTAGGAGAAAAGTCTCCAAAAAACTGCGAAGTCCGGGGTATACCTATGAATCAGAAACTAAAATCCGTGAGCCTTGCCTCTTTGATGGTCCTGTCCGTCATGTCATCCTTGCTGTTGGCCTCCGTTACGGCAAGTGCGAGCACCGTTGTCATCACCGAAGCCGTCCAAATTGTCGACGGTGGAACCGCTTCCGATTCTCAGGCCGCCGTGGCCGCTGACAGCTCTGGCAACGTTCACGTCGTGTGGACTCGCAACAACCTGCACCTCTACTACTCCATGCTCTCGCCCCGAGGTGAGACCATGATCGATGCGACCCAAATCACCAACTCCGGACTTCACAAGATTTGGCATCCCGACATCGCTGTTGACGAGTACGACCGCATCCACGTCGTGTGGGCTGACAAAGCAGGCCAACACGCCATCATGTACTCCGCCCTTTCCCCGTGGGCTGCGCCAATGGACGGCATGGCCTCCGACGACGGAACCATCACCGCTATTGACGACACGATCATCGAACGCCGTTCGCAAAACCGAGACTGGCCCGCCATCGACATCGACAGCCAAAACAACGTTCACATCGTCTGGCAAGACAACTACGACGAACTCGGGCGTTTCTTCAATCAACCTCAAATCTACTACTCCATGATCCAACCCGACATCAGCTCGGGCGCCACCGTCACCTTGTTCGCCGACACCCTGCTCACGCCCATCATCGGGCACAAGGGCCACCCCGACGTGGTTGTTGACGCCAACGACTACGTCCAAATCGCTTGGGACGACACCCGCGGTGGAAAGGTCGAACTGGCGTTCGTGGTCGACACCTCCGGGTCCATGTACTCCGAGTGGGCCGATATCTGCACCGTCGTCTACGGTGGCAACTTCGCTTCAGGGCCCTACTTCCAAGGCATCAAGCCGATGCTTGAAGAAGGCAACATGACGGTCTACGAAACCATCTACGGTCTTGGAAACACCTTGCCTGGGGCAGCCAGCTCCGGTAACTGTCAAGGGTACAACAAGAACACCGGGCCCCGGACCACTCCGCTGGGACAAACTCCCGGTGACGATTCCGGTGGTATCCGCAAGTTGCCCGGAACCATCTACAACGGAAACACCTACTCCGGATACTCCGGTGAAGATTGGGGTCCCGGATCCAACTGGGCTTGCCTCTCTTGGAAGGACGCGAACGGCAACGTTCCCGGCAACCCTCCAACCCAATCCGACCACCGATGGAACCCCAACGCCACGAAGATCGTCATCCCCGTGTCCGATGAAGGTCCCAAAGACGGCGACCCGTCGCAACAAGCCGATGACAAAGCCGCCATTCAGGAAGCACACGACAACTGTTTGCTCGCCGGCGTCATCCCTGTCGGCTTGTACGGCCAAGGCTACGGCGGAGCAGGAAACATCCAATCCCACTTCATGGACTTGGTTCAGTGCCCCAACGGCATCGTCTCCACCCAAACTCGAAACTGTCCCGGAAACACCCTCGGAAACACCGACGCCGGTGGACAAGCCTACGAATTCCCATCCGGATCAGGGACCAACCAAATGTCCCTCCTCGTGGAAGCCATGGTCTACATCTCCACCAACAACTCCCGTGAAATCTACATGACCGTTCTCGACCCTTACGCCAAGATGGCCAACGACCCCAGTTTCACGCCCGGCGTGCGGGGCACCACGGCCAACGGTGGAGCCTACAACGAAGACACCGGTGCGGGAGCAGACGGCCACCTCGTGGTTGTTAACGACACTCGCGTGACCATCGACGACGCCTATTCCTTCCACCCCTCCATCGGCGTGGACAACCAAGGCAACACTCACATCGCATGGATGGACGGTCGAGATTACGGCTTTGAGAAGGACGTCAACTACGAAGTCTATTACACCAAACTTCGCCTTCAGGGCGCGGGTGCTTGGGACGGAGCCGATCAGGGCCTGTCCACGTACGCCATCAAGAAGATCAACGACACCCCCATCTCCAACGTGGAAGGCAAGAACGGCTTGCCGCCCGCATCTCCCTATGCCGGCAACTCCGCGTTCCCCTCCCTCTTGACCGACGACCAGAACAACGTCCACATCGCGTGGGTTGACTCGGCAAACCTGTCTGCGGGCGAGGAAGTCCTCTACGTGCGCTTGAACCAAACCGACTTGACCGGTGACGGCGAAACAGCTCTTGACCCTTGGACGCCGGTTGCCGTGACCTCGTGGAATTCAAACAAACTTGGCCCAAACAACGGTCGTCAACCCGCCATCGGCATGCCGCCTGCCTTCTCCAACGATTTGGGAAGCGGCGCCCACGTCGCATGGTCCGATACGAACACTTGTGACGACAACGGAAACAACAACCGGTTCACCATTTGTTATTCACACATTTTGACCGGCCAAGTCGACGTTGAATTTGACGTTGGAGAAACCTTCTACCATGTGATCGAACCGGGGCAGCAGACCATCTACAACCTCACCATGAACAACTCAACTCCCGGACCGAAGGACCTCGTGGCCGACACGTACGGCTTGAACATCTCCGGTGTTCCGATGAACTGGACCGCCAACTTGTATTTCGCATCCAACCACTCGAGCATCTTCCCCGACACCCCGATTTTCCTCGAGGGCGGTGAAGACATTCGGTTCTACATGCGTGTACAAGCTCCGTCCATCTACCAGGCCAACGGCGACGAACTTGCTGAAATCCGGATTACCGCTCAGTCGTACAAGGACCCTGCCATTCAAAACGACATCATCACGTTGACCCTCATGGACGTTGTCCACGGCATCAACTTGGACACGTCGCACAGCATGGCAGACATTGAACAAGGCGATACGGCCATCTTCTCGATCACCATCACGAACACCGGGAACGTCCACGATGCCTTCGTCTTCTGGGACCCGAACAGCCTCGAGGGCCAACAGGAATGGCTGCTTCCGTTCGGCTGGCAAGTCAACTTCCCAATTCGCGTCGAACTCGACCCCGGCCAATCGGTGACCAAGAACCTCGAGGTCTTCGTTCCCACGTCTGAAGACCCCGGCGCCTTCGTGATTTACGTGAAGGGCTGGTCCGAGGGCGAACCCATCAAGTCGGTGGAGAAGGGAACCTATGACATCCTCGAACTGGGCGTGTTCGTTTCCATCCGCTCCACGGGCAACATCGTGTTTGCCGCCGATGACCGCTCTTCGCAAGTGAAGCCAGGTGAGTGCGCTTCGTACACCATCAATGTCACGAAGAATTTTGATTCCGGAGACTTGGTGTTCGCTACGCCCGGTGCGCCCGAAACCAAGCCCGATGGCATCGCCATGGACGCCTGGCGAGAGGAAAACTGGCTGGTGACCGTGGACTTTGCCAACGCTACCGGACCCGGTGACGCTGGTGACGGCCTTGGCGACCCGATCGCTTGGACCATCCCCGGCGGCGCTGACAAGGTGACCAAACGCGTGACCGTTCACATTTGTGCCCCAACCAACGCCACCGCAGGCCTCGGCCCAGCACTCACGTTGAAGGGTTACCTCGACGGCTACCCGAGAATCTCTGACTCGGTCATCCTGTCAACCAACGTGGTTCACGTTTACGACCTCGATGCCGGCATTGACCCCGATATCGGTACCGAGTTGAACGTGAACCCCGGCCAACAAATCGTGTTGCCCTTTACCGTGACGAACGACGGAAACGGACCTGACCGGTTCGACTTCCGACTGGCACGGGTGACCGATGCCTTCGGCGTGGACGTGATTTGGGACATTGACATTCCCCGGGAAACGTTGCAGGAACTCTCACCGGACACCTATCAGGCGTTCGACGTTCTCATGAACGTGCCCGACCGCGTCCAAGCAGGCGAATACACCGTCGTCTTGCAGGCCTTCTCCGAAGAAACCTACCCGGACGCCAGCGGACGCGAGACGCGTGTCCGTGACACGGTCGTGCTGCTCGTTACGGTTGACGAATTCCACGACATGCAAATCTCCATGGATCCAACGGTGGACAACGCCATCAAGACCTCTGCACCAGGGCGCATCGTCCGGTTCACGTTCAACGTGACCAACAACGGCAACGTCGCTGACATCCCCACGCTCAACAACCACACCGCACAGCGCGACGGGGATTCGCTCCTTTGGAACGAACTGCCCGGCATGAACATGCTGGATGGCTGGAGCGTTGAGTGGTTCATGCTGAAGCAACTCAGCGCGGACGTTGTGGTTGAGGAAGCCTGTCTTGAACTCGAAGCAACCGCCACCGAATTCCCCGAAGACCAGTGCGTCAAGATCATGGTCGGCGTGGTTGCTGGCAATTCCATCTACGAGTACCGGCTTCCCGAAATGGCGCCCTACGAGACCGCTCAAGTCGTCGCTGCCGTGTCCATCGGCACCAACGCTAAATTGGACACCCGCCCTCTCGGCCTGAAGGTTGTCTCCATGTTTGGTGACATGGAGAACGACGGTGACCACGACGACTCTCCTGCATGGAGCGGTGACGACTTTGACAGCAACGAGTTCATCGTTACGCTGCGCCTGCGTGCACCGAACTTGGAGATCAAGGAAATCATCCTGCCTCCCTCCCTCAATGGAGAAGTTGACTCGACCATCCCCATCGGCATCATCTTGCAAAACACCGGAAACGTCCATGCAACGGACATTGAAATCGTCCTTTGTGAATACGACAAGGTGAACGACGCTGACCTCATGAAGGAAATCCGTCAAGACGGTTGTGAGGAAGACCGCATCGTCATGCGACAGGTCGTCGGTGCCTTGCTTGCCCCCGATGCAACCGAAGAGGCCAAGGAGATCGAGCTTTACCTGCTCTACCCCGTCACGGCTGGAAGCAAGGGCGTTTACGTCGTTGTTGACCCGATGAACGAGATCGTTGAGTCCGATGAGCGAGACAACGTCAAAGCCATCGGCGAGGCACTTGAATCAGAGAGTCCGGTCTTTGACATGGCGAAGGAAGTCGTGAGCAAGACGGCTCTACCGTTTGCGGTTATCGTCCTCACCATTGCGCTCTTGGGCGTGGTCTACTTGGTGGGCAAAGGCCGCCGCGACGAAGTGAACAAGCGTCTTGCTGAGCAATCCTCGCTCGTATCGGTTCTCGAAGACGAAGCGAACTGAGGTTTGTCCTCAGGAACCGTTGCCCGGGCCAAGGTACCAGCGGAGCTCCGTGTCAAGCGGCGCTGCGATGACTTGCCCCGAGCGTCGCGCAATCTGCTTCTCCAGCTGAGCCCTCAAGGTCTGCAAGACCTCTCCCGGGTTCTGGCCAGTTATCAATTCCTTCTGGACCAAGGCCGTCAAGTCGATGCGATCGCCCGAGGCTTCGACCATGTTCTGAATGAGGCTCCGCTCTTCGTATGTGTCGAAATCGGATTCAACCGCCGCAGAGACCCGTTGACGAACGTGTTGGTGCAGGGAGATGAGGGCGTCTCGTTGGGCGTCCAAGGTCTCCATGATGTTGGCGAGCGAGCGCATGTGGGCGAGGCCTTCAGCCACAGCGATCTTCTTTCGTCCGCTCAACGCTTCGGCGATGGCCACGGAAGCCTCCGGCAGGTTGCTTGACAAGCGCATGGGTCCACCTTTTGGAAGACGGCGAGACTCGCAACGGAAGAGGTCCGGGCCGATGTCCATTTGAATCGAAAATGCACGTTCAACGGCGTAAATGGTCTTCGGGGGGCCGCCTTTTTCGGAAGGCACTTTGGCCTTGGAAACCATTCCCCCTTCCTCCAATTCCTTCAGATGCTTGACGATGGCGGGCTGGGATACACCGATCAGCTCGGAGAGTTGCATGGCGTAGTGGGGTTCCCTTGCCAAGCGCTCCAAAATCTGTCTGCGTGTGCTGTTGTGAAGGAGGTACAGGGCCTTGTCGATGTCGCTCATGCTTCTCAACTCGAGGTTGGGTAGTGACCCGTCCTCTAAGAACTCACCGTCGCTTCAGCGCTCGTCCCAATCCTTCCAAGCACCGGCGGTTTGTTCGGACGATTTCACGGGTTGTTGGCGTGGCTTCGGAGCGGTGTTCGAGGGTTGGTCGGCCGGCGCTGCGAGCGGAACGCCGTCGTCCCACGAGGCGATGATGGCAGCGCTTGCGGCTTCTTGGACGAGGTCTTCAGCCGTTTTCGTGCTGGTTGTGCGCTCCGTTTTGGCGCGCTCTTGTGCGCCTTCCACGTCACCTCGCATCAAGGCGTAGACCTGTTCGGTGGTGAGCATCGTTCCCGCCGCAACCTCGGGCAATCCGTCAACGTAGGTTTCGGACTGCGTTTGTTCAGCCGTGTCGGCAAACGGCGGGGCCACGGTCTGCGAGGGAGGCGGTTGAACGGTTTGCTCGGCCTGTTCGAAGAACGTGGGGTGGTCGGGGGTGAGGTCGGTGATCGGGATGAGGTTCCCGTCGCTGCCCACCATCATGACGCGGGGGGCTTTGCTGGGCTTTGAGGCGAAGTAGATGATGAGCGCAACGGGCGTGGTCAACACGCCGAGGCAGCAGAACGAGATGCCGATCATCAGCCATGTTGATCCAAACAATTCAGACTGCATTGCATTGATGCTCATCAAATACCCCGTCGATTCGGAACAGTCGTTTTCACACGTAACGACCAGAGCGTATTCGTGCGACCCGTTGAGGGTCCATGAGGCGACCTCTCGCATCGTCACAGCATCGGCGGTCATCGGTTGAAAGTCCAACAAGCACTTCTTCTCTTCAAGGGCTTCTCCGACGACGGAGAACCCTTCAACGCGGTAGAGTTCAACCGACATGACCTCATCATCGGGCACTTGGTAGAAGCGGTAACAGGTGTCGTTGAGCGCACCGGTCTCAAAGGTTCCTTGACCGGTGTAGGCCCCGTGGTTTTGCTCTCTAGGGTCCATGGAGGACGAGATGGCGCCCGATTGACTCGACATGACGACGACGCCGAGCAGCACCAAGAGGCCGCCGGCAATCCCCAAACGAAGCGCCCACGGCGAACGCTTCTCAGCCTCCGGTGCTTGCATCAAAGAGTTCCAAACCCTCTTCCTCAATAAGGCTCGCTGATGGGCTCAAGCCAGGCCCAAATCAGCGAGTTTCTCCGGCAAGTAGGTGTCGGTCACGAAATCCAGACCGTATTTCGCGAGCGATTGTTGCTCAGCCTTCTTGCCCAATTCCAGCATCATGTTGATCTGTTCCTGCCACCATGCATCGGCAAACCTCGGGTCGGATAGTTCCGCCTTCAAAGCGTCCACGTCACGGGACGAGAGATCGTCGCTGGGCAGGTCGTAAGCCTCGATGTCGTCGGCGGTGATGCCCAAGTACGTGGCCGTCGGGGTGGCCAAGTACTCCGAAATGTGGGCCGTTTTGATAGCGCCGTACGCGATGGAAGCAAAGATGCGGAACGACCAGGGGTCACCGTCGAGGAACACCACCACCGGGAGGTCCCACTCTTCGCTCATACGCTTGAGAATTCGCCGTGTGGAACGGGCGGGTTGCCCTTTCAGATGGAGCAGTCCGCATTTGTATGCTTCATCAAATCCGTTTTCGATCAAACGGTCGAACATACCACCGGTCTCAATGGCCATGATGAAATTGATGTCGTGCTCAACCAATTCGATCTTCTCTTCTTCGACGTTGTACGGGACACCGTACCCGGAATCTCCGACGTCATCACGGGCGTTGATGCGCATCCATTCACCCCTGCGGTTGAGTTCGCGCAACGTCAGGTTGCCGATCATACGGGCGCCGTCCTCCTCGGGGCGGAGTTTGAAATCTTCACGAAGGCACTTGGTGACCACCTCGAGGTCTTCTGCCAGATTGTTGGATTCGTTTTGAGACGAAAACTTCCCCAATCCCCAACTTTCGGAGATGTAGTACATTTCCCTCAAGGTTGACGATTTACCGGCGTCGATCATCTCTTCGATGAACTCCACGACGTGTAGGGCCCGCAGCAACTGCTTGGCTGAACCCAAGCTCGTAGCGTCTCGAACGGACCTTTTCTTGCCGTATTTGTAGACGCCCAAGGCGTTGTCAAACCCGATGTTGTTCTTGGTACGAACGGGCAGCGTCATCGTGGGCGCTTCGCCTTTGACGATTTTATCGTACATTTCTGTCACGACTTCGTGAAGGGCAGCCTTCGTTTCTTCAGGCGTGTGGCTCGCTGACATCATGCATCACTCCCGTAGCCCATCAGGGTTTGTTGACCGGTTGTGCGAGGCGGCTCTTCCTCAACGGGAGCGTCGCTTTCGTCCCCATCGCTCTTGTCGTCCGTTTTGATGTCGCCGCCGTCTTCTTCGCTTTCTTCGTCTGCCAAGACCTCCTCTCGGCGACGAATTTCATCGAGCAACTTCTCGTCCATCTTGGTGGCCCCGATGACGTCTTGACTTCCTCGGAAGAAAACGTCCGTATCGGTCCAATCGCCTCGCTCAAGTCCGTTCAAACTGTAGGCAAGGGTGAAGGTTTGACCGGGGTCGAGGGTGTCCAACTTCCAAGCCCACACGCCGGTGGCTTCCTTTCGCCCACCGTGCTCGTTGCCCTCCATGGTCGCTCCGTCTTTTTCAGGCCATGCCGCGAGAATGGTGTACGCCCGGGCTCGGGAGGTGTAATTGAACAGCGTGATGGTCACGTCGGTTTGTTTCGTTTCCTTGTTCCAGACGGTCTCGCTTTCGGCGATGACGGCGCTCATGATCTTGGTGATGGACCCGGCCAAATCGGGAATGGGCCGGTCCAGAATCGCCGCGGATTTTGCGGCAATGGCGGGAATGATGTCGTTCACCAGTTCGAATTTTTCTTGGGTTTTGGCCATTTTCTTTTTCTTTTCCAAGTGCTTGCGCAACCCTCGCCCCATTTCGAGCATGGCCTTTCGGACTTCATCCAGCACCTCTTCGTTGTCGGCCAGAGCCTCTTTCGCTTCTGACGTGAATTGGACGTTGGTGCTTGCCAAATGAACCAAAATGGCAGCGGGTCCCTTGGGCACGCCCCGTCCACCCGCTTGGTCCAAACCGTACTGGCGCCAGTCCACCGATTCGATGGCCTTGGTGAGCAAACATCCACCCTGCTGGTACATCAAGGGAACTCGGTTGGCAAATCGCAGCACCTCGACCGGTTTGTCAGCGGCCATGCCGTCGCCAAAGATGAGGCCAACCTCGACCTGGAAGGGGTTGCCTTGCGTCACCGTTGGTGTTCGCGTCATCGTCGTAACGAAACGCGAATCAATGGTTTTCGACAAGCCTTTCTTGATGAGCAATTCCTCAATTGGAGAAAGGCAATTGGTGGGGGGATTCAGCAATTTTACGGGCTTCCCGTTGAGCAAACGCTCGCCCTGGAAGGCCTCGATGAGGGCACGGTAGCTTTCGGCTTTGAGCGACTTGGGTTTCGCCTTTTCATCGATTTCAGCGGCGGCCAGCAATTCTTTTGCGGCTCGCGTAGACACGCCTGAGAAATTTTTGTAGAGAAACGACGTCATTCGATTGTCGGTCGCTTCGGTGCACATGCGTTGCAAGGTGCCCAAGTGGATACCGTGGGGGTGAGGTTTGATGCTCTCGACCTTCCGAGGAAGCCGCTCGGTGACGCGTGGCCAGTGATGAATTTCCCCGTCCGGGTCCTCAAACGTGATGTCTGCGTGAGGGTTGACGATGCTGGTCATGCGCAAATACTGGTAGACGCTTTGGCGCCCTCGCTGGTACTTTGCTTTCATGCGGCACGTGATTTCCAACCCGTGCTCTTTGAGCGAACCGTCTGGCAATTCCCAAATCTCACGGTCTTCGTTGGTCTTCGTCGCCTTGTTTTTACGGGTGTCCAAACCAATGTCAACCACGGCAGCGGAGGTTTCGGTTGCAATTTTCGACCGCACGTGGGTCTTCCGTCCGGTGGTGAGTTGGCTGTACATGACCACGCCGGTGATGCCGATGCCTTGCTGACCGCGCGATTGACGAATGGCGTGAAAGCGAGAACCGAAGAGAAGCTGTCCAAACACCTTCTCGATGCTGCGTTTCGGGATTCCGGGTCCGTTGTCTTCGGTTTGCAACTCAATGATGTTCTTCTTGTCGTCCACCTTGGTAACTTTCACGCGAATATCGGGGAGGATTCGGGCTTCTTCACATGCATCGAGGGAGTTGTCAACGGCCTCCTTGACCGCCGTGATGAGGGAACGAACGAGGGAATCAAAGCCCAGAAAATGCTTGTTCTTTTCAAAAAACTCTGAAATTGCAACTTGCTTTTGGTTTTGGGCCATTCGTTCCGCAGTGCCTGCCATGGTCTTCGCCTCCCTCGGTCCTCCTCCGTCTTGACGACGTCGGGCCGACAGATGAGCGTCCCCGTTCTATGAGGGTAAATAAGAGAACAGGCCGATGGGAATGAACGGCGGCCGTTTTCAGACGGATGTTGCATGCCCGTCAAGCAAAGAGGTCGCTTCTCCACATGCTGATTTGGCCCGTGAACGCCGATGCCGCCACGGTGAGCGGGCTGGCCAAGTACAGTTTCCCGGGTCCTGAACGTCCCTGGAAGTTGCGGTTGATGGCGGACACCGTCACTTGTTCGGGCGTGATGGAAACGCCGGGTCCCGCGCCAATGCAAGCGCCACAGCCGGGGTCGATGAGTTTCACACCGACCTCAAGGAAGAGGTCATGCCATCCGTTTCGAACGGCCAAATCCTTGACCTGCCTCGAGCCGTACTGGATATAGAAGTCGACCCCGTCTTTCACCCGAAGGCCAGCAGCCTTGGCCGCTTGACAGACTTCGGCGTAGTAGGCGATGTCGTCTTCCTTTCCGGCCGTGCACGAACCGCCGTAGGCGATGTCAACGGCCACTTGACCGATGTCGCTGATGTTGGCGCCGTTGGTGGGGTCGCTGGGAACGCCTTGGTCGGGGTCTCCGGGATGGGCAACCATCGGCACGATGGTCGAGAGGTCGATGGTGTGAACGCCACCATCGTAGTGAGCTCCCTCGTCAGGAGCGACCATGCGGGCGCGTTGCTCGGCTTCCGAAAGGTGCGGCTGCGCCTTCATCATCCACGCCATCAAGGCATCATCGGCTTCGCAGATACCCGTTCGGCCCGAACACTCCGTCGCCATGTTGCACAACGTGGCCCGTTCGTCGATCGAAAGGGACGTGAGCCCGGGCCCGCCAAATTCCATGCTCCTGTTCAACGTCAATTCCTGACGAGCGTGGTCGGCGAGGATGGCGAGGATCACGTCTTTGGCCGTGCAGCCGTGGTGGAGTTCGCCCACCAACTCAAACCGGATGGATTCGGGGACCTTCACGAAGGTGAAACCCGCACTGACGAGGTTGGCGTACTCGGTGGCCCCAACGCCCCACGTCAACGCGTTCGAGGCACCGCCCATGCAGGTGTGCGAGTCGGTTGCCAGAATGAAATCGCCAATTTCGATAAACTCCTCTCGGGCCACTTGGTGGCAGATGCCCGGAGACACACCGTCAACGGCGGAATAGTCGCGCACCCCGGTGTGCTGCTGGAAAGCGACTTGGAGGTCGCGCAACGTCTGAACTTTGTTCATGAAGGGCACGAACTTTGGGTTGTGCTGGGCGTAGAGGAGGTGGTCTTCAAAGACGGCGAACTTGCTGGGATTCGGCAACGCATAGTCCTCGCCGTATTCGGCCTGCAGGAATGAATGCACTTGAGCCGTCGTGAACTCATGGGAGTAGCCTCCCTGAACTTCAGCGATGACGGGGTCGCCCGGCTGCACGCACTGGTCTTCGGGCTGGCCGACGAGGTTTCGGCTGATGATGCGCTCGGCCATGGTCATGGGGCGAGAAGGCGTGTTCAGCGGAGCAAGCTCCAAGTCGCCCGCCTTCAACAACTTGGCGAACGGGAACAATCCTCCGCGCTCAACGATCAACTGCGTGACCGAATCGTACTTGGCGGTGAATTCGGAAAGGGCGATGGATTCGCCCGCCTGCAAGCGTTCAAGCATGGCGTGGTTTCCCATCAACTGGCCGAGGTTGATGTTGTTGCGCTCGTGGATGGGAGCGAAGGAAGCGGCGATGACGATGCTGATGCCGGCCCATCGCTCGCATTGTGCAGCGGTTTCTCGGCTGGAACCCGTGCCTTTGCGCTGACCGGAGACGATGACTTCGAAGTTTCCGTCCTTGAGGGCGTTTTCCCGGAACACACGCAAGCCGTTGTGCATCAAGCCGGCGTAGGCGTTCTTGGCGATTTCTGCGGGGTCGTGGTCAAAACAGACCCATGCAGGCGTCATGACGTCCGTGTTGATGTCGTCAAGCAAATCATCAACGGTCAGGTCCTCCATGCGCAGGTCCAAGCCCTCGTAGAGCTGTTGCTTGATGAGGTCCAAATCTTTGGTGAGGAAAAGGACCCGCTTCCCCGGGGTGAGCGCAATCTCTTTGTCCGGTCCTCCGTCTCCCATGCGCCCCCCTCAACCCTGTTCAAGCGTCATCCGTTCATAACCGGTTCGGGCGTCGGGTGTGGCGTTGAACGGGCACGGACAGGAACGTTGGCTGACGAGCATCAATCCCTATCCAAGTCGATTTCAAACAGGTAGGTGTCGCCGTCGTTGTAGTGGCCTGGCAACCCTTCGGTGGACGCCAACGTGACGGGTCCAAGATGCGTGAACCCGTGGGAAGTGTAGTGCTTGATGAGGCCCGGGTTATGCCCCACGGTGTCCAAGCGAACGTACCGTCGCCCTTCACGAATGCACTGCTCTTTCGCCCAAGCGACGATGTGGCCCACCAAGCCTTGCCCACGGTGAGCAGGCGCAGTGGCGATGCGGTGAAGGTAGACGGCAGGGTCGTCACCTCGTTCGCCCCAAATCAGCGGGTCCTCGTAAGCCACGACCCACACGCACGCCATTTCGCCCTCGATCAGCAACTTCCACTGACGCCCTTCGTTCACTTCGGTGAGGATGGTTTCTTCCTCGATCACCGGCCATTGCGTCATGCCTTTGCTGGCCTGAAGAGCGGTGGCTTCGGCGTAGCGTTGTTGAATCGCGGGAAGGTCATCGAGGGTGCTGGGACAAATGGTGCCGTTCATGTCCAAGCCCATGAGACGAACTCAAGGTTGCGGTTGATAACATTCGTGGAAGGTGAAGCAAAGGGTACCGTTCGTATGACCATCAATACAGAGGGGGCCCTTGGAATTAGTAAATCTCTCCTTCTTTTGTACCTGGGCTCAAAATCTTCTTTGCAAATGGTTGGAAGCGTTCAAATTGAATTTTAGACTCATCACCCAATTTCA
>JAURDA010000031.1 GCA_030828165.1 Candidatus Poseidonia sp.
GTAGGTGAGAAAGGCATTGGCGGCTTCGGTGTTGCCGCTGCCGTTCACCAGCCCACCGTACTCAATCTGGTGAAAAGAAGCGCCTGGCAGAAGCAGCGAGGTGGAGGCCGTCCAGTTGCCGCTGTAATACGCTTCGACCCCGGGCGAATGGCAGTAGGAGACGGTCATGGCTGCGTCACCGAGGTGGCCGTCCACCCACGCACCGTAGCCACCGCTGTAGTGGATTTCGTACGCTTCGGTCCAACCGGTCGTGACCGTTGCACCGTTCTCGAACATCGCCTGCCACCAGTCAAAGGCGTCGGTGGTTTCGTCGTCGTCGTTTTCAAAATACGAAACCGTTGCAGCCATGAAGGCACGGCCCGGAGAAGAGGTCAGCGGCGAGGGAAAGACGGTTTTCCCGTTCCATGCCGGCTCCGTGAGGTTCCACAAACTCGTCGGAACGGTCAAATTTTCTCCGTCAACCTCCCTCTCGTCGTAATTCAGACAGACGTCTCCTTGGTCAAACGGGACGGCGAACGGCCCGCTGTATCGTTCCAAAACGGATGGTTCAACGTGGGTCGTGTTCACGTCGTGTTCAGCCAGCAAGCCAAAGTCGATGGCCGATTGCAAGTAGGTGTTGTCCAATCCAATCGCCACGTCAGCCTGGGGTGCTTGCTGGGTCTGAAGAAGGAGTTCGAGAATTCCCCCGGCATCGTCGGCGAGGATCAATTCAATCTCGTACCCCGTGTTGCACGAGAACTCACCGAGCATCTCATCGGAAAAGGCGGCGATGTCGTAGGTGAGGATGCGAAGCGGTCCTTCGGTGTTCTTCTCTTGGGAGGGGAGGCAGTCGCTGTCTTCGGCTTCGAGCAGGCAGCCGCTCATCGGTGCGAACAAAACGAGGGCAACAAGAAACATCGTACGCATGCGATCACTCCGTGTTCATGGCGTCGATGATGGCGTGTGTCCGGTCCACCAAATCCATGGGGTTGGGTGCCAGAATGTACAACGACGGTTCCCATCCAAAGGCGCCTTCGTCCAGAACGATGTCGAGCCGCCCGGCGTGGGGCTCAAGGGTTCCTTTTTTCGCGAACCCGAGTTTGTAGTCCAATTCGTCCGAGATGTAGTTGATGTCGCCCTGGTCCACAAGACCGTTCAGCGTTGGCGGCTTGAGGTTGAGCACGGCGCATTTTTCGCCGTCGACGGCCTTCGCCTGCAGCAGGAGGCTGGCGAGGTGGTGCGACGCGCCCATTTCGGGGGTTTCGTGCCGTCGAAGGACGTTGTCCACCAACGTCATCCTGCCGGGGTATGCGGCGACCTCGTCGGTCTTCGTCGCCTCGGGCAGGCAGGCGGCGACGTTCATTCCCACGGCCGGCATGTAGGTGGCGAGCCTGCGCAAGTCCAACCGTCCTGTAGACCAGTCCAAGCGACGCAGGAGGGCCCCGGATGCTTGGTCAGCGTCAAGGTTCAAGCCGGTGAGCGTCTTGTCAAACCGAACGGTTTGGTTCCCCTTGAACTGGAATTCAAAGACCAAGCGTTGCCGTTGCACGCTCGCTCCGGGTCCAAACTGGTCGAGCGCCTGAGCCATCTCCTCGGCCCACCCATCCACGGTGCTCTCGTCAGCGGAGGCGCCCAAGGGAAGCAGCGGTTTCATGATTTGACGGGAGATCGTGCTCTGGGTTGAGCCGGTGGATTTTGCGATGTCCATCTGCGACCATCCTTTTGCTCGCAGTGCCTTTGCAAGTTGTTGATGAAGTCGGTCCAGCCACTTGCTCCCAATTTGGCCAAGCATGGTTGCTGATTGGGCTCATTCTATTCAATGTTCGTGAAGAAATATGCAGGGTGAATGAAAAAGAGGCGCTTCTTCTTCTCCAGCAGAACGAGAAAAACCAATTTTTCGTCGATGATCCGCCGTTCATCCGCCGGCATCGTTGGCGGTTCAATTTGGGAGGTCAAGAGGGCTTTGGCGGTAAATGAAGGCCGTATTCTGGTATCATCAATGCCTTTCTATCATCCATTTATTCAGAATGAATATCCTTTATTTGCAAGGCATGGATTCTGCAAACTCGACCGTCCAAGAACCCCGTTTGCAGGGCGAATGGACCCGAAAACGCAGCACTTCCCGGCAACACATGCCTTCCGGCAAAGCACACACAGGCTCATAAGCGGTCTCCGGTAGGCCTCAAGCATGGACTTGGATGCAGCAACTTTCATCGATGAAATCGCTGTTCGCTTATTGAACCATGTTCAATCCAAGGACCGGTCTGGTCGAGTGAGCCCGGTCTCGTCATTGGCCACCATGCGACGAACACTTGACCACGGGTTGCCCATCCAAGGTTTCGGTACGGATTCGATTTTGGACGACCTCGACACGTACCTCGCCAATAGCGTCAAAACAAATCGCTCTGAATTCATGAATCCGCTCTGGGGCGGTCTGAGTTTGCCGGCGTTGGCCGGTGAAATCATCGCCGCTGCCACGAACAATTCAATGTACACCTACGAGCTTTCGCCTTTTGCGACCCTCATCGAACAGACCCTGATCCATCGGATGAACGAACTCGTTGGCTTTGCGGACGGTTTTGGGACGTTCACCACCGGCGGCTCCAACGGCAACATGCTCGGCATGTTGTGTGCTCGGGAGAAGCATCTACCCGGCTCGACCAAAACGGGATTTGACGGTAGAAAGATGGCCGTGTTTGTCTCGGCAGAAGCCCATTATTCGGTGCTGATGGCCTCCAACGTCATCGGAATTGGTCATCAAAACATCATCAAGGTCGCCTGCGATGAGCAGGGGCGAATGCGACCGGACCGCCTGCTCGAGGAGTTGGACTTTGCTCGCCGAGAGGGCCTCGTGCCGCTTTGCATCGTTGCAACGGCCGGTTCCACGGTTCGGGGTGCCTTCGACCCCATCGATGAATTGGCCGACATCGCTCACCGAGAGGGCCTCTGGTTGCACGTTGATGCTGCTTGGGGCGGAGCATGCGTGTTTTCCAACACCCACGCCGCGTTGATGGCAGGCGTTGAAAAAGCGGACAGCATTTGCTGGGACGCTCACAAAATGATGAGCGTCCCGCTCATGTGCAGCGTCTTCCTCATCAAAGAGCCGGAGATTCTTCGCAGGTTGTGCGACCACGTGAGCGTGGCCCACTACCTGTTCCACAGCGAAGCGGCGAATGACGACCTTGGCCGCTATTCTCTCCAATGCGCCCGCCGCAACGACGCCCTGAAGTTGTGGATCGAGTGGCGTGTGCGTGGGGATGCCGGTTGGGCGGCGATGGTCGACCAACACATGGCGGACGCCGACCACCTTCAAGCCCTCATTGAGGAACACCCCCGTCTCGAGATGGTTTCCGACCGAATGTGGACCAACGTGTGTTTCCGGTACACCAGCACCGATGCCGAGGACCTCAACAGCGTGAACGCCGAAATCCGTCATCGGCTGATTCAAGAGGGATCTTTCATGGTGAGCAGGTCCAACATCGGCGATGATGTCATCTTGCGAATGGTTTTGGTCAATCAAAACGTGACGAGAACTTCGCTCGACCGTTTCCTCGAAAGGGTCGTTCATCACGGCGATGAAATTTGCCGAGGCCTTCCCGCCGCAGAATCAGCCTGAGCCAAACCGATGTTTATGTGGCGAACGGGCTTGCCCGAACCATGAGCGATGCCCCTCCGGTTCGAACCGCCCTTTACGACGAACACGTTACCCTTGAGGCGAACTTGGTGGACTTTCACGGCTTTGAGCTGCCCATTTGGTACTCGAACATTCGTGATGAACACCTCGCTACCCGGAGCACTGCTGGGCTCTTCGATGTCTCCCACATGGGTTCGTTCAAGTTCTCGGGCCCCGAAGTCCGTTCGTGGCTGGAAAGCCTGTCCACCCAACGGGTGACCGCCATCGCTCCAGAGCGTTGTGCGTACACCCACTTTCTTGACGAGGACGGTTTCCTCATCGACGACATGATCTTCGCCGTGGTGAACGAGGAAGAAATCCTCGGCGTCCCCAACGCTTCGATGATCGAGGTGATGTGGACATGGTTCACCGAACGCCTTCCCGAAGACGGCTCCATCGTCCTCGAAAACCTCTCTGAGGCGACGGCCATTGTGGCGCTGCAGGGGCCGAAGGCCAAGGCGATTCTTGACGAGGCCATGGGCGAAGGCCAACATGTCCCTCGCTTCAAATGGCGAGCCCTGACGGAAAACAAACTCGGTGTGACGGGTTGGATTCAAGGAACGGGCTACACCGGCGAGGCGGGTTACGAGATTTTCATTCCCAACGCCGATGCTCCAGCGCTTTGGCGAGCCCTCGTTTCCAGCGGGGCAACCCCCGTCGGCCTAGGTGCACGGGACACCCTCCGTCTTGAGAAGGGGTACTTGCTCTCCGGCGTCGATTTCTGTTCACCTTCCTTGAACGGGGACGCGTTTCTCGCCCGAGATTCCTGGGAAACAAACGTTCCCTTTGGCTTGGATTTGGACCACGAATTCGTCGGCAAGCATCGCGTTGTCGGTCACGATGATTCGGACGCTCGATGGTGGGGTATCCGCTACACCGAAAAAGGGCCTCTGCCCAGGCCCGGAAAAGAGGTGCAATCCGTTGACGGCGCCTCCATTGGTCGTTTGACCTCCGGTGCACCAGCCCCCTCGCTTGACAACACCGGTATCGGTCTGGGCTACCTATCCGGCGTCAGCGAAGGGGACGAGGTGCTCATCGTTGCGAGTCCGAGAAAGTCCGTTAGGGCCGTGGTTGTTCGACCGCCCTTTTACTGAAGGGGCTCCAAAATCGGCAAGACGGCCTCCTTCCAACGCCGATGTTCGCGTTCAGCGGTCGCTTCCAAATGCACCTCCATGCCGCGGGCTGTCTTCAGCGCATCAGCTACCGAGGCAACGTCGCCCCACGTCGCAGGACAACCAAGTTGTTCGCTCTTGGCGACTTCGGCCATCAAGCAGCCGTCGTTCACGACCGAAGGAACACCGTGGGCTGCTGCATCAAACATTTTCACCGGCAGCGCACCTTGCATGATGTTGCCTCGTTGCGGCGAATACATGGCGTACATCACGTCGATTTCCGCCATCAATTCAGGAAGGTCCTCCTGCGTGAAGGCGCCGGTGACCTCGGCTTCCACCTCCCCCGACTCAACCAATTCCATCAGGTGCCGTCGGACGCTTGCTGCTGCAACGCCGTCACCGGCTACACGGATTCTGGGTCGTTCGTGCGGCTGCATGGAACAGACGGCTTTGACGAGCGCATCGAGGGCTTTTCGGTCCCGAACCCGGCCGACGTAGCCAACGGTCCATCCGGATCGTTGCGGCCGAGGCAGATCGGTCGTGGGCGCTTCGGGTCGATTTTCGACCACGTGACCGTGAAGGCCGTGGTGGGCCAACCACTCTGCAAAACCTCGGCTGGCTTCGTTGACGCTTCCGCTGGAGGTGAGGATGATGTTCGCATGCTTGGCTCGATTCAACATTCGGCGCTTCATTTGTCCCGCAAGCGCTGCTCGGAGTCTTGATTGGGGAGCATCGAAACGAATCCAGGTGTGTTGGAGGTCGTGCATGTCGAACACCAACGGGATGTCGAGTTGCTGTTTCAGAGCGGTTCCGATGCGGAGTGTATCGGCGTCGTGACAGTACACCAAGGCGGGCGGGTCGTGAAGCAGCGTTCGCGTGACTTGGCGCTGGAAGGCACGGATGCCTTGGTAGGTTCGCATCGCCCCGCCGTACGGGGTCTTGCCGAGGTGATAGCGCATGATGCGAACCCCTCGGTGGTTTTCGCTCATCGGGTGCTCCATGGAACGGTCAAAAGCGTGAACAGTGACCTCGTGACCGGCCTCCACCATCCATTCGGCGTGGCGAAGAACCCGAGGGTCGGGAGCGCAGGCGTTGGTCACCACCATCGCTACCCGAACCATGACCCCGCCACGGGGTTCCGTGTCATAGGCTGTTCCCTTGCGGGTTGTGGGGGGAAGCAATTCATTATGAGCGGGACGCGGTTGGTTTCCTCCAACCCCTCCGAGGCGATGTTGTATGGTGGACCAACTTCCAAACCGTGGCCGAGAATTGGAGATGCTTCGGGAGATGGGTTTCGAAAGCATGGAAGCCTTGTTTGCCGACATTCCTGCCGAGGTCCGATTCAAGGGCGATTTGCCGCTCCCCGAGCCCCAGTCGGAAGAGGAGATCATCAGCGATGCTCGCCGTTTGCTTGGCGCAAACCTCGCCTTGGGACAGCGCCCGTCGTTCTTGGGTGCTGGCCTCTACCGAAACTACGTTCCTGCATCGGTGTTCCAACTCGTGACCCGTGGGGAATTCCTCACGGCGTACACGCCCTACCAACCCGAGGTGAGCCAAGGCATGTTGCAGGCCATGTGGGAGTTTCAGACCCTCGTTTCGGAATTGGTCGGCCTTCCCATCGCCAACCTCTCCTTGTACGACGGCTCCACCGCTGCCGCAGAAGCCCTCACCTGTGCCGTGCGTGTTCACAACCGCAAAGCGAGCCAACCCAATACGGTTTACATCTCGGCGCTCACCCCGCCGGACAAGCGTTCGGTGATGTTCAATTACTGCCAGGGCGCTGAAATTGAGATTCGGACCATCGACCATCTCGCCGACGGTTCATTGGACCTTGAATCGCTGGCCGAAGCAGCGGGTTCGTGCGGTGTCTACCTTGAACAACCCAATCCGCTTGGTGTCCTTGACGAGAATCTTGTTCGCGTCAAGGAGATCATCGGTGAACACACGGCGCTCATTGTCGGTGTTCAACCCGTATCCTTGGGCGTGGTCGAAGCACCAGGCCACTACGGTGCGGACATTGTGGTGGGCGAAGGTCAACCGCTGGGCAGCCCCGTCACCGGTGGCGGACCGCTCTACGGGATTTTTGCCTGCTCCCAACCCTACCTTCGGCTCATGCCGGGGCGCATCGTTGGCCGGTCGATCGACGTTGACGGGAACGAGGCGTATTGTTTGACGCTCTCCACACGGGAACAGCACATTCGTCGGCATCGGGCCACGTCCAACATTTGCACCAACGAGACCCTCATCGCCTTGATGGGGGCCATGCACATGGCCTTGCTCGGTCCCGACGGGCTGCGGGTGTTGGCCGAGCGCAACCTCCAAGCCTGTCAGGCAGCAAAAGAGGCGCTTCAAGCCACCCCCGGCGTCACCCTTGTTCACGATGCTGCGCATTTCAACGAGTTCGCCATCGCTGTTCCAGGAAACGCCGCAGCGTGCCTGGCGTTCTTGGACGCCAACGGCATCACCGGCGGTTTTGATTTGAGCAGGTGGTACCCCGAACACGACGACCGTATCTTGGTCACAACCACCGACCAGACTTCATCGGCCGACATCGCTGCGCTTGCCGCCCAATTGGCGCTTTGGTCAACCCACCTGGAGGTGAAAGCATGAGCCACCTCTTCGACCATCATGGGGCAGAAAACACAGGTTATAGCCAACCTCAAGGCCTTTCAACAACGGGTCAAGCCACCGTTCCCAAAGGCTTGTTGCGGAAAAATCCCGCTCGGTGGCCCCGCCTCTCGGAACCCGAAATGGTGCGACATTACACCTGGCTCTCCAAGCGGAACTTCGGCATTGACACCGGTTTCTACCCGCTTGGTTCCTGCACGATGAAACACAATCCTCGGGTTAACGAGGTCATCGCTCAGCTTCCAGGCATCGCCGACATCCACCCGCATTTGCCTGAACATCACCTCCAAGGTCTTCTTTCGATTTACTACGAAATGCAACACATGTTGGAAATCTGCGCCGGAATGGACCAGGTGACGCTTCAACCGGTGGCGGGTGCTCAAGGCGAGTTTACTGCGGTGCGGTGCATCCAGGAATACTTCCGTTTGCGAGGCGAAGACCAGCGCACGAAGGTCATCGTGCCCGACTCTGCTCACGGGACCAACCCTGCATCAGCCGCTATGGCCGGCTTTGAAATTGTTGAAATTCCAAGCCGAGAAGACGGTCGTATTGACTTGGACGCCTTGGCTGCCGTCGCCGATGACACCACGGCAGCGATGATGATCACCAACCCCAACACCCTCGGTTTGTTCGAGGCCGACATCTCTGCGGCCAGCGCCATCGTCCACGAGGCCGGCGGGCAAATGTACTACGACGGTGCGAACTTCAACGCCATTCTCGGCATCACTTCGCCGGGCTTGATGGGTTTCGATGCCGTTCACTTCAACCTGCACAAGACGTTCTCCCAGCCTCACGGCGGTGGTGGTCCAGGGTCGGGTCCGATTGGTGTCAAAGCCCACTTGGCCCCCTTCCTCCCCGGACCGCTTGCTGCACGGCGAACGCCAACTGCAGAAGAACGGATTCAAGCCGTGGACGAGCACTGGTATCACTGGATTGAGCCGGAACACAGCATCGGCAAGGTCCAACAGTGGCACGGCAACGCTGGCGCCGTCATTCGTTGCTGGGCGTATTACCGCCGCTACGGCAACGGGTTGACCACGATGTCCGAACACGCCGTGCTGAACGCGAACTACCTCCGGCACGCCATCCACCGGGAAGCCAAGCGCATCGGTGTCGACCACCTCTTTGTCGACGGTGCGGAGACCGAGGTTGCCAAGCACGAGTTCACCCTCTCCATGCAGCCTGCGAAGGAGGCTTTGGGCATCTCAGCAATGGACGTCGCCAAAGGATTGCTCGACCGAGGGTACATGGCACCGACCGTTTATTTCCCGCTCGTCGTTCCCGAGTGCATGATGATCGAACCGACCGAAACGGAATCCAAAGACACGCTCGACACGTTTGCAAAGCACTTTGTCGAAGTCCTCACGGTTGAGCCCGAAGTTCTCCACGAGGCTCCCGTCACGACACCGGTTCGCCGCGTTGACGAAGTGTACGCCGCCCGTAACCTCTGCTTGCGTCATCCCTTTGATGACGCTTGACCACGGATAGGCTTAATGGAAAAGGGTCAACCCCAAAATCGTGGATTCGCAAAGCGACCTCCCCAAAGGCTGGTCTTCCTCACCGTTGTCCGCAGACTACACCATCACGCTGCTGGTGTTCTCGTGGGCGTTGCTGCCCGCTGCGTTCATGGTGATGCTGGTGCTTTTCGGGCGTTACCCCGAGGTTCGTCTCCCTTTGGCTGCTGCCACCTTGGCGCTCTTCGCCTTCACGTTTTTCACCGGCATTGGCCAACGGCAAAGCGCCATGCGGGACGGGCGCGTTGTCCTCTGTGCGACGATGTTGACCGCCTCGGGGCTCGTCCTCGCAACCGTTTGGCTCGTGCCGCTTGAGGATTGGTGGTGGGCCGCCTACGCAGCTGTTCTGGGCTGCGTCCCCATGCTGTTTGTCGCCATGAATCATCTCGCTTCGTCCACGGCACCCGCCATCGAACGTCCGTGGTACGCCACCCACCGTTTGTCGGCCGAGGCGTTGCCCGGATGGAGGGTCGTCAGCGGGACGTGGACCCAAGGTGAAATGGCTTGGACGATGGAGGAGGGGACGCTTCTGGTGATGGCTGGACGTCTCGATGGCGAGCAGACCCGCCTTCGTATCGAAGCCTTTGCGCCCGGCACAACCTTTCCCATGGCCTTGGTTTCCAAGGTTCGCTGGAAGGCGTTGAAGGTCGTCGCAGCGGCCTTGAGCGAGGAAGAATGAGGTTTGACGGCCATTGGCCTTGAGAGGCATCCTAAAGAACCACCCGCGATGGCCAAAGGGACATGGATGTAACCATCTTACTCGGGTCCTCCTCGGACATGCCTGTCGCTGAAAAATGCACCAAGATTCTGAAGCAATTTGACGTGCCTTATCAACTCCGTGTGGCTTCCGCTCATCGTTCTCCTCGGTTTGTTGAACAGATCGTTGGCGATGCCATCGACGACGGCTGCTCGGTTTTCATCGCCATGGCCGGTCTTGCCGCTGCGCTTCCCGGCGCTGTTGCCGCCCTCACCACCAAGCCGGTCATCGGCGTGCCTTGCGGTGGAAAAGTACCCTACGATTCCCTCCTTTCCATTGCGCAACTCCCTCCCGGTGTTCCCGCTGCGACCGTCGGTGTTGACCGAGGGGACAACGCCGGTTACCTCGCGGTGCAGATGCTCGCTCTCTCCAACCCCACCTACGCCGCTGCGCTCGAGCAAAACAAACTCGACCAAATCGAGCGCGTGAAGGCCCAAGACCGTGAAATCAACGGCGGTGCATGAGATGTTCGATGCTGAGGAGTTTATTGCGGAAAGCATTGAAACTCTTCAGAACACCATCGATGATATCGCCATCATCGCTTGTTCAGGAGGCGTCGACTCCACCGTTGCTGCCGTCATCGCTAACAAAGCCGTTGGCAACTTGCTCCACTGCGTCTACGTTGACACCGGGTTCATGCGGAAGAACGAGACCGAACAAATCGAGGCCCTCTTGGAAGCCCAAGGCATCAATCTCATCACGGTAAAGGCAGCAGACCGCTATTTTGAAGCGCTTCAAGGCGTTACGGAACCGGAACAAAAGCGGAAGGTGATCGGTGAACTCTTCATTCGCATTTTTGAAGACGAACAGGCCAAATGCGGGGCGAAATACCTCGTGCAAGGCACCATCGCTCCCGACTGGATCGAATCCGGCGGTGGCGTTCGAGACACCATCAAGTCGCATCACAACGTCGGCGGCCTTCCTGAAGACATGACGTTGAGCGTTGTCGAACCGCTACGTGAACTCTACAAAGACGAAGTTCGAGAATTGGCTCGGGCCCTGGACATCAACGTTGCTGAACGACAACCGTTCCCCGGCCCGGGTCTGGCCGTTCGGACGTTGGGTGAACTCACACCCGAGCGTGTTGAAGTTGTTCGCGAGGCCTGCGCTATCGTTGAAGAAGAGTTCGAGGCAGCCGCAGAACGAGGGGAGATGGACTTGCCGTGGCAGTACTTTGCAGCCCTTCTCCCGGTACGAAGCGTTGGCGTTCACGGAGATGTCCGGGCCTACGGCGAGACCGTGGTTGTCCGAGCCGTTCAATCGATGGATGGCATGTCCGCCCGGTATTCGGAAATCCCGCACAAGATTCTCCAAAAAATCAGCACTCGGATCACCAACACCGTGAAGGGGGCCGTGAACCGCGTGGTGTACGACATCACCCACAAGCCTCCGGGTACCATCGAATGGGAATGAAGCCCATACCTTTCTTTGGGAGGAGCCCGAGGGAACAGCATGGACGAGTCTGAGACCAACGGCTTCTCGGTTCTCTCCTCTGGAGGCCCGATGGCCGTGCTGCTGGCGACCATGGTGGTGGCCAGCGTGTTCGTTGTTGCGGCCATGGTCAACGAGGCCGGCGACAGCAACGCTTCGGCATCGTCCTCCGGCACCTCGGACGAGGATTGGCGCCCGTATTCCGTGGTCGCTCCCATCGATACGGGGATCAACGTCTACCACGACCATTTCCGAACCGACGAGGTGTATCCGGATTGGTTGTTGGACGGGTTGGGTGTCACCATGACCTGCAAGCCCACCTTTGAGGGCAAGTGGCAAGAGCGCTTTAATGCCGATAAATCGTCGTGCTGGGACGCTATCACGCCTGCCGACATCGTCTATTTCAAAGGAACAAAAATCATCGGGACTTCGCCCGACGGCAACACCGATATCCACATTCTCGACGACCCCTCCGACGGCCACGGAACCGCCGTGACCGGAGCGGTCCTGAACGCCAATCCCGATGCGGTCATCTTCTTCGTCGAGGGCTTCTCATCGCAAGCGGTGTTGGCGGCGGGAAACCAGCCGTTGGTCGACATCGTGACGACTTCCTTCGGGGCCATCGGCTCGCTGCCCGTTCCGGGCATTGAGACCGCGACCTACCAAACGGTCGTGGTGAACAACAAAATTCACACGGGAGCCGCTGACAACACGCCCTCTCCTGCCGTTCAGGACGCCACTGCAGGACCTCCCTGGTCCATCGGCATCGCCGGTTACGCCGAGGAAGGCGACGACCAGAAAGAAACCATGAGCGGATCGTACCCCGACATCGCTGCCGATTGGACCCAAGTCTTGCCAAACCACGACGACGTCGATGGCTACCACGAAACTTCGGGGACATCGTTCGCCACACCCCGCACGGCCGGTATCCTGTCGTTCGTGTTGGACCGCTTGCGAACCGAGGTTGGTGACATGGGCTCGGGAGCCGCCGACGAGCAGCGGAACGGTTCGCTGGTTCTTGGGACGTGGCCAGAGGCATCTGCTGGGAAAGGCGGGGGTGCATCGATTGACAACGCGGATGTTCGTGACGCGCTCAACCGCTCGGCCTGGTACCCTTCGTTCTCGACTTGGGACCCAACGTCGGGCACGATGCCGATTTCACCTGTTGCTCCCTGCACCCAAGTGGGATGGGGCGTGGTGAACCTGTCGAACATCGTCCCCATCATCGAACATCTCAACGGCAGCCAACCGATGCCGGACCGACCCTCCGATGTCGTGGCGTGCATGCAACTCAATCAGGAAGCTCGAGAGGCCTATTGGGGAGTTTATCCGACCGAGAACGGTGTCACCTCTCGGATGGCGGCCGTACGGAACGATGATGACGAATGAGCCGAATCGGCATTCGATGTCGAAAAACGGCCGACTGCGTTGAAATTACGCCGATTGTGGGGCTCGAACCCACGACCTTGGGATTAACAGTCCCACGCTCCACCAGCTAAGCTAAATCGGCAAAGTGGGCGACACACATCCCCTTTATCACGGCTTCGTTGTTGGGAATTGAACCGTCTCCAAGAGGCGACCGTTCGTTGATACGGGTTCCTGCACGATTTGCGGCAATACGGTCAGTTGGGCGAGGGTTGCTTCGGGAAGGGAGCGCCGGTGGTGGAAGGTGAAGATCGGGTCGCCTTCCCTCACCGCTTTCCCCCGCTCAACGTGAACGACAAAACCAACGCTCAGGTCGAGCTTATCGTTCAAGTCAAAACGTCCTGCGCCATGCTCTCGGGCGATGTTCGCCATGGTGAGCGCATCGATGCTGTGGAGGAATCCACGGTTCGGTGCCACCACCGTGGTGGTTTCCCGGGCCCGTTCCACGACCGATTCTGGGTCGTGTATCAACCGTTGAACCGTGGTTTCCGAAACCCCCTGTTGTTCGCACATGGCAGCGAACACCTCCAGGGCTTTCCCGTTGTCAAGCACCTCTTCCATCCGTTTTTCCGCCTCTTGCTCGCTGAGGTTCAGGGTCATGGAAAGCAGGGCGGCGCCCTGCATGATGACCAAGGAACGGGTATCGCTCGAACCGCCTCCTTTGAGGACATGGATGCTTTCAACCACTTCGAGAGCGTTCCCGACATGTGTCCCGATGGGGTGCGACATCTCGGTGATTTGAGCCATGGTACGAACGCCCAAGCCTTCTGCCGTTTCAACCATCGAGGTGGCCAGTTCCCTCGCCTCTTCCATGGATTTCATGAAGGCAGCGGAACCGACTTTGACATCGAGGACCAAGGCATCCAAGCCTTCTGCGGCCTTTTTAGAGACGATGGAGGCGGTGATGAGGGGCACGCTGTCGATGGTTTGCGTGACGTCACGCAGGGCGTAAAGCACGCCGTCTGCAGGTGCGATGGCTTCGTTTTGCACCGCAATGCAGCACCCCACGCGTTCGACCGCTGCCACCATCTCCTTCGGAGTCAAGGCGCATCGAAACCCGGGAATGGACTCCAATTTGTCGATGGTTCCTCCGGTGTGCCCCAAACCGCGACCTGCGAGCATGGGCACACGGCATCCGCACGCAGCAAGCGCTGGTGCCAACATCAACGACATCTTGTCGCCCACGCCTCCGGTGCTGTGTTTGTCGACGACGGGCGGGCCTTCTGGCCAAGTGAGTTGAGCTCCCGAAGCCATCATCGCTTGGGTGATGAACACCTTGTCGGACGGCGTGCAACCGGAACGGTGAACGGCCTTGAGCCATTGAACGGCCACGTCTTGGGCAACGCTTCGCTCAGCAATGCCTGCGATGAAGTCCTGGATAAGGTCGCTCGGCTGGTTTTCCCCGCTTGCAATGGCCTTGATGAGCGGGGTGATGTTCAATCGCCCACCTCAAATCAAGCCGATCTCCTTCAGGCGCTGATGGAGATAATCGCCCGCATTGATGGATGGATACTGCGGCGTACCCCCCGTCATCGCTACAAAATGAGGGTGTGGCGTCAGGTCAACTTCGTTGCGGGGATGAACGAACATGGGCATGGAGTACCTCCGGGTGTTGGCCTCCTTTGGATTGACGACCCTGTGGGTCGTGGATTTGAACAAGCCGTTGGTGAGGTTCTGCAACATGTCGCCCGAATCGACGATGATGGCATCTTGGTCGCCTTGAACGCTGATCCACGTGCCGTCGTGGTCCATGACCTCCAAACCGTCCGCCGTTGCGGTGACGAGAAGCGTGATGAAATTGATGTCTTCGTGGGCGGCCGAACGAACGGCGCCTTCAGGCGTGTCCTCTCCCAAGGGTGGGTAGTGAATCATTCGCATGATGGTGTTGCCCTCCCTCGCCATGTCGGACAACCAGTTGGTGTCTTGTCCAAGGTAGGTTGAGCAAGCTTCCAGAAGGCGCTCAGCGAGGGATTCCATGCCCGCATAGAGCCGTTCAGCGGTGGGTTGGAACCCCTGGACGTGTTCAGTCGGCCAAATGTTTGCCGGGTAACTTGGAGCGGGTCCTTGCTCGGGGTGAACGCGTCCGGCCTGCCAGAATTCCTTGAGGTCAGGGGCAGGGTTGTCTTTGGCGTGTTCAACGCCAAAAGCGGTGTAGCCTCGCTGGTGGGCGATTTCCGGCCGCAAGTAACGCCGTTTGGTCGCTTCGTCCAATTCAAAGAAAGCGTCGCATTGCCGATAGGTTTCGTCGATGAGTGACCGAGGAATGCCGTGATTGACCAAGGCAAAAAAACCGATGTCCTTCAGGGCGTCGCCGACCTGCTTCACAAAGAGCGCTTTGTCGTCCTCTTCGTTGGAAGAAGCGAGACGAAAGTCAACGGTTGGAATGCTCCGAACCATGGCCCCATCAGTCCCTGTATGCGTTCAGTTTCCAGAGCAGACGAACCATTTCGATGTAGATCCAGATGAGGCTCATGAGGATGCCGAAGGCGGCGTACCACTCCATGTTCTTTGGCGCTCCTTGCCGGCTACCGGATTCGATAAAGCCAAAGTCGCTGATGAGGGTGAGGGAGGCCACGACCAAGATGAACAAGGTCACACCGATGCCAATGGGGCCTGTGGAGTGCAAGAACGGCACCGAGTATCCCGAGACCAACGAGAGAATGAAGGAGGTCAAGTAGAGGAACATGATGCTGACCACGAGTCCACCCACCACTTTGTTGAACATCGGGGTGGGTCGAATCACCCGTGAAGCGTACATCACGTACATTGTTGCGGTGATGCCAACCGTTCCGAAGGCCGCTTGAAAGACGATGCCTTCGTACATGCTTTCGAAGACCACCGAGAAGGCGCCGATGAAGGCGCCCTCAAACAGGGCGTACATGGTCATGAGGGTCGCCGGGTTGGTGGGGCGAATGAACATCACCAGTAAGGCGATCACCAGTCCTCCAACCGCACCGCCCATCCACAGAAGGCTCACCAAGAACCCCCCGTCACCGTTGTTGATGGCGTTCAAACAGAGGACGGCGGAGACGAGGGCGCTCAGAACCGTGACGCCGAGCAAATAGCCCGTCTTTTGCATGCTCCCCTCGACGGTCATGCGTTCGGTTCCGGCAAGGTTGCTCCAGAAGTTGTTGTTCAAAACGGGGTTGCTGCTTCGCATCTCCATGGTATCAGGCAACGCTTGTTCCGGTCCCGTTTCAATGTTGCTCTGAAGACGCGTGTTGAGCCACCTGTTCTTGGTAGTAGGTGGCCAGTTGGTCCATGGTCCAGCCTTGAAGCAAGTAGGTTTTCACCATCGCTTCGTTCCATCCGGGCACCCTGTCCAACATCGCTTGGGTCACGGTTGGTTCGGATGCATTGAGCACGGGAACGGGCCATTGCGGTTCAGCCCCCCCGCTCGTAACGTCCGCAAACACCTCTTCGGTAACGCCCTGTTTGACGGCCTGTCCGTCGCTTCGCATGTTGCGTAGAACGACATAGGCTCCGGCCGACAGGAGCAGGGCCAAGATCATCACCGTCATGAAGAAGGATTGCGCTGTGTCACCACCGGTGTTTTCCGTACCGTCTTGCCCTTGTCCAGACCGTTGTGCGGAAGAGCACCCTCGGTCATCGGTGGCGACGCCGGCCTCCGTGTCGGGGCAGGAATCGTTTTCGTCGAGCACGCCGTCGTTGTCCTCGTCGAGATCGTCGGAAGTGTTGTTGTTCTCGGGCACAATTTCAATGCCGCCAAGATCGCACCCCAGCGCCTCGCTCTCGTTGACGCCGTCGCCGTCTGCATCGGCGAGGGTCAGCGCATCGGTTGGACTGACGTCCTCAACCGCCTCGTCCAGCGCTGTGGAAAGCGCCCATGCAACTTCAACGCCGTCCAGGATGCAGTCGCCGTCGGTATCGTTGAGGTTCGGGTCGCCGCCATGCAGTTGTTCCGCTTCATGCGTTAATCCGTCGTTGTCAGGGTCCAAAGCGGACTCGTCAGCGGCACCGGTTGCGGTCACGCTTCGCTGGGTGCGCTTCAAACCGTGCAGAACTTCCCAAGCATCCAACAACCCGTCTTGGTCGCTGTCGGTGACGTCGTCCACCCGATCCCAGTCCGCTTGCCAGGCGTCCGCGTAGACGGCTGCAATCTCTTCGCTTGTGATGAGCACGCCCATCTCTCGGTTGCGAACGAGGGCCGAATCCCCCCAGTTGATGGAGGAGATGAGCACCTGTTCGCCGTCGATGATGGCGCCTTTGTTGTGCAGTTTGGTGACGCCGTCATCGTCCGAGCTCATCACGATGGCCGCCGTGTCGTAGCCTTGGGTGAAGTTCCAGTCCTCGTTGAACCGGTCGACGGCTTGCTGAATGTCCTCATCGAGGTAAGCGCCGTTAAGCGCCAAACGTAGGCGAACGCCCCGTTGGGCTGCGTCTTCAAGAGCCTGGACAATCGGGTTTTCACCCCACCCGTACGACCAGTCAAGGTCGAGATACTGAAGGGACAACAGGATTTCTTCCTCGGCTCCGTCGAGCATGCCGACCAGCGACGCAATGCAATTGTCCGGACAAACGAGAAGCCTCGCCTCGTAATCACCAGCAATTCCCTGGGCGACGTTCCCGATGACGGGGCCGGTGGTCGGGAAACTCCATCCTGCGGGGGCATCGCTGAGCAGCACCGGGGTGACGTGAGGGCGCGAAGCATCCTCGTCAAAGGCGAGGTGTTGCATGACGGTCTGCGCAAAAGCCGGGTCATCGACCAACACGCCCCAATCCCGATTACCGGCCTCACCCGGTGCTGGTTGGGACGACGATTTCCAATTGCCCGAGCCCATCCAAACGCTTGAGTTGTCCCGAACGGCGACCTTGCTGTGAATGTATGCATAGGGATTTTCTCCGGTGTCACCGAACCAATACACGTCGACACCCGCTTGTTTGAGGTGGGTCGCCATGCCTTTCTGCGTGTCCATGTCGTACTGGTTCCACCACGAATCCCCGTAGTCAAGCACCACGCTGACCTCGACGCCACGGTTGCTGGCATCGATGAGGGCTTGCACCAAATGGGCCTCTTGAAGTTGATACAGGTGTACAGAGAGGGTTGTGGACGCTGCGTCGATCCACGCCAGCAAATCAACGAGCCCGTTCTCGGGAGCGATGAGGGGCGTCACGGTGCCGGTGCCGGTGACGACGTCATCGTAGCAGAAGGTGCTGCCCCCCAATCGGCTCCAACGGTGGTGCCAGTCGGCAACGGTGTTGGTGTCCGGGGCGTCACCGCATCCGCTGCCTCGCAGGTAGATGAGGTTGTCAAGGTTGGAGAGCGGTTCCACGAGGGCAATGCCGCTCCATCCCGAGAGCGAGACCGGTCCGTTCCCGTACACGAGGGTGTCGGCCTCAGCACCGGACGGGTCAATGAGTTGGAGAGCGGTTCCTGAATCGGGGAAATAGAACGGCCGGTCCAAGACGCTGTCCAGGTCGGCGATGGTTCCGGGTTCAAACACGGCAAGGGCGTCAGCATCGTTGGCCAACACCACCGAAGAACCGGCTTCGACGGTCAGCGAGGTGAAGGTGGCGTTGTAGCTGCTGAGCGTTCCGGTGGTCGAGCGGAGCACCCATCCGTTCAGGACCGCCATTTCCTCGCCGAGGTTGGTGACTTCGACGAATTCCATGTCGCCTGAAAAATCACTGGTCGCCGAGGGCATGAATCGGGTAAAGACGACGTCTTCAGCCCCGGCAAACGACGACGGGTCGGGCTCGGGCTCTCCCGGTGTGGGCCAAAGCGTGTGTTTCCATTCCGTTGATGTTTCATCGGGCATGAGGGTTTGACAGTCGGTGATGACCGTCCACAGGGCTTCGTCAACGACGCCTCCATCGGGGTGCAGCAAGGCCACGGAATCGCCCAATCCGGTCAACATCCACGCCTCGATCATGACCACCGCTCGCTCATCGGGAGCGAGTTCCAACGGTTGGCTCTCGTTGTCGAGTTCCCAAATCTTGTCGGGTCGAACGAAACGTCGGTCCCCGTCCTCGTTTAGGATGGACCAACGGCTGATGTTGAGAGGAACGGTACCCGTGTTGTGGATTTCCACCCAATCCTCGGTCGGGTCAATGGAATCGTCGTTGCAATACGGCAGGATTTCGGTCATTTTGAGTTGGACCGAACCGTTGTACGCAGGCCAAACGGGGTTGGCTTCACCGGGCGTTGGCCATGCCGAAGGCAACCAGTCACCCGTCGCCATGGAAGCGTTGGGGCCCACGCCTGCATGGGTGCTGTTTGGCGGGACCAAGGATTCACCTTCAACGGTGGACGACCAGGTGATGGTGTCAACCGTTGAGCCTGAAGCATCCAGCAGACCGATGGAATCCGGTGCCGTGTGCTTGAGGTAGAACGAACTCGTTCCGTTGAGGGCGATGAGGACCACATCGCCAGCATTGACGACCGGCGTGGACTGGAACGGCATGTTGTACTCGTGCAGCGTGAGGCTTCGGGAGGCGGCTTGAAGTTTCCAATCGCTCAAGTCGATGTCCGTGGTTCCGTAGTTGTGCAACTCCAACCATTCGCCGTTCGGCCAGGCTTGGTTGTCCGCACCTTTTGCGTCGGGGAGGACTTCCGAAAATCGCACGGTGCTCGCTGAGGGGACGCTTCCGGGTTCGGGCTGCCCGGGTGTCTTCCAAGGCGCCGGCGTCCAGGCATCGGTGGGTTGTTGGGCTCGAATCAGCGAAACGTCTTCGCCGTAATCGGTCGTGTAGTACGCCGTGTCGACGATTTGGTTGCTACCGTCTCGCAAAAACAGGTGATTGTAATCGTCCCAGAGTTGGGTTTCGCTCGTGAATTGGACGAGACGTCGCTCTCCGCCATCGATGATCGTTGCCCCCTGACTGGAATTGAACACGAGGGTTCCCGGGTCGAGGTGCGTGATGTTGCCCATCCCGTCAAGAATGCTCCAGCCCATCAAGTCGATGCTCACGTTCCCGGTGTTGTGCAGTTCAATCCATTCCCCGTCAGGGAAGTTTGCACCGTCGTTGGTGGCGTTGCTCATCACTTCGCTGAATTCAACGTCAAAGATTTGCCTCGGCATCAGTTCCATGCCCATCGGGTTCATCCCCTCCGGAGTGGGATACGCTGCATGCGACCAAAGCCCGTTGGCTTGCAGGGAGGCAGCGAGGGAAAAGCCTTGCAGGGTTGAGGTCCACGACACCTCCTGACTTGGACTGCCGTTGGGCCATTTGAGGGTCAACGACTCAACGCCGTTGTTCAACACGCCGTACGGGCTGGTCCCGTTCACGGCCAAGATGCGGTGTTCACCGGGGCCGATGAGGTAACTGCTGCTGCTCGCCGTTGCGTTGACGAGGTGGCTGCTGTTGAAGGGCAGCACGTTGCCGGCCGTGTCCACGACGCTGTAGCCCGTCAAGTCAAGGTCTGCCGGGCCGGTGTTGAGCACTTCGATCCACTCGCCTCCGGGCCAGGTGGCGTTGTCGTAGGACGGCCACGGGTTCGCCATCACCTCGGTGATGATGAGGTCGCCGGGGATGAGCGTGGTGGGCCCTCCGGCCGAGTTGACCTGCCCGGGCGAGGGTGAGCCGGTCGGGACCCAATTGGCCGTGGCGCTTGCGGGGTCTTGTTCGTAACTCACGCCCGAAGAGGTGCTTCCCCAGGTGGCGCTGTGAACTTGGTTGCTGTTGGCGTCGATGAGGTTGAGGGTCATTCCGGTGTTGGTGAGGTAGAAATTGTTGTTCCCGTTGCGTGCGATGACCACGTATTCTCCGGGGCTGATGGTCCACGAAGAGGCGTTTCCGGCTTGATAGCCCACGATGGTCGCCCCGTCAACCGCCAAGGTTTTGCCCGCGCTCGTCGTCGCTTCCCATCCGGTGAGGTCGACGTCCGATGTACCCGTGTTGGAGAGTTCAA
>JAURDA010000032.1 GCA_030828165.1 Candidatus Poseidonia sp.
TTCAGATCAATCACTTGCCATGTGGTTTGATTGATTGCATTATATGCCCACAATTCTTCTCCGGTCGTCCCATCATCTGCCGAGAAATATACGGTGTTTCCACGAACAGTGAACTCGTTTGGTGCGCCTGTTCCGGATGTTGATTGTAAATCGGTGACCTCCCAGTATGACGAGTTGGTGGCCTCATAAGCCCACATTTCGAAATGTTGTCCAGATGTTGCCTGCAGGTAAATTCGTGTTCCTGATACGACCATTCCTGAAGGCGCACTTCCTGCAACTCCGGGTCGGATGTCTGCTGCAAGCCATGTCGAGTTGTTCGTTGTCTCGTATGCATACAATTCTGTTCCATAGGTCGTGCCTGCATTTGCAGCCATGTAGAGGGTCGTTCCCATCACCACAAGGTCCTGTGGCGAGGAAGAGAGTTGTCCAGGGTTGATGTCCTTGACCATGAAGGTGGTGTTGGTGGCGGTTTCATGCTTCCATAACTCAACGTTTCCATTGTTCGACCTGGCTGAGAAGTAGAGGTCTGAATTGACAGCGACCAAATTTGTTGGCTGAATATCCGGCTCGACCTTCCATACACTGAAACTCACGGTGTCATAGGCCCAAAGGTCGTACAACCCTGTTCCAGTTGAACCAGCACTGTCCCGGGCTGAGAAAAACACCGTTGTCCCTATCAAGGTAAACTCTCCAGCAAAACTTCCTGAACCACCAGGGAAGATATCTTCGATTCGCCAACCTGTTTGGTTGGATGGTTCGAAAACATACGGTTCAACATCCAACGTCAATGGGTCTTGGCCGAGGAACATCAACTGGTCCCCAATGGTGCGCATTCCCAAAACAGTACCACTGTACTCCAAGGAGATATTTCCGTTCACATCCATTGACCAAATTCCATTCGTGGTGCCATTGTTTGCACTGAAATACAACGTCGAGTTGATGGTGCAGAAATTCGCAGGATTGCTCCCTGTAGCACCAGGATTGATGTCCTCGACCTGGTCAACAGCGAAGGTGGTGCAAATCAGAGAACTGGTCATGATTTCTCCAGATTCAAGAACTCCGTTTTGAGGAATGCCGCCGCCTGAACCATCGTCAAGTCCCTGCTGAAACAATTGTCCGGTTCCATTGCATCCAAGAGATGCCGGCGCAACGGAAAGGCGTGCGACCATCGTCGTGGTGGTTGAACTTCCGTTGGCTCCGTCAGCACCGTCTGTGCCGTCCACCCCGTCCGCTCCATCAGCGCCGTCAGAACCGTCGCACACAAAGACGGTGGCGTCGATTTCGTTCAGCGTGAGTTGGCCGTTGCGGTCGTTGTCCACGCCGGTGTCGATTCGCGTTCCACCCGTCGGGCAATTCGCGCCGCTTGGTTCAATGGTTGAGGTGATCAGCGATGCCAAACCGTCGTTTCCATCCCCGCCGTCAGCACCGTCTTGACCGTTCACGCCATCACTCCCATCGGCGCCGTTGACGCCGTTTTGCCCGTCGGTGCCGTTGATCCCATCTTGCCCGTTGGTGCCATTCACACCATCAAGGCCAGGTTGCCCTTCTGCGCCGGTCAAGTCGAGGGTGGTCCAGACGTTGTTTTGGCAGACCTCGAATCCAGAAACATCAGCGACGAAGAAGATCTGATCATTGATGGTCTGGTCGCATGTCGGCAATTCTTCGCCACTCAAGACGAGATGAAAACTTGAGCCCGCCGTTCCGTTTTCTCCTGCCACGCCCTCTTCGCCCTGGGGGCCTGTCGGTCCTTCGGCGAAGAGCGAAGAATAGAGCGAGAGCGGGGCGATCACCAGCATGAGAACGATGAGAATGAGTTGAGTTTTGTCCGATGCGAGGCCAGTAGAAATCCCCGAGAGCGAACCAGGCTTTGTTTCGGTGATGGGGATGGAGGGCTCAGGCGGGGCAACCGTCGTTGTGGCCTCGTGAGTTGGAAGTGGCAAGGCCGGTTCGTGGACGGCAGGAGTGTCGGCGAGCGGTCGTTGTTGCTCATTTCGCCACTGGTCGATTTGTGGCTGGGTCCATCCTTGCGCAAGCAGCTGTTCGTCTGTCCACATGAATGGAACTTTCTCCGGACAATATATACCACTACTGGTGCATTGATTTGACGCCCCTCCAAATTCATCATGCTGATGTGGATAGGTCTGAAGGAAGGGTTGGGGTTACCTGTTGCTCATCGTTGAGGGGATAAATGTCCCATGGCTTCGTGCCCCGCTTGCGAAACATCGACTTGCGCATGGAGCGGAGAATGGCCTTCGTGAACGAGAACGAACGACGAAGAGACTGGAAGGGATGAAGGATGTACCACAACGGGTTGCGCCATCCCTTGAATGGATGGCGTAATTGGCGCAGGATACCGTCGGGAATCGGTTCGTTCACACCGTAGGTTTGCGGCCGTCGTTCCTTTGGCATGAAGTAGGTTCCAAACAGCTGGTCCCACAAGGGAAGGAAGGTGGAGTAATTTGTCCAAATCGCGTCTCGTTCATTGGTGTGATGCCAATGGTGAAATTCCGGCGTGATAATCAGGCGGTGCAGCCACTTAAGCCGCCACCTTACGTTTGCGTGGAGGAACAACCCAAGAATGATTTGAGCGGCTGCAAGAGCCCCGGTCAATTCAAACGAAAACCCAGCCGTGACGAGAAACACGAAGGCAGGGGCAAGGATGGTCCCGTCAAGCGGGTGAGCACGAAACCCACTGGCCCAATCCAAGTGCTCAGTCGAGTGGTGGATGGCGTGAAATTTCCACAAAACCGGAATCTCGTGATAGAATCGGTGCGTCCAGTACACCAGCGCATCGAACAAGAGGAAGCCGACCACCGGCATGTAGGCCGCTGGAATCTTGGCGACGTAGGGTGCAAGGAGCAGGCCAGGTATCCATGCAAGACTGAGTAAACCAATGGCAATGGCCACAAACCCCGTGAGCAGACCCATCAACGGCGAGACGAGGGCGTAGCCCACATCGGTGTCCAAATGAGGGCGTCTGACCTTTTGGCCACGGTGGCGGGGGAAGAGTTTCTCAAACGGTACAACAAGCACGAACAGCAGCAAGACGATGACGATACCCTCGGTTGAAATCACCAGGGCAACGGCGATCAACCCGAGGGTCAAGAGACGCAAGAACATGGAAACCATGCGGGCCTTGAAGCCGATGCTCTCCTCTCCCATGACATCAACATCGGTCATGAGGTTTTGAGCACTTGGTGGCGATGTGCGCCGGATGAGTGCATCGGTTAGCGAAGGGCGCTGCTCAGTAGACGTCGCGCAGGTAGCGTTTCTCTTCACGCATCATCGTCTTCTCGATGAAGTGGGTTGCGTCGTCTTCGGACATGCCGCCGTGGTCGACGGCGATTTGGATCAACGCTCGGTGAACGTCCTTCGCCATGTATTGTTTGTCGCCGCAAATGTAGAAGTAAGCGCCACGCTCAAACCATTCCCAGATTTCTGCGCCGTGTTCCTTGAGGCGGTGTTGAACGTAGATTTTCTCCTCTTGGTCGCGAGACCAGGCCGTGGTGAACCGGTAGAGGTGACCTTCGTCAATCCACGATTCAATCTCGTCTTTGTAGTAGAACTCGGTCTTTGCTGATTGGTCCCCAAAGAACAACCAATTTTTCCCAGAACCCCCGTCATGAACACGCTGCTCCATGAACGCCCGGAAAGGAGCGATTCCGGTTCCGGGTCCAACCATGATGATGTCCGTGTCCTTGTCCTCGGGCAAAATGAACGATTTCGTTGGCGACATGAACACGCCGATTGGTGCGCCGCTGGTGTCGATCTCATCGGCCATGAATTGGGTGCATAGGCCGCCACGAGCTCGACCGTTGTACTCGAATCGGACAATACCAACGGTCAATTCAACGAATCCAGGGTGGGCGTCGTGTGAGGATGCAATGGAGTAGAGCCGGGGTTTGAGGCGATCTGCCAACTCAAGGAATTCTTCGGGTGAATACTTGACATCAAACTCGCGCATGATGTCAACGTAATCCCTCGTCCAGAGATAATCTTCGACCGCCTTGGTATCGGCGTTGATGGCTTCAACCTTTGACGCAGGGTCGTCCGAGGGGGCGGATGGCGACAGCGACGGAGGCGTTTTCTCATCGGAGGAAGCCACCCACGTCGAGTTGTTTCGGGACCGGCTCACCATGCTCATGCTGATGTTCATCCCGCTTGAGACCACCTTTTCTGCAAGCGATTGGACGAATTTTTTGTTCGCCATGTGCACCTCAAAATCCTTCTTCAGAGCGTCGTAAAGGGCCCGTTCACCGTTGTGCGTGGTCACGCTCGCATCCCGGTCCCAACCTTGCACGGAAAGGAGTTCCTCAACGATGTGGGGCGGATTCTCGGCGATGACCCCGAGGGCGTCCCCGACTTTGTAATCCAATCCGGAATCGCCGAGTTCAAAGACGATGTGCCGGGTTTCCTTCCGCGAGCCCTCACCGTTGAGGATGTAGTTCTCCGTGATTTTTGTCATGTAGGGGTTTTTGGCTGACCAGTTGGCTGACATCGCTTCACCTCGGTCCGTGGACAGATTTTCCCACAAAAGGTCGCTATATCATGGTTGGTATGATTGCACATCCCGGGGCCATCGCCCCGCGCCGATGGGAAGAAGAAGCCCAAGCCGTTAGCCGGAACATGACGCATCGCATTGACATGCTCGGCACGGGGAACGCCTTCCTTCCTCACGGCCGCCTCCACTCCTTCGCCATGCTGAACCGGCGTCACATCATCGATGCTCCTCCAACAGCGCTTGCAGGTTTGCGAAGAGCCGGACAGTCAGTTGCTGATGTCCAAACCGTCTTCGTGACGCACGTTCACGGTGACCACGTGTTCGGTTTCCCTTTTCTGCTGCTCGAGCGGAAGTACATTTCGGACCGAGAAGGGCTCAAGCCGCTTCGGGTCGTGGGAACGCCCTTTGTTCGGGAGCGTCTTTCAGCGTTGTGCGAACTCGCGTTTTCCGGCTCGCTTGAGAGCGCTCTTGACTTGGTGGAGTGGGAATACGGCGACCGGGGAGAAACCGGGGACGGGTGGCGGTGGGAGCGCGTTGAGGTTCACCACGACGACGCTGTTGAACCCTTTGGGTACCGCTTTGAGCACGAGGATGGGGCGTCCTTTGTCCATAGCGGGGATTCGGGCCCCTGCGAAGCGCTCTACGAAGCCATCGAGCGGTCCCATCTCGCTGTGCTCGAAATGGGTTTTCCCGATTGGGTCCCCTCAACCCATCACCACAAGCCGAACGACGTTCAGGCCTTGGCCGCGAAATGCAAAACACCGCTCGGCATCACCCACACCTTTGTTGACGACCGGTCGGATCACCCTCCCGTTTTGACCGACCAACTTCCCGACCATCCCGACCATGTCACCCATCTTCGTGACGGTCACGTTCTCGTTTGGGAGGACGGACAATGGATGTTCAACGCGCCTTCCTGACGACTTGAAAAATGTTCATTTTTGAAGAAACCCGACTTGTATTTATACTCACTAATAAAGGTCAATTGGTGCAGAAAAGAAAGGACCCCAAGTTCATCCGTGGACAGGCATATAAGGGGGACTCGGACTCACCGAAATCACGGCGCTGGGTTGGCTCAAGACTTCTCCGCCGAGGTAAGAACACAGGAGGTGATTTGCAATGGATTCCAACATCTTTGACAAATTCATCTCGCAGAAAACCTTGTTCAAAAACAAGGAAAACTTGAGGCATGATTTCAGGCCGGCCCACCTTCCCCACCGTCAGGAAGAGATCGAGAAAATCTCCTACAATCTTTGGGAGGCGCTGAAGGGCCACATCCCGTCAAACATGACCTTGTACGGCGTGACGGGTGCAGGAAAAACGGCGGTAACCGATTATGTCTGCCATCACCTCAAAGAAAAGGGTGACAGCATGGGTCGCAAGGTGGAAGCCATCATGGTCAACTGCCGTCAAATCGACACGCAGTACCGAGTCTTGAGTCACATTGGAAATTCCCTTCTTGAAGCGCATGAGCGGGATGAGATTCCTTTTACTGGATGGCCGACCGACCGAGTCTTCAACGAACTTGTTCGCCGAATGGATCGTCAAGGCGGCGTTTTCGTCATCGTTCTTGACGAGATTGACCACCTCGTGCGAAAAGCCGGCGACGACCTTCTTTACAATTTGACGAGCATGAATTCTTCCCTGAAAAATGCAAGAGCGTGCGTTATCGGCATCTCAAACGACCTCAAATTTACGGATTTCCTTGACCCAAGAGTTCGCTCACGATTGGGCCAACTCGATGTCTTGTTCAAGCCCTACGACGCAGAACAACTCCAAGACATTCTGCGTCAGCGTGCAATGTCGGGCCTCAACGAAGAAGTCCTCGGTTCTGGGGTCATTGAGCTCTGTGCTGCACTGGCTGCCCAAGAACACGGTGACGCCCGATGCGCCTTGGATTTGCTGCGCATCTCTGCAGAAAAGGCCGAGCAGATCGGGGATGTCACGGTCAATCAAAACCACGTTCGAATCGCCCAAAGTCAAATCGAATCCGACCAGATTACACCGGTGATTTCCACCCTGCCCAGTCAACAAAAATTGGTGCTTGCCTCCGTGATCATCAACGAACGCAACGGTCTTCGCAACGTCCAAACGGGGCAGGTCTACGACATCTATCAACAAGCGTGCAAACATGTGCGCCAAAATCCCCTCACCCAGCGAAGGATTTCCGGTCTTATTTCCAACCTGGACATGTTGGGTCTTGTCACGGCCAAGACCGTGAGCAAGGGAAGGTACGGTCGTTCAAAAGAGATCAATTCCTCCATCCCGAACAACATCGACCCGCAGCAAATCATGACGGCAGCCGAAGAAGAAATGGGCATTGTTTTTACCGCCCATTACAACCACCAAACCTCCCTTTGAACCGTTGAACGCAGGAGGGTGTTCTCCTTTCGGTGTGCTTAAATGCACCTCGTCAGTCGCCCAAGCCATGAGCGACACCGTTCAGTCCAAGGCAACCGGAAACTCGGGAGGGCCCACACCGGTCTATGCACCGGCCATGGTCTTCCTCGGCGCATGGGGTATCCTGCTCGCCGTCCTGAACATGTTCAGCATGGCCCACCCGACGCAACACGTCTCGTGGGGCGGCCTGCTCACGTTCGAAGCCACCAACGCCGCTTTTGGAGAAGCCATTGACGGGTTCCATTACGAAGTGCTTGGTGACACGATCTTCATCGCCGCCTGTCTTGCGCTCGTGGTTTTTGGCCTCAAAGCCATCAACGAAACCAACGACCTGCGTGCTTGGCTCCGTGGCCTCATCATCAACGACACCTGGACGGCCTTGAACGACACCTCTGTGGGCGGGGGCCAACGCACCACGGCCGCTTGGTGCTTATTGCTCGGTCTTGCGTTTTACTTCTGGTACGGCATTCAGTATGTCGGATGGATGGACGTCGGCGTGTACTCCGTGACCATCGCTCTCCTCGCATCGGGTTTCGCATTGAACCACGCAAGCCGAGTTCCAGAGGGCGACGAAAACATCGACTGAGGCCATCAGTGCCCGTTTCGCTTGAGCGCTGCATCCAGCGCGCCCAACAACAAACCGTGCCAGAGGGCAAAGCTCCAACGCAAGGTCAGCCACCGCACACCGATAACCGCCCTTAACTTTCGGCGCTGCGTTGTCCGAATCACTTCTCGGTTCACCACGCCAAGCGGCCCCGACCACAACAACACCTCGTGAACCAAGAGGAGCGTTAGCGAGACCGTCAACAACCGAACCTCCCATCGGGCCATGAGGGCATCGTTTTGCGTCACGTCTCCCGAGAGAAGGCCAGCGATGAACGGGAGACCACCCACAAGCGTTGCGAACCACAACGGAAGCAGGCACAACACCATCGAAGAGGAACCGAGGAAATCAAAGCCGGGGCCCTGGCGTTTTCGGCGAGGAAAATGGCGAACGATACGAACGTGCGCCCGAGCATCGCGTTTTCGTTTCGCCAAGAAGTGAGCCATCCCCGTTTCCGGCACGTGGCGAACAAGCGCGTTGGGGGCGTAGACGATGGTACCGCCAGCATCGAGCAAACGGAGGCTGACTTCCATGTCTTCAGCGTGATACCAGGAGGGGTCAAATCCCCCAACCTCCAAGAGGGCCGCTCGATGAAACATGGAACACGGTCCGTTGGCTAAACTGGTTCGACGGGGACGTGACCGGTATTTTGCTGCGATTTCCACCGAACGCAGACGACTGACGAGGTCGTCCGCCTGTTCAAACACGGTTCGGCCCGTGACCGCTACAACTCGTTCAGCATCAGCGACGGGCCCGGATTCAGCCATCATGTTGGCGATCCAATCCCGTTCAGGACGAACGTCGATGTCCGTGATGGCCACCCATTCCCCACGAGCGTGTTCAACCGCCCACTGACGACCCGCAGCGAGGCCGAGCGGGGGTTGGTGGTGAACCCGAACCGGCGGTCCCCGAAGACCTTCCGGGTCGTGGAAGGCGTCCATGATGGCTTCGGCACCGTCCATCGACCCGTCGTTGACGGCGAGTATCTCAAACGAAGGGTAGGTCTGAGCGAGCAGTGCCTCAAGGCACCCTTGAATCCACGAGACCCCGTTGCGAACACAGACCGTGATGGACACCATCGGCGTGTCCATCAAATCACCTCAAACAACTCGAGCAAGCGGCGACAGCGCTGTTTGGTTCCCAAATGGCTGGGCTGAACCACCACCCCTTCCTTGGGCTGGCCGTACATCACGACGGCGTTGATCGGAGCGAGAAGATGAATGAACAACGGCGCAAGGTCTTCTTCGCCGTCCACCACCACGACCACCGGGACCTCATTGGAAAGTGCTTCCCGCACGGCTCCAAGCAACGAGGGCGTCAGCACGCCTGCCGGGTTTTCAGCACGAAGAACGGTGCCGAATGCCCCGATGTCCACCTGTTCCTCCTTGACGAGTGCTTGCCGCTTGGTTTGTCCGTCGACCAGAGCAAGGTCGGGCGTGATGCCGATGCTCAGCAAGGTTCGAACGGTCACGTCCCCCACAGCGACGAGCATGAGACGGTCGAGGTCAAGGTCGTCCAATGCAGCGAGCATGGCGATTTCCGGGTCATCCTCGGGGCCAGCGTACAACACGCCCATCGGCGATTTCAATTCGGGTTCGGCCCGAGGATGCATTCGCAACGTACGACCTTCCCAATCTGGAGAAAACCAAGGATGGCCTTCGGGATCGATGTGGCCGTTTCGGATGCGAGATGAACTGATGACCTCCCCGTTGATGTCCATCATGTGGCCGACCTCAAGAACGGCAAGTGGAGGCAGGTTTCCCGCGAGGCGCTTCTCGTTGATGCGGTCGCACTGAACCCGAGTCTCGAGGGTGGCAACGATGCAGTCGGCCTTGGAGTGGGTCGGTGCGGGTCCGTGGACATCGGTGAGTTGGTGAACAGAGGCGCGCCGAGGTGCGTGTTGCTCAATCCAATCGAGCAAGGATTCACGCCGTGTTTCGAAGGATTGGATATGGTCGGATTTCTGCTCGGCCATGGCGTCGGACGTGATGTGGATTTCAACGAAATCCGCGGCCGTTTGGGCAGCATCCAACAACAATCGGTGGCCGGCGTGAAAACGGTCAAACGTGCCGCCGACCAGGCAGCGTCGAAAGCGCCGTCCGCCTTCCATGGGCGAGGCTTGTGCCTTCGGGATATGATGTCATCGCCCGGAATGAAGCCTTCGCAGCAGTTCAACGGTCTGTGCCCCGCCACCTAACGGCCTTGTTCACGGTTTCCTCGAAGGCCTGACCCTCGGTGGCGGGGCGTACTGTCCGGTAAGGTGGTTGTCTTGTGTTCATTCTTGCGTCGCACAAGGACCCATAACCCACCGATGGTTTACCGCATTTGCACCGAACTTCATCCCCCGAAGGGTCCGCTCAGTCTTCGATTGCGGCCGTACACATGGTGTCAGACATCATTGCAGTTTTCACAGTCGCTCAGCCTGATGTTGCAGGTACGGTGAGTCGCTGTGGCGGTCAAGGCTATTTCAAGACAGCGGGTTGGGCGAGCGCACCCGATGGTGGTAAGCTTTGGAAAACAGGAGGCGCCCGGTGGCCGCTTCCCCCATCGAGAGAACGGTTTCGTTCATCATCGGCCACGTTTCAACCGGACGAACCAACCATCCGGCCAGTGGATGCGTTGAGCAGGGAGGCGGTGGAAGTCCTTGTTCAAAGGCGTACATCGATTCGTACAGGTCGTTGAGGCCGGCCACGCCGACGCCCTCGCCGAGCAATTTGATGCCGATGAGTTGGTCGGACGTCAACGTGCACGCTGGATGCGGTATCGGCGCACCGGGAAGTCCACCGATATAGCCTGCGGCCTGAAACACCTGCGCCGTCCACGGCACCTCATGGTCCCGCAGCCACGTTCGCCCTGATACGCTGGCCAATTGGGCGGTGATCCAATCGCTTGCATACGCCGCCCACCACGCCAACGGAAGAATCTCCATGATTCGTCGCTGATGTTCGGGTAACCAAGGCCGTCCATCCATGAGGGCCTCCACGCTGCTCGACCAAACACAAAACAACGAACCCGCTGGTTGATTCAAACCAAGACGAACGAACGGTTGCAACAAGGGATGGTCCTCGGCCCCCAAGTTGACGGTCATGTGAAATTGACTTTCGAGCACTTCAGCTGCACAGACTGGGTCTCGAGACCATGCATCGAATGCTTGCACGAGCACGTCCTGGTTGTCGGGGCGGTCCAATCGTACCGAGGCCAGCAAACAGGCAGCAAACCACGGGCCATGCACCTCGTCGGTCAAACCGTCAACCACCGAAATCAGCAGTTCTGGACGAGCCTCCAATTCCAAACCAAACCGGTGCAAGGCCCGAGAGCGCCATGCAGCATCGCCGTTCTTGATGGCGTGAACGAGATGGGAGAACGGCACCTCTTCGACGGGAAGGAGGTTCACCCACGATGTTGGGAGCCGGTCGTGCAAACGAACCCACCGACCGGGGCGTTGGCCCGGCGGGCTGGCAATCCATGCAGCCAAAGCGTCCGTTCTTTCATACCGGTTAGCAAGCGATTCGTCACCCGATGGATAAGCGTCAAGGGCTTTTCGCAAACGGAGCCCGTGCTTGCCCTCCGGAAGTTGAGCGCCGGTGTTCAGCACATCGTGGAGCCATTGGCGTTCAAGCAACTCTTTCGCATTCGTTGGAGTCGAGAGCGACGAAACACGGTGGTTGTTACCCGGAGGCTCCTCTCCGCCAAGAAGAATCGGTAACGGGTCTTTTCGTCCTGCCTGAACGTTAACCACCGAAACCAGAGGGGTGGGGAAGACGAGCAGCCCTTGCGGACGATGCGCTGGAAGGGTTCCGCGCCGCCAGATCCACACCCGACACGAGGGATGAACCAAAGCCCGCTGGTACAGGTTCTCGGGAACGTCCTCAAACGGCCAATCGATGCAAAACGGAACGTGGACACGGTCCAAAACCGAAGTCAAGACGGAGGCCACGCCACGAGGCGACATGCCGTAGATGTCGAGTTCAGAGGCCGCCCAATCCTCAGCAGACCACTCCGCTTGACCAAAATCGATGAGCAATTCCCTTCTCAGCGAAACCGACAGCGAAGCCTCGTTTTCTGCAAGCGCTCCCGTCAATTCCTCCCACGTTCTCTCCCGCCGTTCATCCGACATTCGCGGGTGACGGCGTTCCAACCACGGCCTCAGAACCGAGAAGGGAAGTTGACGCCGGCGCAAAGCGCCCTTATCGCTTACCAGAAGAGCATCCGTTGAGAGCGCATCCAGCATTTGGCTTCGGTCAATGGAGGAAGGAAGCCGCGCAACAAGTCCTTGAGGCGGAAAAAAGGAATGCTTCGTCCCGACCACGGTCCCCAAGGAAACGGGACCGACGCGAAGCCGGGCCGGCGGCGGGGTGGCCGAAGCCCCGTCAACCCTGAACCGCTTCCCTTCAATGAGGTTCGAATCGCCAACGGATTCAAAAATCGAACCGCGCACAAGGCCAACTTTTTGCGGGACGTTTGAGAAATCCTCCAGCGTCACTCCCTGAGCAGCGGCTGGCGGGGTGGTGGGCTGGAAATCGGTTAGGGTGAACCACGCCTCGCTCTCTTCGGCGAAGAGCACCCACACCCCCCCTTGGTTTCCGGTGGACCTTTCAGAAGCCGTTTCGGAGTCATCCGGGATGAAAATCAACGGCCCTGGGGGCAAATCCGTGTAACCAATCAACACGTTTGGACCGTCGACCTGCAGAACACAGGCGCTGGATTTGGTCGGAAATTGGTCCGAATATTGACGCAACTTCGCTACGGCGTTTTCCCGGAGGCGTTCCACGCCCTTTTGGCTCAGGGAAATGGGAGCGTTTCGCAAACCGCCCGATTCGTCTCGAACGATCAGCTCAGCGGCCCTTAACTGACGACATGCAAGCGAAGCGTGCGACATACGCATGTCAAATTGCTTCGCCAATTCCGAAACCGTGGCGGGACCGGAACGAAGGAAACCGAGGATGCGTCGATGAGCCCCCGACCGGATGGTGCGTGTTGTCATCACCAGTCACCTTCAAACCGCCCAACGGTTCATCGTAGATAAAACTTGGACTTTCAGAATTAATTAGTTACAATAAGTTACACATTTCCGGTGGAACTGTCAAAAATAACTTACTTTCACCACCCATAGTGTGCGATTTACACCGATATTTGTTCACTAACCGTAACCAATTCGTTGGTCGGCGGAGGAACCATTATATCAGCGGCCTCGCTCCTTGGAGTCAGCGGCACATCTCCAACGAGACAAGCCGTTCAATGACAGGAGGAAAGAACAATGAAAACAACACGCATCCGTGAAAAAATCAAGAAATTTCTGGGCGATCGCCCACGCAACACCGCTGAAATTCTCGAACACATCAACAGCACGATGCGTCATGGAACGACCAGCCAACAACTCGGCAACGTGCTGTCCAAAGACAAGGACATCGTGAAGGTCGGCTACATCAAGCGCTCCGGCATCCTCTCCGGAGGCTACGACATTTGCGAATGGGCCACTCGAGACTGGGTTTCCGAAAACTGCCCAGAGTGGATCGAAGGGACCCCCATCATCGTTGACAGCGAAGGCAACTTCATGACCAACGCTGACGAGAAGCTCTGAGCCCCTCGTTCAAACCCCACCACGGGGAAATCTCTCGCTGACCGATGGTTCGGTCAATATTGAATCACCTGTTCAGTTACCAATCCAGTTCAACTGCGAAAAATTGAGCAGGAATCCCAAGGACAGGATTCGTGAAACAACCGGTGTTTCAACCTAGGGTTCACTGACCTTCGAAAATGGCCATCGCTTCGTCAACGGATGCACCCTCACAGATGATGGCATGACATGCGGCCGTCATCCGAACCGCTTCTTCGGTCGTCTTTTGGTGAATGTTTCGACCGGTTGCTGCGCCTCGGCAACCCGAGACGGCCATTTGGTCGTGAAGTCGCTGGAGGAAGTCCCGAGCTGGCAGCGAACCTCCGCCCGAGCAGATGATACCGGTTCGCCCAGCAGCCTCAACAGCGACCTTGAGCGACTCGGCCTGCGTCATGCCCTCCCAGGCACGCGGGTAGTTCACCTTGGCAAAGTCAGCGCCAATGCAACTTGCAACGCCGGCTGCGCCCGAGATGAGTTGCGGGTCTTTCTCGTCGGTGACGGCTTGACCGCGCGGGTACATCCACACGACGGAGATCATACCGAGTTCGTGGGCCTGACGGATGAACTGAGCGGCCTCGGTCAACATTTCGTGTTCGTACTCGCTCCCGATGTAGACGGTGTAGCCGATACCGACCACGTTGATGCCGTTGTGAACCAAGGACATGACGTCGTCCATGTCCCACAACGCTTGGCTGATGGGGTCGCGCTGAGCGGTCTTGACGAGGTGGGATTTTGAGTTCAACTTGACGAGGTAAGGCACATCGGGATGGTCACGAGCGTACTGAGCGATGAGACCGCACTGACCAGCGAGGACACCGATGGTGCCGTCAGCGTGCGCTCGCGCCCCGATTTCAAACAAGTGTCCGGGATCGTTGGACGAAAGGGGAATCTTCACCCCTCCGTCGTAGAAGTCGTCGTTCAGGTGTTCGATTTTTTGATCGCATGCAAACAGGTTCATTGAACCGGTTCCAGCGGTTGCTGCACGCAAGTTGTCAAGGTACGTCTCGATGAGTTCATCGGGAACGTCAGCAGGAACATGAAACTCGGTCATCCTCAGCACCCGAGACCGTTTCATTCACCGGTGAAGTTGGCCACACGCTTCTCGACGTACGCTGCGATGCCTTCCTTTGCATCGCTGCTGTTGAAGAGAGCAGCTTGGAGTTCACGCTCAAGGGCAAGATGGTATTCGAAGGGGATTTCGGGGCCCGTTTGACATGACCGCTTGATGTTTCCAACGGCTTTCACGGCCTTGTTGGGCAGCGTAAACTGAGAACACCAGTCCAAAATGTCCCGGCGGAAATCATCTGCATCGCCTTCCCAGATGTGGTTGATGAGGTTGTGAGCGTGGGCGTCCTCAAAGGACATGAGTTCTCCGGTCACCATCATTTCCAAGGCCTTGGCCTTGCCGATGAGACGGGTAAGGCGAGCCGTACCGCCGGTTCCTGCGAGGACACCGAGGTTGATTTCAGGAAGGCCGACTTTGCCAGAGTTCTTGGCGATGCGGATATCGGCCGCCATGGCGATTTCCAGACCTCCACCAACGGCGTGGCCGTTGATGGCACAAACGACGAGCTTCGGTGTTTGCTCAAGCCGGGAGAGGGTCTCGTTGGCGTGAAGACAGAAGTTGTACTTGAAACCGGGCGTCACGCTGTTGAGCATCTGAATGGATGCGCCTGCCGAGAAGAACGAGGCTCCGTTGCCGGTGAGGACGATGCAGGTGACGTCGTCGTCAAAGCGGGCACGGACGATGGCCTCGTCGATGTCCCGCATCATGCCGTGGGTGTAGGTGTTGGGCGAGCGGTCGTTGGGGCCTTCGAGTGGAGCACCAGCGGAGTCCGAGGTCAGTTCGATCACGGCGATACCGTTCTCGGTTACACCGTAATTGACAAGACGGTTGGGCATGGGCTCGAGTTTCAATCCATAGAGGTCGCTCATATCTCCGCCCACAAGGGCGGGCATTAAGAAGAAATCGCTGGTGTTTCTTGCTACTGACCGTCGCTCTCGCTATCGTTTGAGAACGACACGTGGCCACCACCGCGGCGAACGGTGTCCCATTGCAGTCCAATGGCCTTGGCTTCCTCCGAGGGCTCCCAAACGTCGCGGGAAAGGGCCGGTCGGAACGGCATTCTCCGAACCCCACGACCCATGGCCTTGGGATCACTTTTGAGCATGAACGGACTCACCACGCGATACAACAGCCCCTTGAACAGCGTGGGGCGGAAGATTTTCCCGATCCAAACAAGACCGTCACCGCGTTTCTCTTGGTCCTTCATCCAAGCCTTGCACATGCGCTTGAAGGTGCGGTCGCCGACCCGGTTCATGAGCCACCGATTGGCGACGCTGGTGCGAACGTAGGGCATCAAATGACGGCGTACATCACGCTCGTAATCGCCTTCACCAAGGATGTCGCGGGCAGCAAGCACACCCGACCAGACCGCCATTCGCATGCCGAAACCCCACATGAAGTCCTGAAGGCCCCCGGATTCGCCAACGTAGTACCGGCCGTCTTGTTTGTACCTTCGATTGATGGTGAAGTCGCCTTTTCCACCGACCCGTTTGATGGGGGTGCGATTCAGGTTTGGATAGTGGCGTTCGTACCAGGCGATGGTTTCGTTCAGGAAACGTTCGCTCTTGCGCTGCTTTCGCCACAAACACGTGCAGATGAGGCCGACGCCGTCGATGATGATCAAGTAGGAGTACGACCCCGGTGCGAGTTTATCGTTGAGTTGGAAAGCGATGTGATTGGGATGGTCGGTGGAGAAAATTTCGCCGTAAGCAACGGCCGATGTACCCTTCGGTCCGCAGGCGATGACGGTGCAGTCCTCTTCCTTCACCCGAGACTTGTAATGAATCTGAACACCCGCTTCTTCCGCTTGGCGTTTGAAGCCTTGGTCAATGGTGTGGGAGGACGTACCTCGCTCCACGATCCGGTAAGCAGCGCCCTGTGTGCGGGCTTGGGTGATGGTGTCATCGGGATGGATGAGGTCAACGGTGCTGAATTCGGTCGCTTTGAACGACGAAGCGTCCAGGCCCCAAGCGCCAAGTTGGTCAAAGAAGTCGTCGTCCATGCTCCAATTTTCGAGGGCTTGAAAATCACCGTCAAATCGGGCACCTGAGTCCTCTCGAATGTCGTGGACGTGGACCTCTTTACCCGCTTTTGCAAGCACGATGGCCGCAGCAAGACCCGAAAGCCCAGCGCCCATGATGTGGACGGGCGGGCTGGTTTCACGGGAGGCGGCCATGAACCCCCATGGAGGCGTGAGGTTTGAATGATGTGTTGTTGTCGTGCGTTTCATGTCGGGTATCGTGGTGGTTGAAGAAGCCGAATCGGACCTCGAACCTCAGAAGTTGTTGGCCCGTCTTCCAACCACGGGCTGCGGGGCCGTCGTGAGTTTTCTCGGCATCACTCGCGAAACCGAAGGGGGCGCCCAAGTGCACCGCCTCGAATTCGACGCCTGGCAGGACAAACTCAAACCCGTGCTTCAACGGCTTGCGGAAGAAGCCATCGAGGCGTTTGGCGTCCGGGCCGTGGCGATGGCGCATCGCACCGGTTCGGTCGGCCCGCAGGAACCCATCGTGGCCATTCATGTTGGAAGCCCGCATCGAAAAGAGGCCTTCCAAGCATGTGCGTGGTTGATTGACGAATTGAAGAAGCAAGCACCCATATGGAAGAAGGAGGTCACATCCGAAGGGGAGACCTGGAAGGAGGGCTTGGGTTGAGCGAAAAGAGCATCGAAGGCATTGTTGAGATCGGCCACAAACCGGTGGTTGAACGAAGAGCTGTGGCCGAGGGGCGCCTGAGACTCCAACCCGCCACCAAAACGGCCATTGTGGAAGGTTCGATCAAGAAAGGCGACGTGTTGGAGGCCTCCACCATCGCCGCATTGCAAGCCGTAAAGGACACCCCTCGCATCATTCCTCACTGCCATCCCATCCCACTCGAAGGGACCAGCGTGGATTGGCGGTGGGAAGACACCCATCTCTGCTGCACGGTCGAGGTGGCGGCACACTACAAAACCGGCATCGAAATGGAAGCGTTGACCGGCGTGGCCGCTGCACTGCTGTGTGCCTTTGACATGGTCAAATCCCTCGAAAAGGACGAGGACGGTCAATACCCAACCGCCTTGATTGAAGGCCTGCGTGTGCTGGACAAACACAAGGGGTACATTGCGGAACGACAATAAGAGTCAAACTGGACCTTTACGGCATGGAAGTAACCAGCATGACCGCTTGGCGTTCTCACCATGCACTGTTTCGAAAAATGGAGGCCAACCTCAACAGCCGTGCAGTGGGCGTGTTGTTCTTTGCTGGACTCACCGCATTGTTGGCTCAATTTTCATTCCTCACCCCTTGGAGCCCTGTCCCGTACACGTTTCAGACGATGGGCGTGTTGATCACGGGCGTCTACCTGCGTCGGAACGACGCCTTCCTTTCCGGTCTTGTCTACGTTGGATTGGGAGCGGCAGGCGCACCGTTCTTTGCAGGTGGAGCCAGCGGAATCGTGGAAGGTGGACAGCTCATTCCCTCGGCCGGCTACCTGTTGGCCTTCCCCGTCGCCTCGGCCCTGGTCGCTGAGGGCTTGGACCGCTCCCATCGCAAAGGCATGGCCGACCTACCTGCGCAAATGATGTGCTGGTCAGCGGCCATGCTTCCTGTGTACCTTGCAGGCACGTGGTGGCTTTCCATGGCCTACGGTGTGGGAATCGAGCAGGCCTTCGCCTGGGGAACACGCCCATTTTTGGTATGGGACGCAGCAAAAATTCTCGTGTTGATGGTGATCACTGCAAAGGTGTTTCACTACGCTCAACCCGAAGCATAACCAAACGCAACAACCGTTGGGTTCATTCATGCGATGTGGCTCCTTTAGCCCATGGGCACCACTGCCGACCTTGCTCACCACTTTCTCGAAGCCGTTGACCAGGCAGCCATCGCCAGCGCAGCATGGCGGGGCAAGGGGGACAAAAACGCAGCCGACGATGCAGCCGTAGAAGCCATGCGCCGCACCTTTGACGCCGTGCCGTTTGATGGTCGTGTCGCCATCGGTGAGGGCGAACGAGACGAAGCGCCGATGCTCTACATCGGTGAGCCCCTCGGGTCCATGGTCGGCCACCCTGACGCTACGCGCATCGACATTGCCGTCGACCCGCTCGAATGCACCAACAATTGCGCCGACAACTTGCCCAACTCCATCGCCGTGCTTGCCGCAGCACCCCGCGGCACCCTGCTCCACGCCCCGGATTGTTACATGGACAAGCTGGCAGCTGGACCGCTCTTGGCCGACCACGTCGCCCTGGAAGGTGGGGTCGCCTACAACGTGGAACAGGCGATGCATGTGCTTGACCGTCCTGCCGAAGAGGTGCGCATCGTCGCCCTCGACCGGGAGCGCCATCGTGACCTGTTCGCTGAGATCAAGGCAACCGGCGCCCAACTGGACCTGCTCGGGGACGGGGATGTGTCAGGTGCCATTTGGGCGGCCAAAGACGACGGTCCGTTCGATATGCTGATGGGCATCGGGGCTGCACCCGAAGGCGTCATTTCCGCCACGGCCATTCGGGGCGTGGGCGGGATGTTTGAGGGTCGTCTTGTGTTCCGTTCACCCGAAGAGGAAGCACGAGCCGGCACGATGGTTGGGGACGACCTCACCCGATTGTGGAAAGCTCACGACCTGTGCAAGAGCGAGGATGCCATCTTCGCCGCCTCCGGCGTGTGCGACGGCTATTTGCCGGGCGTGAACGTGGGCGCCACCCACACGACCACGTTCAACGAACTCATCGACGTCGCTGGCAAAACCGTGGTGCGCTCGGAACGAGAACGACCCCTGTGATGACGAGGCGAAAGCATGGCCCAGCAACTGCGGTTGGATGTTCGCCTCCCTGAAGGCCATTGGGCGGGTGATGTCACCCGAACGCACCCCTCTGCGACCCTTCGCATCGAGCAACACATGCCGCTCAGCCGAGGGCGTGGAACCGCTCGGTGTTGGAGCAGCGAAGGGGTACATTCGACCGTCGAACAACACGACGGCATCGATGAGTGCGTCCCTCTTGAGGACGGGCGCTTCAGCGTCACGATTTCAGCCGGTGGCGGAGGTTTTCTTCGCCCTCTGGTGGATCTCGGCGTGGTGCCTCGAACCCCGTTTGAAGTTCGGGACGGGTGGGTTGAGTGGACCGTCGAGGGAAGCCGAGAACAGATGCGAACCCTCGTCAACCGCTTTCGTTCGGATGAAATCCCCCATCGCTTGCTTTCCACGCGCAGCACGACTTCACGCTTGCTCACCGTTCGTCAACGGGAAGTGTTTGAAATCGCCTCGCGAGAAGGCTACTGGGACGTCCCTCGCCGAATCAACCTCACCGAACTGGCAGGCCTGCTCGAGGTTGCAAAATCGACCCTCTCCAACCAGTTGCAACGCATTGAATCAGCGGTGTTCAACGCCTTTACGGACGAGATTCGGCGCCAGAGCCCCTAACATGTTCGGCCGAACATGTTCGTAAAGGGTATAAGGAGGACCCCGGCATCATCCCGCCATTGACAACCTTCCGAAGACCTG
>JAURDA010000033.1 GCA_030828165.1 Candidatus Poseidonia sp.
TTCCTCATCCATGTCTTCTGGGGCTAAATCAATGAGCCCCTGAATGTCGCCCATTCCAAGCAAGCGGGAGATAAAGCGGTCCGATTCAAATTTCTCAAGATCTTGAATTCGCTCACCAACACCAATGTGGACGATGGGCGCTCCTGTTGCAGCCACTGCGGAGAGGGCTCCACCGCCTCGGGCGGTTCCGTCCAATTTCGTGATGACGATTCCGGTTACGCCGGCGAGGGAATGGAACGAAGCGGCGACGGGGCCAGCAGCCTGTCCAACTTGAGCATCGATGACCAACCATCGGTCGGTTGCTCGTGTGAGGCCGGCGATGTTTTCCAGTTCTTGGACGAGTTCTTCATCGAGTTGATGCCGGCCTGCCGTGTCAACGATCACGAGGTCTGCCGAAGCACATGCAGCCAACCCGTTACGGACGATGGTGACAGCATCCTTTGTTTCCGGCTCCCCGTAAACTTGGACGGTGGTCTCCTCAAGCAATTGGGAAAGTTGGGCGTACGCACCGGGACGGTGCACGTCGGCTTCGATCACCGCCACGCGAAGGCCGTGCTTTTTGCGGTACCATTCGGCCAATTTGGCCGTCGTTGTGGTTTTTCCTTGCCCGTACAATCCCACCAAAAGAAGGGTGGCTCCTCTCGGTTGGAAATCGGTGGGCGGGCCGAGAATTCTCACCAGTTCCGTGTAGAGGATGTTCATGGCGTGGGTTTGCATGTTGAGGCCCGGACGAGGTTCCTCCTCTCGCATTCTGGATTCAAGCCGGTCGACGATGTCCTTGGTTTGTCGAATGTTGAAGTCGGCTTCTTGGAGTGCTCGGCGAAGGCTTCGCGTCATTTCTCGCAGTTCTTCCTCGTCCAACTTGCGTTTGTTCTTGAGCAGGCCAAGCGAGCGAAAGATTCCTCGCGATAAGCCTTCAAGAGCCATGATGGGGCGTCAAGGTTGACCCATTTCAAACCATGCCCTTACGGGGATGCTTCCTTTGGAACAAGCAACGACAGGACATCGTCCTCGAGGGAGGCTTGAACTTGACTGGCTTTCACCTGCGAGGCGGTGGGAATGCTCTGTTCACGGCCATTCACGCCAACATAAAGCACACCTTCCTCGCTTCGCAGGGACAGATCGTTGCGTTCAAGACCGGGAAAGTGGAGGTGAATACGTTCCCCTTCTTCGGTGAACTCGCTCACCATTCCTCGGTGGATGCGATGGTGAAGCACCTGGCCAATGGCGTGCGGTCCAATCGCGTCGGGAAGGGCAACGACATCCCCGTAGAGGGTCTTGCCGACCTGACGAAGCGCATCAACGCCCACGATCTCGTGGTCGGCAAGGTCGAGACGACCCACGTTGACCTCTTCCAGCGCTGCTTCCAATTCTTCAATTCGCTCCAGTTCTTGTTCCCTTCGTTGCTGAAGGAACGGGTGGTCAAACTCAGGGGTGATTCGGTTGACAAGGCAACCTCCGATGGGGAGGTTGTATTCTTTGAGCGATTGATGAGCCCGCAGGGTCTCGTTCACCCCCATTCGCTCGGGAATGGTGACCAGGGTAAAGGCGGAGGTGGACGGGTCGCTAAGAACACGCCGAACGTGGAGCACCCGTCGGCGAAAGCGCTCAAGTTCTTCTTTCATGGCATCGCTCTCTTTTCGTCCAAACAGCATTGACCGGAGACCGCCCGAGACGCGCATCAAGCGGAGCAACCTGCCTGACCACGCTTCGATGAGTTCGGGGAGCGAGAGGAAGCGCAAGGTATGTCCCGTGGGAGCCGTATCAAACACCACGACGTCCCACGTCGGGTTTTCCATGTGCTTGAGCAACTCGTCGAAGGCCAAGGCTTCGTCGAGGCCGGGGAGAATCATGTCGGCGGTTTTGATGTCCGAACGTAAATCCTCCATCTCCTCTTTTGCGGACGGGTCCAGCATCATACCGAGGCCACCCAAGCCGCCCATGCCGTTCGAACTCATGTTGTTCATGGCTTCCCCAACCTTGGGCAGCAAGTTGGACAATTTCGCCTCAGGGTCCATTTCCAAACCATACAGGCCCGGAACACCCTCGACCTCGGTGGGAACGGTCCCCAACTCAACGTTCAACGAGTCCGAGGTTGAATGCGCCGGGTCACTTGAAACCAGCAGCACGCGAAGGCCCGCGTCCGCCAGCCAAACAGCCGTGGCGCACGAGGTTGTGGTTTTCCCAACGCCACCTTTTCCGCCGAACAACAACAGGCGAGCCATGGACGGCCGAGTTGGCCGAGGTGTTTGAATGACACCCTTGACCTCTTTCCAGCCAAGGGTTTCATGAAGGGAGGCATGCAGGCACGGGCATGGTTTCAGAACTCGTGCTCTTCCAGCTCTCGAGTTTCTGCGCCCTCATCGGCATGACGCTTGGCTGGCGTGGCGTGATGACCAAGTTTGCTGGATTTTACGACCTTCCAACGGCCTGGAGTCAGGTGTTTTGGGGCATCGTCCTTGGAGGCGCCTATGCGGTCATGGCCGATGGTCTCCTCTTTCGCCCGTATTACACGACGGTCATCAGCAGCGACAGCGTCTACACAGGGCTGAACATCATCTCGTTGATGATCGTGACCCTGTTCGCTTCCGTTTTTGCCCACCTTTTGCTGCGACGTTCTCGAGTTCGACGCGGGGGTTCGCAGCCGACCAGCGGGTGGGCTCTCGGCCTAGCAATCGGCGGCATGCTGGCCATGGTCATGATGTTCAGGATGTTTGAGTTTGAGGACATCTTCACGGTCGCAGGTCTTGCCAACATCGCTCTGGTATCGATTGTGACGCCACGCGCAGAAGCCCTCATCACGGCTCGCCACGGATACATGATGCTCCAAGGTCGCCGGTGGGGAGCGGTTTTGCGGTCAGCATTTTGGCGGGCTTCCCTCTTGGTTGCGTTGTACTTTGTTGTCTTCCAACCCGTTGGTTGGGTGTTCATTCTGCCATTTTTGTTTCTCGCTGCTCCCTCGGCCGAGACGTGGATATGGGAATCCGTTCCGAAGGAAGGACGGCGACGACTTCGACGTCTTTGGGCCGAACAAGCTCGCTCCGCTCGGGCCCTGCCGTCCCAAGGGTTCATAAAAGGCCCCAATTCTTCGGATGGGGAAGAGTAAGGTGAAACTTGCTTAAAACATTGAAAAGATATTTTGAGCGATGGGGGCCATGGGCCATCCATCTTTTGAAAGCGGGTAATCTTGAGGAATCGTTATACGACGCCAGCCGAGCCAAAGGGCATGGGTGCTTGCCCGTATTGCCGCAGCACGGCGCTGCCCAGCGATACGATTTGTTATTCGTGCGGCCGAGTTCTTCCCCAAGGGGACCGCTCGAGTTACCGCATGGAACAGCAGTTTAGCATGAAAGGCAACCGTGCTACCGCCTACAAAATGGCTCAGAAGCCCTCCCACCGAGGGGTTGTTCAAACCCACACGGGTCGGCAACGAAACATCATGAAGCGGCGGAAAAACAGGTTTCGCAGCGTCGTCATGCTCGGCTTGGTGGCCTTCGTCATGCTTTCTCCGCAAGCCCAGGAAGCCATTTTTGGAGAATTTGGCGGTGTGGAGGAATTCCTTCAATCTCAACTCGCACCCTATCACGTCTATCCAAACGAAGCCACCTACACGCTGGCGAAAAACGCAGACATCTCCATGTCGGGCGTAGGAGGGACCGGCGTGGTGACGGAGAGCATCCTCATACCGCCGGTCCTCCGATCCTCCCTCACCTCTTCCACCCAATTCACCACGTTAGGGGAGGGCGGGGACCAACCGGCCATCGTGCTCCAGGAAACACTCGAACTTGGCCTTGTGGTTGACGGTCAGGCGATCAACGTCCCTGTTGATGGCCTGCCCGATAAATCGTACGCCAACCGCATCACGACCAACACCGGTCACGAAGTTTGGTGGCCGAGCGTCGGAACCGGTGATGAGGAATGTCCCGTTGCCAAGTGCATCAAAGTACGAGTGAACATGAATTCTGGCGAATCGGTCCGGTATTCGTTCCAAGTGAAAGTCAAGTCCACCTCGTTTTCGTGGTGGGACGACGGACGGGTGGACGCCCGAATCGCAGGGAAATCCACGGGAATCAACGTCGAGAATTCCGGTACATTTGCTGACATCGCCCAGCGAGGAAACGGTGTTCGACAAAGCGATTTTGGAGGGGAACAGTGGTACTACAGAGACCCGCCGGTAAGCAACCACGCCATCGACGCTCAGGACGCTTTGGTCGTCAGCACCGCCGACGCCATCGCATCAAGCCTTCCGGAGGGTTCTTCAAGCAACGCCTATGCTTTTGCTCGGGCGACGTTTGACTATCTGCACGCCTACGTCTCCTACGATCGTGATGCTCCGGCAACGGCAAGGTCCGGCCCCCAGTGCCTCGCCGCAAAAACGGGGGATTGTGACGAGCAAACTAACGCCTTTTTCAGCATCATGCGGACTCGAGGGGTTCCCGGCTGGTACGCTTTTGGCGTGCTTGGTGACCCCTTCTATTCCAACGAGGGATGGGAGGCTCACGCTTGGGGCTACATCCAACTGCCCCTCAAAGATGCATGGTGCGAAGAGCGGAACATTGCTCTTCAGAGTTGTTTCGTTGAAGGTCAGGTTGACGTGGTGAACAACAAATGGCTTCTGGCAACGCCAACAGCCTACGTGGACTGGGTCGAAGAGGCGGACCCCTCGGGGACGTTGGCTTACGAATATTATCACCCCGTTCGGAGCATTACGTACGATTCAGGCAGCATTGAGCGGCAACGAAGTTTCGAGACGTTGGGAGACGTGGTGTTTTCGGGTGGTACATACAAGGTCAAGATGTACCCCGAATCGCTTGGTTGAGGTGAAATCATGAGAATCATCATCGGGGGGGCAGGTCGCGTTGGAATCGCCTTGGCGAAATCGTTGGCCAACGACAAATACGATCTCGTCGTCATCGACAACGATTCAAGGGCGGTGGCTACGGCCCAGGGGCTGGACTGTCTTGTCATTCACGGCAGCATCACCTCTCGGCAGAAATTGCTTGAAGCGGGTATTGCGAACGCCGAAGTGTTCGTAGCGGCCACCCCCTCGGATGAGGCCAACCTCATCGCTTGTGCCATGGCAGAGCATGCCTACGTTGCTGAAGGCGGCAAGGGTGTCCTCTCCAGCATTTGCCGCTTGCGGGACTCAAATTACATCGACGAGTTCCGTAACGGGAACTTGACCAAGTGGGCGAACGTTGACCACGTCGTCAACCCCCTACGCGGTGCCATTGGACGCTTGAACGCCGGGCTTCGTTCAACCGATCTTGAAGAGGTGGTGAATTTTGAAGACGATGCTTACGTTTTGGAGTTCGACATTGCGCCAACGGCTCGGAACCTTGTTGCTCGCCCCCTCGGTGAAGTCAAAGAGGACTTCGTTCACGGCTTACCAAACATCGTGGGCGTGAAACGAGAGGGTCAGAAAAGCTTCATTCCAACCGATGAGAGCATCCTTGAAATCGGGGATCGAATTGCGGTGGCCGTTGTTGGATTGGACAATTTCAATCCAGCCCTCATCACCTTTGGGCATGAGGTGACGAGCTTCCCAGAGCACCCCAAGGTCGTGATCGTTGGAGCCACCCAAAACGGCACGAAAATGGCGGAGGATTGGCTGAATCACGAGGCTCATGTCACCGTCCTTGAACGAGATTTGAACCTTGCAAATGAACTCTCAGGTTCGAGCATTGGAGGTCATCCGAATTTGGAGGTGATCCACGGCGACCATCTTGACCGGGAAGTGCTCGCTGAAATTTCCATTGAAAAATTCGATGTCGCTTTGAGCGCGCTCTCTGACGATCACGCGAACATCGCCGCTGTTCTCCTCTTGTCCGACCTCGGTGTGCCGCATACGGGCCTCATGCTCAACGATGCAGACTTGGTGAAGGTCACGCAACGCATGGGGATTTCGTTTGCTGTTGACCGACACCGAGTTGCGGTGAGCAATATATTGACGCACATCTACCAGAGCACCTCGGGTCATTTCTCCCTTCTTGCTGAAATTCCGAACGTCGTTGGAATCACGCTGAAGGTGACGGAGAAAGCTAAATTTGCCGGGAAGCAGGTACGCGATGCAAACTTCCCCGATTGGCTTCGTCCTGCCTTCATCAAGCGACAAAACCTCTCGGGTTCATGGAGTTCGTTGGAGCCCCGGCCCGATGAACTGCTGTTGGAGAACGACCGAGTCGTCGTCTTTTGTCTGAGGGAGAAGGTTTCGGAAGCCCAGAAGCGATTCAAGGTGTGACCATGCGTTACGACGTCCTCAACTTGATCTTGGGTTGGACCCTTGTGGCGTTGACCATTCCCCTCGCGGCTTGTTTTTGCATCACGTGGAAACTTGACGGGTTGGAACTTGCAATTCAGGCGTTCCTGCCTGCGGTTGCCATCAGTTCTGGATTGGGGACCGTTATGCTCGCGTTTTTCACGCGCACGAATTCTGCAGAACGTCTTCGAGATTTGGAAGCCTTTGTCGGCGTTGGCTTGGTTTGGCCGGTGACGGTTTTTATCGGTGCCATGCCGTTTTGGTTTGGTGGTATGTTCGTTGGTCCACTCACGGATGGAGCGGCCTTCATTGACATCGCTCGTGGTTTCGTGAATTCTTGGTTTGAATCCATGTCGGGATTTACCACGACAGGGGCGACGGTTATTTCCCACTCCATGAGTCCGAACTGCATCCCCGGCACCACGCCGGATTGCATTTATGCGCAGCCTCGTGGCTTGTTGATTTGGCGTTCTCTCACCCAATGGTTTGGTGGTATGGGGATTATCATGCTCGGGATGATGATTCTGAGCAGGGTGATTGGCGGAGGCATGGCGCTCGCTCGTGCAGAATTGACCGGCCCGTCCCTCTCCCGCTTGCGCCCAAAACTCAAGCAAACAGCGCTTGCTCTGTGGGGTCTGTATCTCTTTCTTACCCTCACCGAATTTTTATTGCTCTACTTCACGGGGGCGATGGACCTCTTCGATTCGGTGAACCACGCCCTCACGACCATGCCTTCGGGGGGATACTCCACTCGGGACAGCAGCATCGGTTACTACGATTCACCGCTTGTTGAATCGATCATCGTCGTATTCATGTTTTTGGCGGGAGTGAACTTCGCTCTGTTGTGGTTCGTGAGGGAGGGCGAATTTGGACGAGCCTTCAAAGACGAGGAATTCCGGCTTTACCTCGCCTACATGATCATCGCTATTCTGGCTTTGAAATTGGCGTTGTTCACCTCCGGTGTTGGCCTTAGCATCGGGATTCGAGAGGCCGTTTTCCAGGCGGTGTCGTTCGGTACGTCCACGGGATACACCTCGACCAATTACATGGATGAATCGTGGCCCCTCGTGGCTCACATCATCCTCTTCATTCTCATGGTCGTTGGGGCAAGCGCAGGCTCAACCGCTGGTGGTTTGAAGTTGCTCAGGGTCAACATCGCCTTCAAAATCGCCATGCGTGAACTTGCTCGCATCGCTCAACCTCGGAAAGTTCAGCAAATTCGGATGAACGGTGAAGTGGTTGAGGACAAACAACTTGGCTTGATCGTCGGCATGCTCTTCGTGTGGGTCGGTTTGTTCTTCCTCTCAAGCGTGATCCTGGCCGTTTTCATGCCGGACGCATCGTTTGAGAGCGTGACCATGGTCGTGGCGAGTTCGTTGGGGAACACCGGGCCGACGCTCGGGGATTACGGGCCAGAGGAAACGTGGGCGACCATGAATTCCGGTGCTCTTCTCTTCACATCGATTTTGATGTGGTTCGGGCGATTGGAATTGCTGACCGCCATCATCTTGCTTCACCCTCACAACTGGCGTCGCGAGGACAAGTCCGATGGCGAGCGGCAAGGGATGGCCGTCGTGAAACGCATGCTCGACCGAGACGAGGATGAATCTCATCAAAACAAGGTCGTTTGACCTGCGGGTGGTTGACCGTCATCCTGGTTGACCTCGTCGTTTTGAGGCGGGATTTTCCCTTCATGTTCCTCAAAATCGTGTTCCTCGGCAGGCGTTGGGCGGGTTGTTTCCGCTTCGTGTTTGAGCCAGGCAGCGTCGTAAGCCGCCATGAGTTCTTTTGACGAGCGTCGTGATTTGGCCATGCCCGTGAGTGAAAGGTGCTCCTCGGCGGTAAAACCAAGATGAATCGAGGTGGTGAAATGCTTGGGGTTGCCCAAGGCTGAATCCGGTTGTGCGAGGGTGAGAAGCGGTTGGAGGAAGTCTTCTCTCGTCGTAACTTGGCTGGTTGAGCACCATTCGGCCAATTTCCCGATCATCCCGCCTCGGCCCACGGAACCGCTGCGTCGTAGAAAGTGTGGGTAATTTGGATACAATTTGCCTTTCAGCGGGACGTGGTTGGCGACCGAGGCTGACAGGGCACTGAGGTGCTGGGTCCAGTACGTTGAGCGGTGGGCTTGGTTGATGAAACGCCCCATGAAGTTCCGATCAGCTTGCACCATCGTTCGACTGCCTCGCCGAACGCTCGTTGCGTCCGTGAAGAGGGAGGCGTTGTTCCAATGGACCCAGGCAAGGAAATCCTGTGGCTCTTTGTCAATGGTTCGGATGAGGTTGGATGCTTCCTGCGAGGCACGCATTCTATAGAGGTTTTCGAGGCCCGGGAAAATTTCCACCGTGACGTCCCGCTGGCTGGCTTCAACGTGGTTGAGCACGGTTGATTTGGTCAAGGGTTGGCCGTTCAAGCCGGCCGTCATCACTTGGAGGTCACGGACCAAGGCTCGGAGGTCGCCGTGGTTGGTTCGGGCCAACGTGTCGATAGCATCATCGTCAAACCCGATGTTTTCTTCCCGAAGAACCCGGCGTGCAATTCGGCGAAGCGCCTCGTCGCTGGCTCGTACGAAATTGATTTTCTGGACATGTTTTGAGAATCGGTCTCGGGTTGAACGCCATGATGAATTGCGTCCCCACAAGCCCATTTCTTCATTGCAAGCCAACATCACGGGCTGTTTTGTTTGTTCGAGCAGGCGGAGCAATTCGGCTTTCCCTCCCGAGTCTCCCGTAAGGGATGCATTCGGGCCTTCTTCGCCCGCCATCGCCCGATTGATTCGGTCTTGGCTCACTTGGCGAAGTCCTCCGCTCAGGTGGTCCACCTCATCGAGCAACACAAGCGTGCGAGAAGGTGGGGCGGTAGGGTCGTGGAAGAGCGAGCGATGGATGGCTCCGCTCGTGGCTGCTTTGCGAATGGCGGCAGCGTTTCGGTCATCGCTTGCGTTCAACTCAACGACGTTCCAACCCATGTCCTCCGCGATCGCCCGAGCGACCGTTGTTTTTCCAACACCGGGAGGCCCGACCAACAACAGGGCTTTCTTCTTGGGAACGCCTTTTTGCCATTCGTCCAACCACGCACGAATTTTTCTTCGCTGGACGTCGTTGCCTTCCAACATCTGTTCTGAACGGGGGCGATGCCGCTCGGTCCAATCGCTGGGCTGCTGCATCGTTTGGAAATCCATTGGAGGGTTCTTCAACCTTCACCCGCATGGAGGCTGAAACTCCCGTTCGTGTTCGTGACCATCACAGGCTGTCCATCGGCACGCGAACCTGTTCTCCGCTGTCCCGATCTCGCAGCGTGACCGTCCCGTCCTCCAGGGTTTGGTGGTCGACCGTCACGCATTGGGGGATGCCGATTTCGTCGGCTCTCGCATACCGGCGACCAATCGAACCGCTTGCATCGTACATGGAAACGGTGCCCGCTCGTGCGCACAATCGGTGGTGAATTTCAGCAGCGGTTTTGCCCATGCCGTCCTTTTCATAGAGCGGAAACACTGCGATGTCGACGGGAGCGACGGTTGGCATGAACTTCATCACCGTGTAGGTTTCGCCGTTCTTTTCCAACTCAGCGTAGGCATGGTCAATGACGTGCCAGATGATTCGATCGATTCCAAATGCAGGTTCAATGACATGGGGAATGAACCACTCACCGGTTTCCTTCACGGTTTTCTGGTTTGGTTTGACATGTTCTTCTGCAACTTCCACAACATCACCGTTTGCGAGCGTGAGGGATACCGGGAATTCGGTCTCTTTTTGCAGGGCTTCCACGGCGGCCTTCACCAAGCCGGCATTGGCCTTGAACGCTGGACCAGCGGTTGCCCCGTCGATGGTCCATGCATCGATCATGGTGCGGGGTTGATCAAAATCACGGCGGGCTCGAAGCGTCTTTCCGGTAGCCTTTTCGTGACTTTCGAGGTCATAACATCCTCGATGGGCGATGCCGACGCATTCAATCCAGCCATAACTGCCTTCAATTTCGGCGTCCCAACAATCCATGGCGTAATGGGCCATCTCATCGCCTTCGTGTTGTCGAAACCGTATTCGCTTGGGGTCGATACCAACGGCCTGCAAGAAATCGAAGGTGATGCCCATGAATCGTGCAACCGTTGAATGGCGAATTACGCCTTCCTTGCAGGCAGCACTCAAGGTCATCTCAACCGGACCTCGGCCATCGGGAACGAGTGAAAACGGGGTGGTGTCCCACGGGGTCAAATCGTCGTTTGTAGGGGATTGTGGATCGATAAAATATTCCAATTCAGCCATGTTGAATTCTCGCAGGCGAATCATCCCTTGGCGGGGTGAAATTTCGTTTCGGTATCCTTTTCCAACCTGCATTGCGCCGAAAGGTAAGCGTTCGCGAAAATGTCGGTAGAGGGCATTGAACGAGGTGAACATGCCTTGAGCGGTTTCGGGACGAAGAAAACCCGGGCGTCCGGATGCGCCTGCTCCGATGGTCGTGTTGAACATAAGATTTTGTGCAACAACTTCGCTCCACGAGACTTCGCCGCATGCTGGGCAAGCAGGCCCTTCTTTGGTAAGGACCGTCTGAAGGTCATCTCGCTTCAATGCATCCGGGTTCGGGTGGTAGGGTTCGAGGAGGGTGTCAGCTCGACTTGCTTCTTCACAGGCCGTGCATTGGGTCATGAAATCAGAAAATTCACCAACATGCCCGCTCGCTTCCAAGACGGCGTAGGGCGTTACGGTTGGACACGAGATTTCGACCACGTTTCCAAGTTGAAGCCAGTGATTGAGCCATTCTTGATTGACTTTTGACCGTATCCTTCCACCGACTGGACCGAAGTCGTAGAGGCCTTTTGAACCGCCGTGAATTTCAAACGAGGGAAGCAGAAAACCGCGCCGTTTGAGCATGCCGTTCAAGCGGTCGAGTCGTTCTTCATCCATCACGATGGTCGCCCTCGTGTGTGGCTATGACGAGGCCTCTATGAACTTCACCGCCTTTCTTTACCCCGTCACCTTGTTTGAAAGACACATCATTATAGCAAGAGGCCTTGCTTTCAAATCATGGGCCAATCCATGGTCGCTATCGTACAGGACGACTGCACCGGGTGCGATCTCTGCATCTACCACTGCCCGTTTGAAGCGCTCCTCCCCTTGGTGGAGAACCCCCCCGGACGCAAACATGCAAAACGACCGGTGGTCGTTGAGGAAAATCGGTGCGTTGGATGCCTTTCGTGCATCGGCTCATGCCCAACCGATGCGCTGCATGAGGTTGCCGTACCACCTCTTGCTTTGGACTCACCCCTTCTCCAGGCCAACGAACCGCAAACAACGGTGCCGGTTCTTCGATGGAAAAAACGGCCGACTCGTTGGGCATGATGTTTTTTTTAAAAGGCAAAACTTTAAGAAAACAATATTCCCCCTTCCCATTTAATAGGGCGTGAAAAGAAGAATGGCTGAAATTGAGTATTTGGATTCACCACTTGAATCCGAAGCTTTGTACGAGCGCCTGTGTGCTCCGGTACGCAATTGGTTTCGGGATAAATTTCCTGATTTCACTCGACCCCAAAAACTCGCCATTCCCGCAATTATGGAGGAAAAACACCTTCTGTTGTGCTCGCCCACGGGTTCTGGAAAAACGCTTACTGCGTTCTTGAGCGTTATCGATCGATTGGTCCGGCTTGCGTTGGACAAAAAATTGGAAAAAAAGGTGTATGCGGTCTACATCTCGCCCATTAAGGCCCTCGCTAACGACATTCAACGCAACTTGATCGGCCCACTTGAAGAAATCAAAGCCAACTATTTGCCCGACCGAGCCCAAGAGATTCGTGTCGGCTTGCGAACAGGGGACACGTCCCAATCGGACCGTCAAAAGATGTTGAGAAATCCGCCGCACATCCTCATCACGACGCCTGAAAGCCTCGCCATCGCTATCACCTCTCCACGGTTCCAACCCATCGTCAGCGAAGTCGAATACATGATCATTGACGAATTGCATTCCATGGTGCCCACCAAGCGCGGTGTCCATTTGTCGTTGACCCTCTCGTTGCTTGATTCTTTGCTCAAGAACCCCGTCCAACGAATCGGAATCTCGGCCACGATGGAACCGTTGGAAACGGTCGCTGAATACCTTGTGAGCAGCGATGACCGGGAGGCACGAGGCCAAAGCAGTGCGGTTTCGATTGCAAAAATATCCGGCTCTCGAGAGCTCGATTTGGACATTCTCATCACCCACCCTAAATTTAGCGATTTACCGGTTTTGAAAATCCTGGAATACAACATTGAAGCCATTGCCGACTTGATCAGCGCACACACCACCACGCTCGTGTTTGCCAACACACGAAAAATGACCGAAACCATCGTCCAAAAGCTAAGGCCGTTCCTCGGAGAGTTGGTTGCCGGACATCACGGGTCAATGGACAAGAACATCCGGTTGGACGTTGAAAAGCGATTGAAGTACGGCCATCTTCGAGCGGTTGTCACCTCCTCTTCTTTGGAAATGGGAATTGATATTGGTTCGGTGGACTTGGTGCTCCAGGTTGGTAGCCCGGGAGACATCGCTACCGCCCTCCAACGTATCGGCCGCGCAGGCCACCATGTAGGGGGTATTCCACGGGCCCGGTTCCTGCCTCAAAGCGTGGATGATTTGTTGGAACTCGCTGCGCTGCAGGCAGCGATTCAAACCGGAGACATGGACCGCTTGGATTTCCCCCAGAATTGCTTGGACGTGGTGGCCCAATTCATCATCGGATTGGTGATTATCAACGATCTTGATATTGACGAAGCCTACGAAATCATCGTCAATTCTTGGTCGTATCGAAATTTTGAGTACGACGATTTCATTGAAGTTTTGGACATGCTCGAAGAAGAGCGGCGTGTTTGGGTGGATTGGGAGGAAAACATCTTCGGAAAGCGCGGCTATTCCAGAATGATCTATTACACCAACATCGGTACCATCGCTCCCGACAATTCGTACTTGGTGTTCAATGCAGAAGGCTCCATATTGGGCAAACTCTCGGGTTCCTTCGTCTCAAATTTGAGAACGGGGGACGTCATCTTGTTGGGTGGGTCAACCTACCGAGTCACCAACATCCAAGGAACCCGTGTGAACGTGACGAGCGTCACGGGGCACCGACCCACCATCCCGTCGTGGTCTGGAGAGGCCCGCAGCCGAAGTCGTGAGTTGTCTCAAGCGCTCCAAGACCTCATTGGTCACTGCATGGTCTCGCTACGCCGAGAAAACGATCCGAGGGTGCTGCTGCGAGACGTGTACGGACTTTCAAACGAAGTCGCCAACGCGATTGCTCGCCACCTTGAGGAGCATTCCTTGGATTCCTTCCAGGTCCCCGACCCTCATCGTATCTTGATCGAACAGGTTGTCAGCGGTTCCTTCCCGACGTACATGATCACCACGTGCAGAGGTCGTGGTTTCAACACCGCCCTCGGCTATTTCATGGCCGGTCTTGCCGAGGCCAACAGCATCAATGTCATTGAGATGTCTTTTGATGAAAACGGATTGTTATTGAAAACGTCTCAAGAGGTTGACCCCGGGTCGATGTACACGGCGTTCAGAGATAACAATCACGTCGATGTCATTGAACGCTACATCATCAACACGCAAATCTTTGCCAAACGGTTCCGAGAGGTTTCCGGTCGTTCGCTCATCATTCCCAAAAGGATGGGTGCGGAAGAAATCAGCCCTCAACAATTCCAGCAGCGAGCCGAAGCGCTTCTTCAGAAGCACCGAAGCATGGACGGAAGTTTGTTGATGCGGGAAGCCAAAAACGAGATTCTCTTTGGCGATATTGACCTGATTGGCCTTGAACAATTCCTTGAGGCCTGCAGCACCGGTTCTGCTCGCATCGTTCACACCAAGGTCGTCGTTCCTTCGAGGTTGGGCATGTCGTTGTTCATGTCGGCGTTTGAAGATTTGATGTCCATGAAAACTCGGGCGTTCTTGGTCAAGGACATTGACCCCTCGATTCTTCAACGTCTTTTGGGAACTCGGTCCCTCGCCACCGAATTGTCAAGCGAACAATTGACGGAATATTATCTCGGAAAGGCTCCGGTTCCAACCAATGCACGAGAACTGCACCGGTTGATGAGCCACGGGGGTGGGCTTGACCGCCAATTCAACAACCCGTTGTACCGTGAGAAATTGAACGATGTACCTTTGGAAACCATCCGAGGTTGGGTGGAGGAACTCTGCCAGGCTGGTAAAATTACCAAGCTCGAGGGAACGGGTCAGGATGAACTGGATGGGAAATGGTTCACGCCCTACATGGCTGAAATTCACGGAACGCTCGGTTGCCTTGCCGTAGCCGGTGGAAAAGATGTCGAGAACCTTCTCGAATTGCACACGCGTGGCCTTACGTACAAGATCGCAACCAAGTTTGACGGCACGAAACCCGTTGAATGGGAAGAGCGCGAGCTCGGCGACCCTCAGGAAGCCCTGCGGGTGAAGGTGATTGAGATGCTCGGTTCTGAGGGGCCAAAAGCCTCGGAGGAAATGGTTGAGCGTTTACCCTTCCCTCAAGGTTTGATCGAACGAGCGCTGCATGAACTCGAAGGACGAAACGTCATTTCCGTTGGATTTTTCACGCAAACCAACGATGCCGAGTACATTCTGAAAATAGACGAACACCGTTTGACGGGTGGTGAAGAAGAAGTCGTTGAGTACCGTTGGATTCAAAACATGGTATTGGACAAATCCTTCCACCAATATCCTGACAGTTTTACGGCCTTCAACGAACACGTTTTGTTCCAAAAACAACAAGAGTTGCTCTACCGTATTGACCAATTCGCCTTCAACGATTGGTCCGATGTGCAACTCGATTCGGACGTGATCATGGGCCGCCTGCTTCACAACCGTATTGGTTACACGACCAAGGGAAACATCCCGGTGCTCCTCGGCTTGAAACCCGAGCCTTACATCGGCCCGATGGAAGAAGAAATCCTAACAAAAATCCCACCGGGAGAAAACGTCACGCGGCAAGAGATCATGGCAGGTTATCCGAAAGGTGACGAGCATCGTGCTCTTCAGCGGGATTTGAAAAATGCCCTGAACAATTTGGAACGGCAAATGCTCGTCGTGAAACAATTCGAGGATGTCGCCGGTCGTCGTCGTCGTCTTTCCTTGTTCCATCGCGTCGCCGACGTGTACGAATCGCTCTCCTTTGAGGATGCCTTGGTCGAAGTGGTGCGCAGAATGGGGCCGGTCAAAGCCAGTACCCTGCGCTTCTATGTTTCACGGTCCTTTGAAGAACTCACGGTTGCGCTCATGAACTTGGAGCGCGAGGGACGAATCGCCAAAGTGATGGCCTTGGTTCCCGAACCTGAGGCATTCTATTGTGCCCCAGATGAAGTTGACGAACTGCAACGCCCACGGCGAGAGGACCGAACCGTTCGAATCCTCACCCAATCCGATCCCTATGTTTCTCGCTTTATTTGGGAAGTCAGAAGTGTCCTGGACCGCGGTTGGTATTTGCCGATTTTCAAGGGCGTTGACCCGATTGGAAAGGTCTTGATGTTCAAAGTCAACGATTACTTGGAAATCAAAGACTTGCATGTGCCAACCGCTTATTTGGATGAATTCTGCCAAGCCTTTGAGTTGTTGTTGGAAAATCACGCTGCGCAGCTGGTGGATGTGTCGGTGTTGTCGAATTTCAACAGCGAACCCATTACTCAACTTGACCAAACCACACGAGAGGCCCTTGAACGCATTGGATTCAAGGTGACGGGTGAGCGCATGATTCGGGGTGCTGTGGTGGACCCCCAACCCCGAGAAATCGCCGAACGAGCGTTGTTCCATCAACACCATTTGCATCAGCACACACGTCTTGAAAACGAAATCTTAGCGTTGAAGGAAGTGGATGAAATACGGGACGATTTCGCACTGCGTGGGCGGGCCGAACTCTACCGGGTCGACCTGAAGAGCATGGCGAGTGCCCATCGGCTCCATCACGGAATCAACCTCAGGGGTCATCAGGTTTGGGCGAGTTACGAACATTTCCAAAACATTCTCGCCATCCGAAATCAACCACCGGATGAAGAACTCATCGATATCATTGATTTTTTCAGCAACCATTCCGATCCGAATTTGTTCAAAGAACGGCATGCCCTTTCCCAATCTGAATTCCGTAAATTGATTCAACCTTTGATGAAGACGGGGCACATCGTTCAGGATTTCCGTGGCGGATTCCGCAGTGTTTTCGTCGCCGAGGGTGTTGACCGTGCTGAATTGAGGAAAGAGTACATCCGTCGACTGGTTGAAAAATTCCCCGTCATCACCCTTCGTCAGTTGACCCAACTCGCTGGCCCTTCGTTCAAGCCGGAGGAACTCAAGGCCGTTTTGAACGCCTTTGAAGAGGACGAGACCCTCATCAAAGGCTTCTTGATCGAAGATTTCCATCAGGTTTGTTGGGGAAGAAAATCCTTGCTCCAAGAAGCCAAATCCATTCCTTCCATACGGGATTTTGTCCTTCCTCCCTCGGACCCCATCGCACCTTATTTCACGGACATCATGAAAGAGCGGTTTGGGTTTGGTTCAGCGTATTTGGTGTTCAGGAATGCCGAACCGGTAGCTGCGTTCAAAGCCAACACCCGGAACAAAATCATCGATGTCAAGGATTTCGAAGGCTCGGAGAAAGCGTGGCGCATCGTGAAAGAGTTCGCCTGGGAACACCAGATGCCGCTGCAGACGGAACTTCGCATCGGTGGAAAGAAATTGGGCTGAAAAGGGGCGATCTCGTGGGCCTCAATCGACTGCATGGTATCGCTTGCCCAACATTTCACAAACCTCTTCGAGGAAAGCCACATCTTCGGAAGAGAAGGCAGCAGGTGTATCCGAATCAACATCGAGAACGGCCACAACAGCACCTTTGCTGTCCTTGACGGGAACCACGACTTCACTGTTGGTGCTTGAACTGCAAGCAATATGTTCGGGACGTGCGTGGACATCCGGGACATCTTGGGTTGTTCCGGTCCGGGCTGCTGCTCCACAGATTCCTTGGTCAAACGGAATGACGAGGCATCCGTGGCCGCCCTGATAGGGTCCGATTTTCAAAACTTCAGGCGCCGTGGTTCGATAAAATCCAGTCCAGTGAAAGTGGTCAAAGCCGTGATGGAGTTCACAAGCGACCGTCGCCATGGCGCTCACCCAATCGTCTTCATCCTCCAAAAGACCCTCAATCCGCATTCGGACCTCAGCGTGCATGAAGTATGGCTTCCTGCATACTTTATCAATCCTTCAATTTCCCGGATTTGAGCCCCTGTGAGCGGGTTTTGCTCGGTTTCTTCGCGTTTCAAATGCAAAGCGATTTACCAACTCGTTAATAGCCGGTGACCGTCTGCTTTTTGACATGAAGAAGGCACTTTGCTTGCTTTTCCTATTTCTTTTCAGTCTCGCAACGCCCGTTCTGGTCACCTCAGCCGAAGAGACCGGTCAGGAGATGGAAGTGCTCCACACCGCCATCAATCCCCAGAACAACAACACCTACCATCTGCTTTCCGCATCCTCGTGGACCGACGCTGCTTCCTTCGCCCAGTCGCTTGGTGGCTTTCTTGTCACCGTGGACGACAGCGATGAAAACAACTGGGTCTTTGAGACGTTTGGCACATGGGAAAATCAATCAAGACATTTGTGGATCGGCTTGAACGATGCAAGCGATGAAGGGGAGTTCAAGTGGCACGACGGTACGCCGTTTTTCTATCGTTCTTGGGGCGACGCCCAGCCTTCGGAGGGCGGTGATGAGGATTATGTCCACATTGCAGGAACGAACATGGGGAACATCGATCCGGGGACTTGGAACGATTTGGAAAACGACCCCCAATACTTCCCGGTCTACGGTGTGGTCGAAATCGGACCGGGAGCAGATTATGCACTCCGCTTTGACGGGGAGTCCGACCACGTTGTGGTTCCGGACGATACCGGTCTTGACACGAGCAACGACTCCAGCGTTGTCATCTCTGCTTGGGTCCATCCGTTTTCCGTGCAAGGGAATCAATTCATCATCATGAAAGGCGATTACGGCTGGGGACTTTACCTCAGCAACGACCGTGTTGCCTTCGCGTCGGAATACAGCCTTGCTCGTCATCCAACCTCCAACACAACCGTCCAAGCAAACGTTTGGACCTTGGTGGGTGTTGAGGTCACTCGCGGCGTGGGTTACGCTTTCTCGATCAACGGGGATGAGGCAGGAACGGTGTTGGACGAGGACGCCGATATTCCCCTTGGCGACTTTGGTTCCAACGATTGTTTTGAGCAAGGATTGGCTTGCGATGAGCTCTACATTGGACGGATGGGTGCCGGTTGCGACTGTGCCCATTTCGAGGGTCTTCTCGACAACATCACCGTCCTCGCCGGAAACAACCTTTCCAATCTTGAAGAGCGAACAACATGGATGTTTGGTGAGGGCGAGGGAGCGACCACGCACGACAACGTCGCTGACCGCACCGGGACCATCCACGGTGCCGATTGGGTGATGCCCGACGGAAGCATCGTCGCCCAGGCCGTTGAACTGGAAATGGGCCAGGAGCATTTGGTTGAGGACGCCTCCGAAGGCGATACTCTGCTGTTCTTCAGCGAGGTCGAAACCTACACTCGAACGCTGTCGTGGTTTTCTTCGTCATGGATGTTTGACGATTGGAACGATGACATGGACTCGATGTTTACGGTTTATGTGGGCTTCAACCAAGTTCCGGACAGGTGGGTGAACAACGGCTCGTTTTCGGATGATTTTGGCTTCGCCTACCAAGAATGGTCGTGGCCAGATGAAGGAACGGTTTGGTTCGTCATGGTCGTTGAATCCTCGTTTACGGAGCTTTACATTTCTCTGGAAGCGGATGTCGCTGACCCGCCGCCAACGCTCGACGACATGACCGAACTCAAGGAGAGCATCGCAGTCACCAATCAAGAGGTCGGAGCGAACTTTGACAGCGGCCAAGGTTACGGTGCGCTGTATTATTACGTCAACGTCACCGAACCCCTTGCAGACCTCCGGATTCGCACGTACGGCGGCCGGGGCAACGTTGATCTCGGAATTTCCTACTACAGCCCACCTGCTCCAGACGACTTCTGGTTCTTTGAGGACGGTGATTTCGGGGTTTCTGTTGACGGAGAGGCCGAGAAAAGCACCTCAAAATCCGAATGGTCAACCGGCCCAGGTAACGATGAAGAAGTTCATCTCTACGATGTTGAGCCCGGCATTTACTACATCACGGCATACACGTACCGAAACGCACGTGGTTTTACGATTCTTGCCGATTTCATCTACCCACCCTCCAACGTCGAGCCCGCCGATGCAATCACACTGACGCCGGGCGTTGCGTACGGCTTGTTGAGCGGGTACGATGGACTGATGCAGTATTTCAAGGTCGAAGTTCCGGAAGGCACGGAGC